>JAQCGT010000096.1 GCA_027730505.1 Actinomycetota bacterium | reverse complement strand
GTCGGCGACCATCGAGACACGAACAGCCATGGCGACACTCGCAGCCGACAACGTCGTTGCCGTCGTGAGCGGCGGCTCAGCGGTCACTCCGGTCGGGTAAACCGGTACGGTCTCTCCCATGCCGATCGACGGGGAATACATTCCGAGCACCATCGAGTGGGTTGCGAACCAAGTTGCTGAATACGAGGCCTCCGGTGGCACCCGCGCCAACACGCTGCGTGAGACGGGCATCCCCGTCATCATCGTCACGATGCGCGGCGCTCAAACGGGAGCGGTGAGAAAGATCGCGCTGATGCGCGTAGAGCACGATGGCTCATATGCGCTCGTCGCCTCACGGGGAGGCGCGTCGTACAACCCGGCGTGGTACTCGAATTTGCTCACCCATCCCGACGTGATGATCCAAGATGGCCCCGAGCCGCGCTCCTACACGGTCCGCGAGGTTACGGGCACCGAGCGAGACCTGTGGTGGGAGCGCTCGGTGGCGGTGTTCCCCACGTACGCCGAGTATGAGGTGTCGGCCGGAGCGACCGGACGAGTCATCCCGGTGTTTGTGGCCGAACAGACCGACTGATCACGAGATCAGTTCGAGCGCAGCGTTGAAGGTGGCGCTGGGTCGCATCGCCGCTGCCGCAAGCACAGGGTCTGGCTGGTAGTAGCCACCGACATCGACCGGGGACCCCTGCACCGCCACCAGTTCGGCAACGATCGTCGCCTCACCGCCGGTGAGGGCGGCGGCGATGGGAGCGAACCGTCCGGCTAGTTCAGCGTCCTCGGTTTGGCTGGCGAGCTCTTGGGCCCAGTACATAGCGAGGTAGAAGTGACTTCCACGGTTGTCGAGACCACCCACCCGACGGGCTGGGCTGCGGTCGTTGTTGAGAACTGAACCAGTTGCGGCATCGAGTGTTTCGGCGAGAATTCCGGCGCGCCGATCACCGGTGACCGATGCCAGGTGCTCGAACGACACCGCAAGAGCGAGGAACTCTCCGAGTGAATCCCAGCGGAGATAATTCTCAGCCTGGAACTGTTGCACGTGCTTAGGGGCGGAGCCACCGGCTCCGGTCTCGAAGAGCCCACCACCGTTCATGAGCGGAACGATGGACAGCATCTTGGCGCTCGTCCCCAACTCGAGGATCGGGAACAGGTCGGTGAGATAGTCGCGAAGCACGTTGCCGGTCACAGAAATCGTGTCGAGGCCCCGGCGGATGCGCTCGATCGAGAATGTGGTCGCTTCGACGGGCGACATGATCTCGATCTGAAGGCCGCCGGTGTCATGATCGGCAAGGTACGTGCGCACCTTGGCGATGAGTTCGCGGTCGTGGGCGCGCTCAGCGTCGAGCCAGAACACGGCAGGCGCACCGGTTGCCCGAGCGCGTGAAACGGCGAGCTTCACCCAGTCTCGAATCGGGGCGTCCTTGACCGTGCACATCCGCCAGATGTCGCCGGCCGATACGTCATGGCTCATGAGGGTGTGGCCGGCGCCATTCACGACGCGGACGGAGCCCGCAGCCGCAATCTCAAAGGTCTTGTCGTGTGATCCATACTCTTCGGCCTTTTGGGCCATGAGGCCGACGTTCGGCACTGAGCCCATCGACTTCGGGTCGTAGGCACCGTTGGAGCGACAGTCATCGATGACGGCCTGATAGACCCCGGCATAGCTTGAGTCGGGGATCACGGCCTTGGTGTCCTGCGTCTCGCCGTCGGCGTTCCACATCTGGCCGGAGGTACGAATCATGGCGGGCATCGACGCGTCGACGATCACATCGCTCGGTACGTGAAGGTTGGTGATGCCACGGTCGGAGTCGACCATGGCGAGCGCGGGACCAGCAGCCAGTTCCTCAGCGATCGCCGATTCGATTTCGCTACGGCGATCTGCCGGAAGTGAGGCAACTGCCGAGAGAATCGAGCCGAGGCCGTTGTCGGGGTCGGCGCCAGCCGCAGACAGTTCACCACCGAATCGGTCGAAGACGCCCGGAATGAAGGCGCGCACCGCATGGCCGAAGATGATCGGGTCGGAGACCTTCATCATCGTGGCCTTCATGTGGAGCGAGAAGAGGATGCCGGAGGCCTTGGCATCGGCGATCTGCGCATCGAGGAACGAGCGGAGGGCCGCAACGTCCATGAACGTGGCATCGACGACCTCACCGGCGAGCACCGGAACCGATGGCTTCAAGACGGTCACGGTGCCGTCTGTGCCCACGTGTTCAATACGAAGTGAGTCGTCGTCCTGCATCGTCACCGACAGCTCGTTCGACCGGAAGTCAGACGAGCCCATCGTGGCGACATGAGTTGTCGAGTCGGGCGACCAGGCGCCCATCGAGTGAGGGTGGGCCCGCGCGTACTCTTTGACCGCCCGCGGCGCACGACGATCGGAGTTGCCCTCGCGCAGCACCGGGTTCACGGCCGAACCTTTCACCCGGTCGTACCGAGCCCTGATCTCCCGCTCAGCATCGGTACTCGGCTCATCGGGGTGATCGGGAAGGTCATAGCCCTTGGCCTGCAGCTCGGCGATTGCGGCCTTCAACTGAGGTAGCGATGCCGAGATGTTCGGCAACTTGATGATGTTGGCACCGGGGAGCAGAGTCATCTCGCCGAGCAGTGCGAGGTGATCCGGTATCCGCTGTTCAGGTGAGAGGCGATCGGGGAACGAGGCAATGATGCGGCCAGCGAGCGAGATGTCGGGAGACGTCACCTCGACACCGGCCGCAGCGGCAAAGGCGCGGACCACAGGCAGAAGCGAGAACGTCGCAAGCGCCGGCGCCTCATCGGTGTACGTGTACTGGATGGTGGGGGTGGTGTCGGTCATTGTCCCTCAGGTCTCTCGACGGGTTCGCTCGGATCGGGCACCGAGGTTAGCGGAGCGGTCGGCGGCGGGGTTGGGGTTGGCGTTCGCTGCGACAGCACGATGACCGCCAGCGCACCGATGACGACAGCGATCGCAAGCAGCTGAGGTACTGACAGCGCTTCTCCGAGGGTGGCCCATGCAGTGAGGGACGACACCACAGGAATGAGCAGGGTCAGCGTCGAGCCGAGCCACAATGGAATGCGCTGCAGCGACCAGTTCATCATCGAGTGACCGAAGACGCCACCGATGATGACGAGAACGATCAGCACCAGCCATTGGTTCGGCCGAGGAATTGACATGTCCTGCCCGAACAGGAATCCCACAGGTAGGGCGACCATGGCGGTCCAGAAACCGGTGCCGAGCGTGTACTCGGTTGGGGTGAGCACCCCGGCGCTCCGCTTGGCCATCACGAGATAGCCGGTCCAGGCGAACAGTGCGCCCAGCGCCGCTAGGTCGCCGGCGCCGTTCCACTCAGGACTTCCCGATGATTGGGTGACGACCACCACCACACCGACAATCGCTGTCATGGCGGCGATGACCTCGCGAGCGCGGACCCGCTCGCCGAAGAATCGCGAGGCGATGCCGAGCACGATGATCGGCTGTAGAGCGCCGATCGTCGTTGCATTTACCACGGTCGTGGACTTCACGGCGGTGAAGAAGAGCACCACGTCGAGTCCTAGGCAGATCCCACCCGCAGCTGTGTGGCGCAGCACGGTGAGACCGGGACGCGATCGGCGAATGCGCAGCACGACCAAGACGCTGAGCGTGTAGATGCTGAACCGGTAGAACGAAATTGCGACGGGGTCGAGATCAACCGCCTTGACGATGACGCCCGATGTTCCCCACGCTGCGACGGCAATAGCAGCCGCCCCCAACCCGGCCAGCCCGGTTTCGTTCGAGACACTGGGGGAGGAGCGAACGTCGGTCACCAGCGCACACTACGGCGCAGGGACACCGGCTTCGGGATCGGGTCACCGATGCTCGGCGAATGCGTGCCTGATCGCTGCAAGAAGGTCGTCGTAGTCGTCGAGAGCGACGAGGTCGGCGAACTCGGCACGAACCCGCTCGGGTGCCCGGAAGAGAAATCCGGTGTGGGCGGCTCGGAGCATGGTCGTGTCGTTGTACGAGTCGCCTGCTGCGACCACGGTGAACTCGAGGGATCGAAGCGCCTCCACCGCCTTGCGTTTCTGATCTGCGAGGCGTAGCCGGTAGTCGACGATCCTGTCCTCGTCGACGACCAGGCGATGACACCAGATCGTCGGTCGACCGAGTTGAGCCATGAGCGGGTCAGCGAACTGCTCGAATGTGTCGCTCAAGATGATGACCTGGACCTCCGAGCGGAGTTCGTCGAGGAACTCCCGTGCTCCCGTCAGCGGTTCGAGTCCGGCGATCACGTCGCTGATCGCCGACATGGAGAGGTCGTGTTCCGCCAAGATGGCGAGCCGCTGTGTCATGAGCACGTCATAGTCAGGCTCGTCCCGAGTGGTTCGACGAAGTGCATCGATACCGGTTCGCTCGGCCACGGCGATCCAGATCTCGGGAACGAGCACGCCCTCGAGGTCGAGGGTCACGATCTCTTGGCGATGTTCGTTCATGGCGCCACGTTAGGAGCAGACACGGGCATGGCGCCGGAGGTTCCGGTCGGACCCAGTGACCTGACCCGAGCCAGCAGGGCAGTTCGGCGAATGAGCACTGTGGCTCCGACCGGCGCGGCAGCTCTGGCGTCGACGAGCAACGGTCTCACGACGTCGGACACCCCATCGTCAACGGCGAGTTCGACCACGGCGGTGCCGTCATGGCCGGCGCCCGATATCGATGACCGGAGGCGATCGATGAGGCGCCGATGATCGGGCAGGCGCACGTCGATGACGACGCCTGCGACCTCACGGGTAGCGACGAGGTCAATAGCGCCGACGATCGCCGCAATCGCGCCGACAACGACTGGCACGAGCGCAACAGCAGCAACGGTGTCGAGGTGCTGATCGAGCGGACCGAAGGCCTCGGGAACAGCCGACTCGAGTTCGTTGATCCACGAGGTGTCTCGAATCGAGGACACCACCCGCCTGAGAATGGCCCCGGCGATGACAGCAGCAGCCCCGCCCAGCGCGACCCGGCCCGGGCGGGCTCCATCGGCCGGGATCCACGGCCTCGCAATCCGCACAACCCGAGGTGTCCCACTCGCCGTCGACCAGATGCGACGGTCGTGCGACGGTGGGTTGATCGCCACCTGCCGAGCCGCTCGGTTCGCAAGGCCGACGGCCACGGCGAGAGGCGGAACGTCATCGGCGTCAAGTGCAAGATCAGCACGGTCGGCCGACTCCTCGACACGGCGGGCGAGGCGCACGGCAAGTGACCGACCACGAGCCGTCAGCAGGTCACTTCGCTCGATCGATGAGAGTGCCGCATCGCTCGTCAGGCGCGCTGCGACGAGTCCGGTGACGATCAACCAGGGATCGAGCCGGCTTGGATCCAGCGCGACCAGCGCCATGGCGGTGTGGAGCGTCGTTGCGGCGACCACGATTGCGCCGATGACGGAGAGGGTCCTGAGCGGGAAGAGGGGCAGTCGCCTATGGGTCAGCCCCGCCTCAAGCGCCGCGTCGGCGACAGCGCCCCGAAATCTCGCCCACCACAGCCGTCCGGGCGGGTTGGACATGAGCGTTCCCGTCGAGACGGCGCGTCGCCGATCCGCGTCGCGACTGGGGCGCCACGATCTCGAACGAAGATGACCGACGACGAGTTGGCGATGGCGGGGCTCGTGAGAGTCGAGTGCAGCTTCTGCTAATTCAATGACGATGTTGTCGCCCTCTCGACGGGCGATATCGGCGAGTCCGTCGGCGAGGATCTCCACTGCCGTGGCGGTCGCTGAGTCACGGAGGACTCGGCACGGCCTGCCTTCAGCTCCGCTCAGCACATACGCGGCGACCGCGGCGTCAAGGTCATCGACGCTCCGTTCAGATGCCTCAACATCACTCGACGAATCCGCACCCCCATCGGACGAGGTGATGATGCCCCGGTCGAGTAGCCATCTCGCAGCGTGGCTGATGAGCACGATGCCGATGAGCGTCGCAGCATACCCGCCTGGCGCCATCGTCAGGCCTGTTCACCCTCCCGCCGCACCCAGACCGTGCGTTGCGGGAATGGGATTTCGATCCCGAGATCATCGAACACCGTCTTGACGTGTTCGCGGATCGCTCGCTGGATGGCCCACTGGTCTCCGGGGTCGACCTTGACCGTAACCCGGATCGTGATTCCGTCTGCGCCGAGCGACTCGACGCCGAGCACTGTTGGTGGTTCGAGCACCGAGTCGGTGAACTCCTGGCGTTCGCAAACCTCCCGGGCGGCACGCTCGAGCGCGGCGCGTGATGCGTTGAGGTCGGAGTCGTATGCGACATCGACATCGACCACGGCCACCGACCAGAGTTGGCTGAGGTTGCCCACCCGGCGAACCTCACCGTTCGGGACATGCCACACCGTGCCATTGAGCGATCGCAGCACTGTGGCCCTGAGCGTGATTCGTTCGACGGTTCCGACGGCCTCACCGAGATCGACGACGTCACCGATGCCGTACTGGTCCTCCATCAGCATGAACAGACCGGCAATGCAGTCTTTCACGAGGCTCTGAGCGCCGAAGCCAATGGCGCCGGCGATGAGCGGCCCGAGATCGATGCCGATGGTGCCGAGCGCGGTCGTGAGCCCAATGCTCCAGACCACGACCCCGGCGGTCGAACTCAGCACGTTGGAGATCGACATCGCTCGTGCCTGACGGCGCTCTTCGACGATCGGGTCGTCATCGTCGTCGTCCAGCAGCGAGGTGCCGGGAATGCCGAGCCGGTCGAGTCTGCTGATGGCGGCGCTTCTGTCCGGAGCAACGATGTGTTTGACGAGGCGCCTGACCGCCCGCTTGACGATCTTGTTGAGGATCCAGACGGCAAGCAGGACACCGATGAACTTGAGCGGCCGATCGAGGAACCAGTCAGCGAATGTGGCGAGGTCGGTGTTACCGGTGGCATCGAGCACCCAGTCGCAGATCACGCTGTCCTCGGCGCAGCCATCCGAGGCATCAGCACTCTGGCTCGGAAAGAGATCGGCGATGGTCGAGATCGCGGTCATGGGGACGACCCTACTGGCCTCGCTAGCCTCGGCCGTTGCACGCCACCTGCGGCGTCATGACATGAGGAGAGAGCATGGTCGACATCGGGCGCAGCCGGTCGAATCGAGGGTCGGAGCAGGTTCTTGGTGTTGTTGGTGTTGGGTATGTGGGTTTGACGACGGGTGCGTGTTTGGCGTCGTTGGGTCATCGGGTGGTGTGTGGTGATGTGGACGCTGGGAAGGTGGCGCGGTTGCGTCGTGGTGAGATCCCGATTGTTGAGGCGGGGTTGTCTGAGGTTGTTGCTGAGGGGTTGGCGTCGGGTCGGTTGGAGTTTGTGGTGGGGGCGGCTGCGGTTGCTGAGGTTGCGGATGTCGTGTTTTTGTGTGTTCCGACGCCGCAGGGTGATGATGGGTCGGCGGATTTGAGTTTTATTCGGGCGGCGTCGGCGGAGATTGGTCCGGTGTTGCGGTCGGGCAGTGTGGTGGTGAATAAGTCGACGGTGCCGGTTGGTTCGACGCGTGTGGTTGAGGGTGTGATCCAGCGTGGTGATGTGGCGGTGGTGTCGAATCCGGAGTTTTTGCGTGAGGGCACGGCGGTTCGGGATTTTTTGGAGCCGGATCGTGTGGTTGTGGGGTCGGCTGATCGTGGTGCGGCGCGGCGTGTGGCCGAGTTGTATCGGGGGTTGGACACTGAGGTGTTGGTGACTGACGCGGCCTCCGCGGAGACGATCAAGTACGCGGCGAACGGGTTTTTGGCGATGAAGATTTCGTTTGTGAATGCGGTGGCGGCGATGTGTGAGGCGGTGGGTGCTGATGTTGCTGATGTGGTGGAGGGGATTGGTTCGGATCATCGGATTGGTCGTGAGTTTCTGCGTCCGGGTCCTGGGTGGGGTGGGAGTTGTTTCCCGAAGGATTCGCATGCGTTGGTGCATGTGGCGGCGTCGCATGGCTATGACTTCGCGTTGATGCGCGGTGTGATCGATGTGAACGCTGAGCAGCGTGAGCGGATGGTGCGCAAGGTGCAGCGCGCGGCGGGTCGTGATGATCTGTCGGGTGTGACGGTTGGTGTGTTGGGGTTGACGTTCAAAGCGGGCACTGATGATCTGCGTGATTCGCCGTCGCTGGGGGTGATCGGCCGGTTGCGTGAGTTGGGTGCGACTGTGCGGGCGTTCGATCCGACAACGACGGGTGAGCTGTCGGCGGTGCAGGGCCCGTATTTGGTGGGGATCGAGGTGTGTCAGAGCGCTGATGACGCGTTGACAGGGGCGGATGTGTCGGTGGTGTTGACCGAGTGGCCCGAGTTCTGCGGGTTGGAGCCGTCACGGATCGCCGAGTTGATGG
>JAQCGT010000095.1 GCA_027730505.1 Actinomycetota bacterium | reverse complement strand
CTCATGGGATGTCCCCGCAGACTCGTTCAGTATTGAGGACGCCGCTGACGTACTCAGGGCCGCCGGGGTTGACACCGACGGAGCACGGATCCAAACCAGAGATTCCGAATCGGGTTCGTTCGTGAAAGTTCAGGTCGAGTCGCTTGCCGAGAACGAGGCCGAGTCGCTGAGGGCCCAATTTGCGGACCAGGCCGGTGTAGAGGTGGACGACGTGAACGTCAACCTCGTGAGCGCATCCTGGGGAAGCGACATCACCGCAAAAGCCATTCGCGCTCTGGTCATCTTCCTCATTGCCGTGTCGATCTTCATCTCGCTGCGCTTCGAATGGCGCATGGCACTCGCCGCAATCCTGGCAATGGTCCACGACGTGGTGATCAGCGTTGGCCTCTATTCGATCTTCGGCTTCGTCGTGACCCCGGCAACGGTGATCGCGTTCTTGACCATCCTTGGATATTCGCTCTACGACACGATCGTGGTCTTCGACCGAATCCGAGAGAACGAAACCCGTTTCTCCTCGCATCGGGTCACCTACCCCGACATCGTCAACGTTTCGATGAACCAGGTGATCATGCGGTCGGTGAACACCTCCATCTCGTCGGTGACACCCGTTGTGGCTCTCCTGCTGATTGGCGCCGGGCTACTCGGTGCGTCGACGTTGAGCGAATTCGCGGTGGCACTCCTTCTTGGGATGTTGACCGGTACCTACAGTTCGATCTTTGTCGCAGCACCACTACTTGCGTCGTTCAAGTCTCGGACACCTGAATATCGTGGTCGTCGCCGTGAGTCGTCCACGGGAGCCGCATTGCGATCGATGGTGCTCGGTGGCTCACCGAAGGCTGGCGGGGCGGCTGATGTTGGATCAGAACGAAGCGAAGCCGCAACGATCCTGAGCCACGAGCCACGACCGCGGCGCAAGAAGCGTCGCTGATAGCGCCCGGAGTGGCCAGTATCCTGAGACCATGTCGGCGTCTTGGGCAACCGATCACATTCGGGAGATCAAGGACTATCCCGTGCCCGGGGTTGCGTTCCGCGACATCACCCCACTTCTCGGCAACCCTGCTGCGTTCGGTCGGGCAGTCGACGAACTTGTCAGCCGTTTCCATGATGTCGAAGTCGATCGAGTCGTCGGCGTCGAAAGTCGTGGCTTCATCATCGCCGCACCCGTCGCCTATCGCCTCCGGGCAGGTTTCGTGCCCGTTCGCAAGGCAGGAAAGCTGCCGTGGGCAGTTGCTCGCGAGGAGTATGAACTCGAGTACGGGACTGACCGCCTCGAAATTCATCGTGACGCCGTTCATCCCGATGAGCGGATCCTGGTAGTCGATGACGTTCTCGCCACCGGCGGCACCGCTGCGGCGACGTGTGCGCTCGTCGAAGGTCTCGGAGGCGTCGTCGTCGGCTTGGGATTCATGATCGAACTCGAGGACCTACAGGGTCGTGCCCGTCTCGGGGACCGAAGGACAGAGAGCCTCATAGGGTACTGAGATGGCAACTGTCGATCGGGTCCTCCCATGGCGGCGCCATGCCGAACGTCCGACCCCGAGCGAGTTGGCGCCGGTGCTCGCGACCTATCGGCGACATCACCCGAAGGCCCCCGTCTCGATCATCTCCCGAGCTCACTCGGTCGCCGCTGAGGCCCACCGCACTCAGACACGGTCGAGCGGAGAGAGCTACATCAATCATCCGATCGCGGTTGCGCGCATCGTGGCTGAGATTGGTCTCGACGAGACCTCAATCGCCGCAGCCCTCCTACACGACGCAGTCGAGGACACCGAGTTGTCGCTCGACGATTTGGTCCAGCAATTCGGTGAGGACGTCGCTCAGATCGTGGATGGGGTCACCAAACTCGATCGCATCCAGTTCGACTCCCGTGAGGCGCAGCAGGCCGCAACCATGCGCAAGATGCTCGTGGCGATGGCGCGAGACCTTCGTGTGCTGGTGATCAAGTTGGCAGATCGCCTGCACAACATGCGGACGATTGCTGCGATGCCCGCAGCGAAGCAGCACCGGATCGCGCAAGAAACCCTCGACATCTACGCGCCGCTTGCGCACCGCCTCGGCATCCAAGAATTGCGACAGCAACTCGAAGATCTGTCCTTTGCGGCACTCCATCCGAAGCGGTACGCCGAACTCGATCACCTCGTGGCATCGCGCACACCCGAACGTGACGTCTACGTCGCCCAGGCGATCGCCGAGGTGCGGAGCCGCCTCGCAGAACTGGGTATTGAGGCGGAGGTAACCGGGCGTGGCAAGCATCTCTGGAGCATCTACGAAAAGATGGTGATGAAGGGTCGCGATTTCGATGACATCTTCGACATCGTCGCCGTCAGGGTCATCGTCGGATCCATTAGAGACTGTTATGCGGCACTCGGAACGATCCACGGCCGATGGCATCCGGTGGTTGGTCGTTTCAAGGACTACATCGCCATGCCCAAGTTCAACCTCTATCAGAGCCTCCACACCACGGTGATCGGCCCCGGAGGCCGTCCCGTGGAAGTTCAGATCCGAACGGCTGAGATGCATCAGCGTGCCGAGTGGGGCGTTGCAGCCCATTGGGCATACAAGAGCGGAGACGAACGTGGCGACATCGATTGGCTGAATCGGCTTATCGACTGGCAGGCCGAGGTAAGCGACCCAGCCCAATTCATGGAGACGCTCAAGTCAGACCTTGAGCAGGATGAGGTCTTCGTCTTCACGCCCAAAGGCAGGGTGGTCGGTCTACCGATTGGCTCCACCCCGGTCGACTTTGCGTATGCCGTTCACACCGAGGTCGGACATGCCTGCATCGGCGCCAAGGTCAACGGCCGACTCGTGCCTCTGGATAGCTCGCTGAACAGCGGAGACACGTGTGAGATCTTCACGTCCAAGGTCGAATCGGCCGGACCTTCCCAGGACTGGCTCGGCTTTGTGGTCTCGACCCGGGCAAGAAACAAGATCCGTCAATGGTTCTCGCGCGAGCGGCGGATCGACATGATCGAGGTCGGCAGGGACGAACTGCTCGACGAATTTCGAAGAGAGGATCTTCCAACTGTCCAGGTTTGGAACCTCGATGAATTCTCAACGGTCCTCTCCGAGACTGGACACGCTGACGTCGATGCACTTCTTGCAGCGATCGGCGAAGGGCATCAGTCCGCGCGCGGCATCGCACAGCGTCTTGCACGTCTGTTGGGCAAAGCGGATGACCAGCCCAAAGAACCCGACGAGGTGCTTCGACGTCGCTTCCGACGGGAATCAACAGCTGGAGTCCATGTTGAAGGTCTCGAGGACATGCTGGTTCGGCTGGCGAGCTGTTGCACGCCGCTGCCGGGAGATCCAATCGTTGGTTATGTAACTCGCGGGCGCGGTGTGAGCGTGCACCGTTCCGACTGCGCCAACGCACAAGGTCTGGCAGAGACCGAGTCCGCAAGGTTGATCGATGTGGATTGGGATGACGAGGGGCCAGCGGAGGTCACCAGGGCCGGAGTAGAGGTGGTCGCTCTCGACCGGACCAACCTGTTACGCGACGTGGCCAACGCGCTGTCGGATCATCACGTCAATATCGTCGCCTGCGAAACCCTGACCGGTAACGATCGAGTGGCGAAGATGCGCTTCGAATTCGAACTGTCGAACCCAGCCCAACTGCAGGCCGTTATCAATCGCATCAAGGCGATCAAGTCGGTCTATGACGCCTATCGGACCGTTCCCGGTGGCGATCGCGGCTGAACGGTAACCTCGCTTCGTGCCGCAGTTCACGACCAGCCCCGGGATGCGCGACATCCTGCCGCCCGAGTCGGCCCGCTGGCGGTATTTCGTCGATTGTTTCGCCGCTGCTGCAGGGGGAGCCGGATATGGACAGGTCATCCCTCCACTCCTCGAGGACATCGGCGTGTTTACCAGGCTCGGTGAGGCGACCGATGTGGTCACCAAGGAGATGTACGACTTCACCGACAAGGGCGGACGCCATATCGCCCTTCGTCCAGAGCAGACGGCCAGCGTATGCAGGGCCTTCGTCGAGCACCGCCCCACGCTCCCGTTCAAGGCGTGGTACGCCGGTTCCAACTTCAGATACGAGAAGCCACAGCGAGGGCGATACCGACAATTCGACCAGGTAGGTGTCGAGGCTCTTGGCTCGAATGACCCGCACCTCGATGTCGAGGTCATCTCGATCGCGTGGGATTTTTTCGCCGACCTGGGTCTTCAGAAGGTCACGTTGGTTGTCAATTCACTCGGTGATCCCGACGATCGAGATCGCTACACGAGGGCCGTCGCTGACTACTTCAACGCCAACTCCGACGATCTGAGCGAAGAGTCACGTGCGACGCTCAGTCGTAATCCACTACGTCTCCTCGACTCCAAGCGTCCTGCCGAGGCCGAGATCGTGGCCGGGGCGCCCTCCATCGTCGAGTTCTGGTCACCCGAGGCACTCTCACACTTCGATTCGGTCAGGGCAGGCCTCGAATCGCTCGGAATTCCCTTCGTCGTTGATGAACGCCTCGTGCGGGGCCTCGACTACTACCGGCGCACCACCTTTGAATTCCGCGGTGGGACTCTCGACTCGGCTCAGAACGCACTGGGCGGAGGCGGAAGGTACGACGGCCTGATAGAGGACCTCGGAGGGCCTGCCACTCCCGGTGTCGGCTTCGCTCTCGGGGTCGACAGGACCCTGCTTGCCTGCGACGACGAGGGCGTGTTTGTGGCCCCAGATGTCGGTGCTCAGTTGTTCATCATCGACACCACGGGAGGGGAGCACGCGCTTTTGCTCAGCACGGTGTTGCGTCGAGCCGGGTACCGGGTGGACCGGGCCTTTGACAGCCGGAGCATGAAGGCACAGATGAAGGCGGCGGACCGCAGCGGTGCCGCCCTCGCCCTGATCATCGGCGATGAGGAGGCTGCGAGCGATCAGATCACTCTTCGACCAATGTATGCCGGCGGAGATCAAACGGTCATTCCTACGAGCGACCTGCTCGCTACCGTGTCGAATCTGATCAACACGGTTGAGACACCGAATCCTGGAGAGCAATGAGCACACCCCCGAACCCGATCCAAGCAACATCGATGCGAACGCACCTGTGCGGACAGGTCAGCCCTGCGGACATCGGGCGCGAGGTCACCGTATGCGGATGGGTCGGTAGACGCCGCGAGCACGGTGAGCACCTCGCATTCGTCGACCTACGCGATTACTCAGGTCTGGTGCAATGCGTCGTCGACGACTCGGTTGACGCTCGTTCAGAGTACGTCGTTCGCATTACGGGGACGGTTCGGTCCCGCCCTGAGGGTACGGTCAACACGTCTCTCGCCACGGGGGAGGTGGAAATCGGCGACTGCAATGTCGAGGTGCTTCGTCGAGCTGACCCACCGCCGTTTCCGATCGATGAGCGCGCCGACGGCGTCGACGAAAGCGTGCGACTTCAGTACCGGTATCTCGACCTCCGCAGGCCCCGGATGCAGAAGAACCTCCGAGTTCGGTCGTCGGTCAACTCTGCAGTCCGATCGGCCATGGAGCGCCAAGGATTCGTCGAGGTTGAGACTCCGATGCTCGTGCCGTCGACGCCGGAGGGAGCTCGGGAGTTCCTCGTACCATCTCGCAAGTCTCCCGGTTCGTTCTACGCATTGCCGCAGTCACCTCAGTTGTTCAAGCAACTGTTGATGGTCGGGGGAGTGGATCGCTACTACCAGATTGCGCGCTGTCTACGTGACGAGGACCTACGGGCGGATCGACAGTACGAGTTCATGCAACTCGACATGGAAATGAGCTTCGTCACCCAAGACGATGTGCTCGAAGCGGTCAGCGAGGCGGTGTTGTCTGCAGCCGAGGCAGTTCTCGGTGAGCGGCCCCCATCCATCGAGAAGATGACATGGCACGAAGCGATGGACCGTTACGGGATCGATAAGCCAGACCTGCGCTTCGGCATGGAGCTCGTCGAACTCACCGACATATTCGCCACCACTGAATTCAAGGCCTTTGCCGGCGCTGGGTCGATCAAGGGCATTCGCGTACCGAACCGCGCCGATGAGTTTGGACGTAATCAACTCGATCGATTGACCGATCGTGCGAAATCGCTGGGAGCGAAGGGACTCGTCTGGCTGAAGGTGACTCCGGACGGCCTCGAGTCGCCCGTGGCCAAGTTCCTGTCCGAACGCGAGACCAAGGATCTGGTCGAGGCCTTGGGGGCGCAGCCCGGCGACCTCTGCCTGATCGTGGCCGACCAGTGGTCGACCACCTGTGAGGTGCTCGGCACCCTCCGCAACGACCTCGGTCGACCCCCGGTTCACGAGGGACCCTACCGGTATGTATGGGTGGTCGAATTTCCGCTCTTCGTCGGCGTCGACACGACAACGGGTAGACCGAAACCCGGGCATCACCCGTTCACCATGCCCCACCCCGACGACGTTGATCGGATCGAAACCGATCCGCTGTCGGTGCGCTCCATCGCCTACGACCTCGTGCTCAACGGCTGGGAGCTTGGATCTGGTTCCATCAGAATTCACGAACCAGATCTGCAGCGCCGTGTCTTCACGGCGCTCGGGATCTCACAAGAGGAGGCGGCATCCAAGTTCGGATTCTTCCTGCGACCCTTCGACTATGGCGCTCCACCCCACGGAGGCTTCGCCTTCGGTCTCGATCGGCTCATCGCGATTCTCGCTGGTGAGGAGAACATCCGAGAAGTCATCGCCTATCCGAAGACACAGAGCGGATCTGACCCGATGACGGAGTCACCGCTCGAGGTTGACGATCGCATCCTTGCTGAGTTGGGATTACGAGTCCTACCCTCCACGAATTGAACACTCTGACAGGAGACGCGCCATGAACCAAGAACAACTGCGCCGGATGAGAGACGACGACGGTTTCATTGCCGCGCTAGACCAAAGCGGCGGCAGCACCCCGAAGGCGCTCCGTCTCTACGGTCTCGACGAATCCGCTTGGTCAAACGACGCTGACATGTTCGATCTCATCCACTCCATGCGGAGCAGGATGATCACCTCTGTGGCCTTTGACGGGGCCCGAGTCCTCGGAGCCATCCTCTTCGAGATGACCATGGACCGCGACGTCGAAGGAATCCCCACAGCCCAGTTCCTCTGGGAGCGCAAGCGGATCGTCCCATTCCTCAAGATCGACAAGGGGCTTGAGTCCGAGGCCGACCATGTGCAGCGTATGAAGCCGATCGATGGACTCGACTCGCTTCTCGACCGGGCGCTGGACAAGGGAATCTTCGGTACCAAAATGCGCTCGGTGATTCTGGGTGCCGACAACTCGGGAATTGATGCAGTGGTGGCACAGCAGTTCGAGGTTGCGGAACGTGTGCGCAATAAGGGTTTGGTTCCCATCATCGAGCCCGAGGTCGACATCAACATCCCCGACAAGGCGGAAGCGGAGAACATCCTCCTCGCGGCCATCTCCGAGCGTCTCGGCGGTATCACCGCATCATCACCAGTCATGCTCAAGCTGACTCTTCCGGAGTCGACCGACCTCTACCATTCTCTCATCGAGCACCCAGGGGTTCTGCGGGTGGTGGCCCTCTCCGGCGGCTATCCCCGCGAGGAAGCCAACCGGCGCCTCGCATCGAACCACGGCATGATCGCCAGCTTCTCGCGTGCGCTCACCGAAGGCCTCGACGCCAACCAGAGTGACGAGGAATTCGACGCTGTGCTCGATGCCTCGATCGCAGGCATCTTCGAAGCGTCACGCACCTGATCGCTCAGGTCTCGAGCGTCATCGGTCGCAATACTGCACCGGTGAGCAGTTTGGGCGTGAAGAACGTCGACTTCGGCGGCATCAGTTCACGTTGGTCCGCTGTCCGTCTGATCTCATCAATGGGAACAGGTCGAATCAAGACGCCGACGGACGCAACTCCCTCACGGAGGCGAGCCACAACGTCGTTGACGCCATGCTGGTAGGAAACCTCATGGTTCGTTCCTTCCAGAGCGATCTCCAACCTCAGGCCATCGAGTTCTCGAATGCCGTCGAACACTCCTGGCCGGGGTCGCAACACCGTGCCCGTGCCCGTTGGACCAACAACGCAGACGCCGCCGACACGGTCGATAGCAGTCAGGGTCGACTCATCGACCTGCAACGTCTCAACCGGTTCGAAGAGCGGTCCAAGGGCATCGAGCATCTCGTCAACGTCGAGCCCCTCGTACACCCTGTGGATAGCAGCAACGGCAAGCTGGTCGGGGACCAGCTCGTTCACGAACATGAGCGTCAATTCGGCATCGGTGTCGGTTCGGCCGGTCCGTTGCCTGACCTCGTCTCGGAACATTCGTGCCACTCCATAGCGATGGTGCCCATCGGCGATCAACACGTCGGCCGACT
>JAQCGT010000094.1 GCA_027730505.1 Actinomycetota bacterium | reverse complement strand
GATCGTGGTCGACGAAATTCGCCGGTCGCCGGCAGGTAAGGCTGACTACGCGTGGGCCAGAGAGGTCGCCTCGCAGCCGAGATGACGTCGATGTCGACGTCACAACGGTAGGTCGCCGGTGGCCTTCCGGGTGCTTCCCGAATCGTTGAACGCTGCGATGGTCCGCTGGGCGATGCGCATCTGATGTATCTCGTCCGCGCCGTCGGCGAATCGAGCCCATCGAGCCTGCTGCAACATTCCCGCCAACGGCGTGTCAGTTGAGTAGCCGAGCGCACCGTGGACCTGGATCGCCCGGTCGATGATCCGCCACAAACTGTTCGCAACGAAGTGCTTCGCCATCGAGACAACGGCAGTGAAGTCCATCTGGTGTTCGATCTGATACGCCGCATGGAGCACCATCAGCTTGCATTGATAGAGCTCCACCGCCGAGTCGGCGATCAACCATTGGATTCCCTGCTTCTCGGCGAGGAGGCTGCCGTGCGAATACCGCTCCATCGCCCGCTCAACCATCATGTCGAGCGCGATCTCAGCTTGCCCGATCCACCGCATGCAGTGAGCGAGGCGGGCCGGACCAAGCCGATACTGCCCAAGCAGATGCCCCTGGCCCTGACCGCCGAGCATGTTCGCTGCGGGAACCCGCAAGTCCTTGATCAAGATCTCACAGTGATTGTGCCCGCCTGACATCGTCTGCACATCACGGACGATCTCCCAGCCTTCCGATGGCAGATCCACGATGAAGCAACTGTTGGCGGCCTGCGGAATCTCAGGGTCCTCTTCCGTGCGGGCGACCAGCAGAGCGAATTTTGCGCCGCGTGCTCCCGAAATGAACCACTTGTGTCCGTTGATGACCCACTCGTCACCGTCACGGTATGCCGTGGTCTGGATGAGCGTCGGGTCCGATCCGGCCACCTCTGGTTCGGTCATCGCGAAACACGACCTTGCTGTGCCCTCACAGAGCGGCTTCAGGTAGCGCTCCTTCTGCTCATCGGTGCCCCAATGCAGCAGCGTGTGCTGATTTCCCTCATCGGGCGCCTGGGCATTGAGCACGAATGGGCCGATCGACACCCTCGCCGCCTCAGCTGAGACCGCCGCCATGGCTGTCGGGCCGAGCCCCATCCCGCCCCACTCGGGTGGCATGTGCGGTAGCCACAGCCCCCATTTCTCTCGTGCCTCGGCGCGCAGACGAACGATGCACTCGACCACCTGGCGTCGTTCGCTCTGATCGATTGCCTCCCACTCGGGACGCACCCGGGTGTCCATGAACTCTCGGACCCGGAGACGCACATCGTCAACCTCTGGTGGAAATGTGAAGTCGATCATGAGCTGAGTCTGGCCTCGCGCGGGTGGGCAGTGCGAGCCGGGTCGGCCTAGCCTCCCAGCGTGACCACGTCCGGCAATGGCACCGTCGATGCTCCCGACTCCCGCCCATGGGATCGCAGCGAGCTCCCGAGTGGCGATGCCAAGAAGGCTGCGGTTCGTGAGATGTTCGACACGATCGCTCCTCGTTACGACCTCGTGAATCGGATCATGACATTCCGGCTCGACACCCGGTGGCGGCGGCGCACGGTACGGGATCTGGACTTACGTGCCGGGTCGATGGTGCTCGATCTCGCATCTGGCACAGGCGACCTCTGTATCGACCTTGCAAGGTCTGGACTCCGTCCCGTGTCGGTCGATCTGAGCTTCGGCATGTTGGCCGCCGACCGGTCAGGGGCGCCAAGAATCCAGTCGGACATCTTGCGGCTGCCGGTTGCCGACCACAGTGTTGACGGTGTCACCTGTGGTTTCGCATTGCGAAACCTGACCGACCTTGACGCCTTCTTCGTCGAACTCGCCCGCGTGGTTCGCCGCGGTGGCCGAATCGCACTGCTCGATGTCGGCGTGCCGAGTAACCCGCTGATCAGGTGGGGCAACGGCATCTACTTCGGCAAGATCGTTCCGATCATCGGTGGGATGCTCTCCGACCGAGGTGCCTACCGCTATCTCCCGCGCAGCGTGGCCTATCTTCCGAGCCCCGACGCAATGGTTCGCTCGTTGCACCGTGCGGGTTTCACCGACGCCACCCATCGGGAGTTGTCGGGTGGTCTGACCCAGTTGCTCACCGGCACGCGGAGCTGACATGCGCGCCATAACAGCGCCGCTCACTGCGCCCGCACTCGTCGAGGCATCCCTTGTTGACCTCGCCGGATCTGAGGGCCGGCTGTTCGTCAATGGCCACCGGGGAATCGTCGGACTCGGCGCCTCGCTGACGTTTCCCATCGATCGCGCCGTCATCGAGCTCTCCACCATCGAACACATCGATCTTCGTAGCCCCGATGCCCGTCACGGCCCCGGATCGGGTCCGATCGGACTCGGCACGATCGACTTCCTTCCCGCTGCGCCAGCCACCGTGACCGTGCCCACAGTGACCATTGCAGACGATGGGCACGGCAATCGCCGCGTCATCGTGATGGACGATTCCGAGGCCGAGCTACGGGACGTGATCGATAACGCTCTGAACCAAGTTGTCGTGCATTCGGCGCCGAGCGCGACCAGTGGCACATATCGGGTCGAGCCAATGCTTGACGTCGACCATTATCTGGCCGCGGTGTCCGCCGCTCGTGATGCCGTACGCGCCGGGCATCTCGACAAGGCAGTTATCGCCCGTCCTGTTTCGGTGATCGCCAATCGACCGATGAATGTCCACGCAATCGCTCGACGCCTCGAGAGCAGTTTTGGCAGCACCTACCGCTTCTCACTCGACGGCTTCATCGGAGCCTCGCCCGAGTTGCTCGTCGAGGTCGACGGTGACACGGTGCGATCCCATCCCCTTGCGGGAACAACGCGCACCACCGGTGACCCCGACCTTGATGCCGAGTTGGCCGCAGCACTGATGGCGAGCGAGAAGAACCGGATCGAACACGGGGCTGCGATCGAGATGGTGCGAGAGACCCTCCTACCGCACTGCAGCTACCTCGACTGGACGCCCGAGCCGTCGATTGTCAAAGTCGCCAACGTCCAGCATCTCGGATCGATGGCTGAGGGAATGCTCAGCGAGCCGGCAGCGAGCGTCGTCGAGTTGTTGCGAGCATTGCAGCCGACACCGGCCGTGGGTGGGCACCCTCGAGACGTCGCACTCGAACTCATCGCAACTCACGAAGGCTTTGAGCGCGGCCGATATGGCGGCGCTGTCGGCTGGGTCGACGGACACGGCAACGGCACGTGGGCAGTGTCACTGCGCTGCGCTGAATTCTCGCCGGATCGCCTCACGGCTCGCCTCGTCGCCGGCGGCGGCATCGTGGCCGACAGTGACCCGGTTGCAGAACTCGCCGAGACGCAGGCCAAACTCCAAGCGATGCTCGGCGCCATCATTCGCCCCTGATCAGCCGAGGGCCTCGCAGACCAGGTCGTTGAGGACACGGTGCACCTCGACATTGCGTCGACGGTCGCTCACCACCCGAATCACCCGTGGACCGCGCTCTGACATTGCGATACGTAGCGACTCACGATCCGTCACCGTCCGACCCGGAACACCGAAGCCGGCCGCCAAAGCCAGCACATCAGCACCGTGCGGAGTGCCGAACAGTCGCTCGAAATCAGCGAGATCAAGGGTGCTGGCCTGAGGCAGGAACGAGAAGATCCCGCCGCCATCGTTGTCGATCACCACGATCCGAAGGTCGACATCGGATGCCATCACACCCCACAGCGCGTTCACGTCATGGCAGAACGCCAAGTCGCCGATCAGCACCACCACCGGCCGCCCCGACAGTGCGACTCCACGAGCGGTAGACATCACACCGTCGATGCCATTTGCCCCTCGATTCGAATGGGCGAGAGCGCGCGAGCCGCCGAACCACTCGAGGTCGCGAATCGGCATCGACGACGACACGACGAGGGCACCATCGATAGGAAGATGTTCGGCAACCGCATGGGCGACACCGGGTTCGGTCAGCGGACCGTCGACGATCGCTGCCGAGATCACAGACGCGGCGATGCGTTCCGCCTCGAACCAACTCTGCTCCCAGGTCTCAGCCCAACGCGATCCGAGCGCTCCACGCCATTGCGCCCCGATCGCCCGCTCGAGATCGTCGATCGTGCAATCGAGCGCCACGTTGTGGTCAGGGTCGATCTGGCCAGGGCCACCGACCTGGATGACCGGCGCACCCGACGACGCGGCCCACTGATTGACCACTTTCGATGCCGGCGGACGTCCGACTCGAATGACCACCTCAGGCTGGTGATCGCGAGCGAATCCGGGGTGGCGCAGGATGGCATCAGCGTGGGCCACCGATCGGGGGTCCAGCCGCAGCCCCGACAACGGGTCGGTCAGGAGCGGCCAGCCGAGCGCACGCGCGAGATCCGATACCCGACGCGCCTCAACCCCCGACGCACCACCTGCCAGGACCACACCTCGAGCTAACTGGAGCGACGATGGCACCGACACCGCCGCCCGCGGCTGCACCTGTTGCTCTTTCGTTGGCGCTCGCTCCGGCAGCGGACCCGGCGTGCCGACGAGCGGCTCTCGGAATGGCATGTTGAGATGAACCGGTCCGGTCTCGGCGCGCCGCAGTGCCTCGGTCGCCATCGGCCGCCACGTCAACGGGTCGGCATCATCGGGGACCTCGGCATCAACGAACCAACGCACCGAACGTCCAAAGAGCTCGATCTGATCAATTGTCTGTGGGGCACCAACACCGCGCAACTCGGGTGGCCGATCGGCGGTGCAGACGATCATCGGGACATTCGAAAGGCCGGCCTCGACGACCGCCGGGAGAAAGTTCGCAGCGGCGGTGCCGCTCGTGCAGATCAACACGGCGGGCTGGCCGGTGAGTCCGGAGCCGAGGGCCACGAACCCTGCGGACCGTTCATCGAACACCACCTCGACCGCAAGCCGTCCGTCGGCGATCGCTGCCAGAGCAAGCGGTGTGCTGCGCGAGCCAGGCGCGAGCACCACCTGACGAACGCCGCCAGCGACCCATTCGTCGAAGAGGGTGGAGCAAAAGGTGGCAGCGGCCGACACGACGCCCGACGATACGGCCTTTGTGTCTAGGACGTATCGTCGAGAGATGACCGACATCGTCGAAGGCCCACTGAGAGTCGAGATCTGGTCCGATGTGGTGTGTCCGTGGTGCTACATCGGCAAACGCCGTTTCGAGGGCGCAGTCGCTGCGCTGGGCGACGATCTTGATGTCGAGATCACGTACCGCGCATACCAACTCGACCCGACGGCGTCTCCCGGGCGCACCGAACCCGTCCGCGGGGTCTATGAACGAAAGTTCGGCGGACCGGAACAGGCTGAGCGAATCATCGCTCACGTCTCGGGGATTGCCGCCGAATCGGGCATCACCTTTGCGATGGATCGTGCGCTACGAGCGAACACACTGCTCGCCCACCGACTGTTGTGGCGGTCGACGAGGCCCGACTCCCCCATCTCGCAGGCGGACCTGAAAGAACATCTCCTCGCTGCGTATTTCAGTGAGGGACTCGACATCGGCGACCCTGACACCCTTGCCGATATCTGCGCCAGACTCGGCGTTGACCGCTCCGACACGCTCGCCTTTCTCGAGTCGGATGAGGGGCGCGACGAGGTAGCCGCCGAGATCCGAGCGGCTGCTGAACTCGGCATCACCGCTGTCCCCACCTATGTGATCGACGGACAGTGGTCGATTCCGGGAGCGCAGGACTCCGACACATTCGAGCGGGTACTGCGTCGCCTCGCGGAGCGCCGACAGAATCCTTCATGACTCTCGAGGTCATCGCTCTACACGGCTTCTCCCAGACCGGGCGCAGTTGGCTGACACCGGGTCGAGCCCTCGCAGCGCTCGTGCCCGAATTGGTGCTGCACACACCCGATATGCCCGGCCACGGATCACAATCAGCTGAACCGCTCGATCTGAACGCGGCAGCAGACCACCTCGCCGAGACGATGCCGTACGGCATCTGGATCGGCTATTCGATGGGCGGTCGACATCTGCTTCATCTCGCTATTCGCCACCCCGAGCGATGCTCGGGTCTCGTGCTGATGAGCACCACAGCCGGAATCGACGACGATCGCGAACGCGCCGAGCGACGAGCCAGCGATGAACGCACAGCAGACCGCATTCTCGAGATCGGTGTGGCTGCGTTCGTCGAGGAGTGGACCGCGCAACCGATGTTCGCCGGCCGACTCCACGATGACGACGAGCGCGCGAGTCGCTTGACGAACACCGCCGACGGCCTCGCCGGATCACTTCGTCTCGCCGGAACCGGCACGCAGATACCGCTGTGGTCCGATCTCGAGCGACTCGACATGCCGACGCTCGTGATCGCCGGCTCAGATGATCACAAATTCACCGCGCTCGGCGAGCGACTTGCCACGTCACTTCCGAACGCCGATCTCCATGTCGTTCGAGGAGCCGGGCATGCCGTGCACCTCGAGCGTCCCAACGAGGTAGCGGCAGAGATCGCCCGTTGGATCACGCAGCGAGTGCAAGCCCAGCGGTGAGCAACACTCCGTAGACGAGTTGTAGCCGTCCGGTTGACCCGAGCACGGCGATCAGGTCGCGACCGGCAGCACCCGCCAAGACCGTTCGGATCGGGCCGGCCGCCACGACCACCGAGATGAGCGCGGTCAGCGCGAACGGCACTGCGAGCAGCACGACCGATACCCACGCCATCACGACGAGAGCAACATAGAACCGACGGGTCTGTGCGTCACCCATCCGCACGGCCAAGGTGCGCTTCCCAGCGACCGTGTCGGTCGGAATGTCACGCAGGTTGTTCACCACGAGCAACGCACATGCGAGCGCGCCGACGCCGACACCGGCCACCCAACCCCTCCAGGGGAGCGATCCGACGGCGAGGTAGGTCGTTCCGACGGTGGCGACGAGTCCGAAGAACACGAACACAAAGACCTCCCCGAGACCGAGATACCCGTATGGCCGAGGACCGCCCGTGTAGCCCCACGCCGCCAGCAGCGCAGCTGCACCGATTGCCAACAGCCAAAGAGACGTTGACAACGCGAGAACCAGACCGACGATCGCAGCGAACCCAAGAGCACTCAGCGCTGCCACTCGCACCGACGACGCTGATGCCCGACCCGACGCGACCAGGCGCATCGGGCCGACCCGGACGTCATCGGTGCCCCTGACCCCATCGGAATAGTCGTTCGCATAGTTCACACCAACCTGGAGAGCCAGACTCACCACGAGGGCTCCGGCCACATGCCACCAGACCACCGCCGACCACCCGAACTCGAATGCCCCGACCGAAGATCCGACCGCAACCGGCACAACAGCAGCGGGAAGCGTGCGAGGGCGAGCACCGGCGATCCAGTCCTGCGGTGTGGTGGATGCAGCCATGGGCCGCCATCATGGAGCAGTGGTGAGACGACAGCAAATCAGCGACGAGCAGGCCGGTCGGTGACATGCCCCGCCTGATCGCGATCGACCTCGCCGGCGGACCCGGATTCGTCGACGCGCTGACGTCGATCTGGGCCGCTGGTGATGCTGCGCTCCCGCTCGATCAACGTGTGCCAGAGCATCTACGCCACGAGCTGGTCACCGCGTTCGGCGCATCAGCAGTCGTCACCGGCGACGGCGTGGTACCGGTTCATGACGGATGGCCCATCGAAGAAGGGGACGCTCTGGTTGTGGCCACGAGTGGGTCGACCGGCCAACCCAAAGGCGCAGTGCTCACCCACGCCGGGGTTGAGGCCTCCGCCCAAGCAACCTCGGAACGCCTCGGCATCACCGCCGACGATCACTGGCTTGCCTGCCTGCCACTGGCCCACATCGGCGGGCTTTCGGTGGTGACTCGGGCGCTGCACACCGGCACCAAGCTCACTGTTCTGCCCGGTTTTGATGCCGGTGCGGTTGCGACGAGCGATGCGACTCGCGTGGCGCTCGTCGCCACGGCGATGGCCCGAACTGACACCAGTCGATTCCGTACCGTGCTCCTCGGCGGCGCTCGCCCACCCGCCGACCGGCCGGCGAACACGGTCACCACCTATGGCATGACCGAGACCGGGAGTGGCGTCGTCTACGACGGCCGACCGCTCGATGGGGTGGAGCTGCGGGTCGTCGACGGCGAGGTGCAGCTCCGAGCGCCGATGCTCATGCGGTGCTACCGCGATGGAACCGACCCTCGCACACCCGATGGCTGGTTCCCGACCGGCGACCTCGGCACGCTGAGCCCAGATGGGCGGCTCACAGTCGAGGGCCGGCGCGGCGATGTGATCGTCACCGGCGCCGAGAAGGTGTGGCCCGATGACGTAGAGCCCATCCTCGCCAGTCATCCTGACGTAATCGACGTGGCCGTGAACGGCACACCAGATCCCGAGTGGGGGTCGATCGTCACTGCGCACATCGTGACCCCTCGGGACGACCTCACACTCGACGAGCTTCGAGACCACGCACGGGGTCAATTACCCGGATGGTCACTCCCTCGC
>JAQCGT010000093.1 GCA_027730505.1 Actinomycetota bacterium | reverse complement strand
ACGGCGCCGAGCACCTCGGTGTACATGCCGATCATGACGAGGATGAAGGAGCCAGATATGCCCGGCAGGATCATGGCGCAGATGGCCAGCGCACCGGCGGCCGTGAACACCCACCATGGCTGGGTCACCACCTCGGCACCGGTGGCGTGAGTGTCGCTGCGTAGGC
Source organism: Actinomycetota bacterium (assembly GCA_027730505.1). Taxonomy (GTDB): domain Bacteria; phylum Actinomycetota; class Acidimicrobiia; order Acidimicrobiales; family Ilumatobacteraceae; genus Casp-actino5. Next base: position 8,280 of record JAQCGT010000093.1, on the reverse strand, counting down.
CGAGCAATGCGAACAACGCCACTGCCACCATCACCGTCACGTACATGTGCGAGGTGGCCCGGTGTCGGATGAGCTTCCATGCGACCACGACCGATCCGAGAACCAATCCAGTGAATACGGCTGCTGTTCGCACTGGTTGTTCTGCGAGGAGGCGTTCGATCAACGCCGAGAGTACGGCGATCGCCGCCAGTATTCCGGCGAGTAGGGAGCCGAGCCACAGCCAGTCGATGCGACGAACGGTCGTCGCAGCACCAGAGATGTCACGGCTGATGACGTGACGGAGCGTGGATGCGCCGAGGCGGATTTGGGCGATCAGTCGCTCGTAGATGCCGAGAACGAGGGCGACGGTGCCGCCTGAGACCCCTGGCACGATGTCGGCCGACCCCATGGCGAAACCACGGACGAACTGCATCGGTACCCGGCTGAGTTGCACGGATCCGAGGCTAACCGGGGGGCGGTGTCGTGACGTCGAGTAACCAGCAGTCGTCACTCGGGTCGTAGAAGCGCTCTGCCGAGTCAGCGGGAAGGGTCACGGCGTCACCTGACCCGAGCAACAGGTCGGCGCTGTGCGCGCACTGCAGTGAGACGGAGCCTTCCATCACGACGATGAGTCGTAGCGAGTGAGGGTGAGGCAAATCTCCGACTCCCTCTGGATCGACGCGAACCTGGCGCACATCGACGGCGCCGCCCGTCGCGGCACCGATCCCGGTGTCGGCGGCCGAGAACCCGGGCTGGTCCCACGCTTCGGACGTGCGGTTTGCATCAGTGGAGAAGACGAACGGTTGGCCGTTCCACGTGCGCCCTGGAGCATTCGCATCTGGAAGCGTGGTGTCCGGGTCGAACTCGGTGAGATGATCAGCGGGCGAACCAACTTCGATGATCTCGAACCCGGCAGAGGTCTCGATCACCTGATGGCGGATACCCGGTGGTTGCAGAACCACGTCGCCGACCTCCATCCGGAGCCGCTCGCCCCATCCCTCGTATTCGACATCCACCCACCCTCGGCGAACGGCGAGCAGCTGGAAATCGACGTGGTGGAAGTGCACGTCATCGGCCACCGAGCCGCCGTTGGGTACTGCGATGTGCGATGCGATGTACCGGCCGTCCCATCGGTCGGGGATCAGATCCCGATACCGCATACCGGCCCGGCCGATATGCCACGAGCGCTCATCGTCTGCTCGATTCAGCACCAACGGCGTCCGGTTGAGTGTCACCCGATCGCCAGTCGGTGATTCGAGCACAGCCTCAGCCGGGTCATCGGCTGGCCGGATGGACACCGGTCGCCAACCCTCGGCACGATGAACCTCGATGGCGGTTGCGAGATCGGCGACGTCGATGCGCAAGGTCATTGATCAGTAGTCGATGCCGCGCTTGGCACGGATGCCTTGGGCGTAGGCGTGCTTCACTTCGGTCATTGAGGTGACCGTGTCGGCGATCTCGATGATCTCGGGCGCTGCGTCACGCCCGGTGATCACGATGTTCACGTGTTCGGGGCGTGCCTTGATGGCGTTGACGACCTCGCCGGTCGGTACCCAGCCCCAGGTGCAGAGGTAGGTCAGTTCGTCGAGGATGACAAGGCGGTGATCCCCGGCCGCAATGAGCTCAGCCGCCTTCGCCCATCCGTCACGGGCGTGTTGACGATCGTGGTCAAGGTTGTTTGAGTCCCAGGTGAATCCGTCACCGAAGGAATGCCAATCGACGCCAAGTTGGCGTCCCATCTTCTCCTCGCCAACCTGCCATTCGCCGCTCTTCACGAACTGGCAGACGGCGACACGCCAGTCGACGGCGAGCCCGCGAAGCATCATGCCGAACGCCGACGAGCTCTTGCCCTTCCCATCGCCGGTGTTCACCACCACCAGCGACTGCGCCGAGCGCAATCCGTCGGGGCGGGGATCTTCGGTAAGCGGCTCGTGCTCGTTTGGTTCTGACATGCCTGGCCGAGCATAGGTGTGCCCGCCCCACTCATGTCCGACCCTCCGCAATCCTCGGTGTGGCTGCCCCGAGTGCTACGTTGCGGTCGTCACGTTGGTGAGCGAAGTCCGGTGAGATCCCGGCGCTGTCCCGCAACGGTGGTTCCGCAGGTTCGCCTGCGGACGAGCCCGGTCGACCACCCCCGTGCGCGAAACATCCCTCGAGGCAAGGGAGGTTCGCAGGCTGGTCACAGCCCTCGACCCGACTTGACCTCCAGACACTGGAGGCATCCCATGACACGCAAGACCTCGGCCGCAATAATCGCCGGACTTTCGCTCCTACTCACCGCCTGCGGGTCCGACGACGGCGACTCCGCAACGACGACCGACGAGATGACGGCGGCACCAGATGAGATGGTGACAACCACGGTCGCTGCTGCAACGACGAATCCGCCGGTCGAGCCAGAAAGCGCCGCTCCAGCGGCGATCGTGTCGTTGTCGCCGACCGCAACCGAAATGCTCTATGCGGTTGGTGCCGGCGATCAGGTGATCGCCGTGGACGACTTCTCGAACTACCCGTCTGACACGGCGGACAAACAGCCCGGAATCTCCGGATATGACCCCAATGTCGAGGCGATCCTTGCGCTCGGAGCCGACCTCATCGTCACCGATGGAACGAATCCCGACCTGATCGATGCCATCGAGCGTGCCGGTGTTGCTCACTGGGCGGGCCCCGCGGCGGTGACGATTGATGACACCGTTGCCCAGATACTCGAGATCGGTGAGGCGACCGGCCACGCCGAGGAGGCCTTGGCTCTTGTGTCCGACATGGAAGCCGAGCTTGCGATGCTGATGGAGCGAATCGAGGCGCTCCCGGAGCTGGATAGGCCGCTGACCTATTACCACGAGCTCGACAACACCTACTACTCGGTGACGAGCGAGACCTTCATCGGCTCGACGTACTCCATGCTCGGGCTGCGCAATATCGCAGATCTGGCTGAAGGCGAGTCCTACGGTTATCCGCAGCTGTCGGCCGAATTCATCCTCGACAAAAACCCCGATCTCATCTTCCTCGCCTGCACCATCTACTGCGGCGAGACCCCCGAATCGGTTGCAGCGCGTCCGGGGTGGGATGCGCTGAGTGCGGTTGAGGCGGGCCACGTCTTCGGACTCGACGACGACACGGCGTCGCGCTGGGGTCCCCGGATCGTCGACCACATGACGACGGTGGTCGACGCCGTCGAGGCGGTCGTTGGAGCGCAGGCCGAGTGATGACGGGGCCATCCCATCCTTCGTCGGCCAGCGGGCACCCCCGGCTCTGGGTGATCGCTTCGATCGTCGTGCTTGCAGCGGTAGCCGCTGCCGGCGCGATGATCGGCCCGGCTGGCCCGGACTGGTGGCGAGTACCTCTGGCGATGCTCGAGCGGATTCCGCTGCTCGGTGCCGATGGCCTCGGAATATCCAGTGGCGTGACCGAGAGGGAGTGGTCGATCGTCTGGGACATCCGGATGCCCCGGGTGGTGCTCGCCGGCATCGTCGGGGCGATGCTCTCACTCGGCGGTGCCTCCTACCAGGGCGTGTTTAGGAACCCGCTCGTCGATCCGTATCTGCTCGGCGCAGCCGCTGGTGGCGGGCTCGGAGCCACGTTGGTTATCACCACCTTTGGTCGGTCAGGTCTCGACTGGCCGGTCGATCCGGTGCCCTTGGTGGCGTTCGTGTTCGCTCTTGGCACCGTGGCGGTGACGTATGCAGTCGGGGCCTCATTCGGCGGTTTGCGGACGAGCGGGACGCTGGTGCTGGCTGGAGTCGCAATGGTCTCACTCATGACAGCGATTCAGACCTTCGTGCTGCAGCGAAACTCCGACGTCGTCCGGGAGGTCTACAACTGGATCCTCGGGCGGCTCTCGACGGCCACGTGGTCAGATGTGCTGCTGGTACTGCCATATGTGAGCGTGTCGGCGATTGTGCTCGGAATGCATCGTCGTCACCTCGACGTCTTGCGGGTGGGCGATGACGAAGCGATCGCACTCGGTGTTCCCGTGGCCCGGGTTCGGTTAGTGGTGGTGGTCGCTGCGACGCTCGGCACTGCAGCGGTCGTCGCCGTGAGCGGTCTGATCGGTTTTGTCGGCCTTGTCGTTCCTCACATGGTGCGTCTCATGGCTGGATCGAGTTATCGGGTCGTGATTCCCCTCGCCGTGACGATCGGAGCGTCATTTCTGATCCTCGCTGACATCCCCGGCCGAACCCTCTCGTCGCCGGCAGAGGTTCCGATCGGGGTCGTCACGGCCTTCATCGGAGCTCCGTTCTTCATCGTGTTGCTGCGCACGAGGCAGGTGAGCCGTTGAGTTCGATCGAATTTCGCTCCGTTGATGTTCGGCTCGGTCGATCGACCGTTGTGTCGTCCTTCTCGGCGGTGGTGCCGTCGGGGAGTTGGCTCGGACTCATCGGACCGAACGGCGCCGGTAAGAGTTCGCTGCTGCGGGCGGCAGCCGGGGTGGTGGCACACCGAGGTCAGGTTCTCGTCGATGGGGCGCCTCTCGACTTGCGCCATCGGTCTCGTCGAGCGGCACTCGTCGCCTACGTGCCTCAAGAACCGACGCTCCCTGACGATATGACGGGGGCCGAGTACGTGATGCTCGGTCGCAGTCCGCATATCGGGTACTTCTCCATGCCGGGCCGTGGTGATCGAGCGATGGTCGATGACGTCATCGACCGACTCGGTCTGGGAGCGTTTGCTCGACGTCGACTCGGTGCGCTGAGCGGTGGTGAGCGCCAACGTCTCGTCATCGCACGTGCCCTTGCCACAGAGGCGCCGATTCTGCTGCTCGACGAGCCGACGAGTGCCCTCGACATCGGCCACCAACAGCAGGCGCTCGAACTCGTTGCCAGATTGCGAGACGACCACGGTCTTACGGTGGTGTCTGCGATGCACGATCTCACGCTGGCTGGCATGTACAGCGACCGACTTGTGCTCCTGCACGAAGGTGCCATGGTGGCCGAGGGGCCAGTTGCCGAGGTGTTGTCGGCCGACACGCTGGCCGAGTTCTATGGCGTGCGTGTCACCGTGCACCATGAGGCCGATGGCACCGTGGTCGTCGTTCCGAGGCGTGACCGGCTCTGAACTCCAGTCAAACTGCACCAATGGGCATCGACCGGACAGCGCTCGAGGCTGAGATCGACGGGTGTATTGCGTCGCAGCGAGCACTGGATGCTCAGCTCGAGTCGGTCACCGACGTCGATCCATCGCGACCGTCGAGACTTCCGGGTTGGACGGTCGGTCATGTTCTGACCCATCTCGCCCGGAACGCTGATGGCCACCGCGACATGCTCGCCGGTAGGCCGCAATATCGAGACGTCGCGACGCGGGACGCCGAGATCGAGGCGGGGGCGGGGCGCCGTTGGCCATCGCTGGTCGACGACGTCCAGAAGAGTTCGGCCTTGCTCGCCGACGCTTGGCTCTCCTCGCTCGATGAGATCACCGAGACCTGGTCTGGGTCGGCATCGATGCTTTCGGGAACTCGTCCGATGGCGATGCTCCCGCTGCTGCGATGGCGGGAGGTCGAGGTGCACCGAGTCGACCTCGACCTTGGCTATGAGGCACGCGAGATCGACCGTCACTATTTGCGACGGGACCTCCGTGTCTGCGAGATGCTCTGGAGGGCTCGACGGCCGATCGGCCTCACTCCGCTACCACCGCAGGTTCTCGCCACGGCGCCTCATGAACGACTGTTCTGGTTCCTCGGCCGCACCGAGATCGAAGGCGTCGGCCGCGTCAACTGATCAACGGTCGGCGAGCGCACGGATCGAGTTGGCGACCGTTGACAACTCCAATGAATCGCCAATCACGACCATGAGGTCGGCGTGGGAGCGGGCGCGGTCTCGGTCTGTCGCAGCCATGTTGAACCGGCGCACATGGTCGGCGACCTCGTCCCAGATGTGGGCGGCGACGGTGCTGAGGCCGAGCGATGGCCACAGACTCGGCCGGGCGATGATCACGGAGAGGAGTCCGACACGCAGCGACATGGCGAGTTGGTCGGTCAGGGTCTCTCGTGTGGGCACCGGATCGGGGACGGCGATGACCAAGTCGATGAGTTCTCGTGCTGTGGTCGTCACACCGCCGATGACGAGCCGTGCCCCAGGGGCGGCGAGGAGGGCGAGTTGCCCGAGGAGGAGGATCGCTGATCGCGATCCCGACAGCATCGACGCTCGTCGAGCCTGATCAGCCACATCAGCATCAGCGGCGCCAGCGGTCATTGCGTTGATCACAGCCTCGACGTCGGCAAGTTGTGCAGCGATCACCTCGGCCAGGTCGAGCGACATGTGGGCGGTGCCGCTGATGGCCCGCTCGAGCCGTTGCTCCCGCATCCCGCCGACTGCGACGCCGAGGATGACCAGCGACTGTTCGTCGTCCATGAGGCGGCTCATCAGTTCCCCCATGGCATCAGCATCGGCGATGTCCACCGGCCCGTCAGGCCCTGTGGTTCGCACGAGCGGGGCGTCGATGGTGCGTGACAGCGCGTCGATCGACGATGCCACGGCGGTGGCCGCGGCCCGGGCGGCTCCGTCTGAGAGATCTGTCGGGCCGACAGCGACCAGGTCGGCAAGCACTACAGGGGGTGACAATTCGCCCATGGCAGCGAGAAGTGCCTCGGTCACGGTGTCGGCGTCGAGTGCTCGGTCGGTGACGACAGCGTTGAATACCTCCAGGTCGCTGAGGATCGCAGCTGCCGTTGATGGACGGCCGGCTGCCACGGTCAGGATGCCCTCGAGAGCGATCCGTCGACCGGCTGCCGGAGTCGGGCCGAGTGTCGGCTGCGGGCGGGGAGCGTCTATGACTTCCTTGATGGTCCTGGTGAGTGATTCGTCGCTCATGGCCAGTGCGAGGTCGGCGATCACCGCACCGGCTTGAGGTGACACCGTCGCTGACAGAGCGAGGCTCGAGATCACGGCCCGGGAGTCCTCGTCGCTGGAGGCGTCGATTGCTGCTGCCGCGAGGCGCACGAGGGAATCGATGAGCGACCGGTTGGGTCTCGCAGGTGTGATCGAATGACCGATTCGTGTGATCAGCCGATCCCAGTACCGACTGTTGTCCAGGTTGATCAGCTGGCGTGCGGCGGTCGGGTGTCGTTCGATGAGTCGTGTGAGCGAGCTCGCAGCAGTTGTCGCCGCCGTGTCGTCGCCGCTGAGCTCGTCGAGGATCGACAACAGTTCGGCTGCCCGACGGGCCGGGGTCATCGGTGGCGACCGTCGATGGCCTCGGTTCTCACCGGGCATCGTTCGGTTCCACTCGGTGAGCGCGGTTGAGGTGCAGAGTCGATCGAGCGCTGGCAGTATCTCGAACTCGAGGTCAGCGAGGGCTGCCCGAAGCGCGCTCGAAGCCTGCGCGTCAGTGCATCCTCGTAGCAGTTGCCGGAGCTCATCCGCCGCCGAGTGGCTCCTCCTGAACAGGTCGCCAACGGCTGTGGGTGAGAACCACATGCTGCAACGGTCGGTCATCGAATCGCTCCCATGCTGCGGGTCGTCCTCACCGTCAATGCCCGTCGCCGCAGGTCGGCTGCAACCGCCAGGAGACGCTCACGGCTGAAGCGCAGACGATGTCGACAGTGATCGGCGATCGGCATCGACCACGTATCGGCACCGGCAAACTCGGGGAGGGAGACGACGCTGAGCCGTTCGATACGCGCCGCGAGACTCTCGAGGTCAGCAGCCAGGTCGTCACTGGTTGTCATTCACGTCTCCTGGCTCATCGGCGATCGTGGCCAGGGTGTACGGCCTGGGAGCGCGAGAGGAACTCAGAAGTGACTGATGATGTCGTGGTGGGGGAGTTGCGTCGTCGGATCGATGTATCCGTCACCGACGATGACGAATCCGTGTCGCAGGTAGAAGCCCAGAGCGGTGTCTCTGGCCCGGGCCCAGACATGGTCGCAGCCGAGGGCGGTGGCGGTTGCCATGCCTGATTTGAGCAGGGCTGTGGCGGCACCGGTGCCTCGGACTTCGGGATCACTTGCCATGCCGCGCAACTGCATGCCCCGGGCACTCTCCTCGGCATGATGCGAACGCTCGTACCAGCTTGACACAGCGATGAGCTGACCCTCTCGGAACACACCGAGGTGGATCGCCTCGTTGTCGCCGTCGAAAGTGACGTCGCTGGTCGGGGTGCCGTTGCGAAGGACTCGGCGCCTGAGATCGTGGGTCGCGACGGCGGAGATGGGAACGACGACCTGGAATCCCGTTGCCGGATCGCTGTGCCTGAGGTGCCCGGAGTCGTCCATCAGCATGATTCGGTCCGCAACGGCTGATGCCTCAGCTCGGTCGTGGGTCACCCAGATCGACGTCATCCCCTCAGTTCGAAGTAATGAGACGACATCGC
>JAQCGT010000092.1 GCA_027730505.1 Actinomycetota bacterium | reverse complement strand
CGTGGGTGAGGATGCAGACCGCATCCCGAGTACTCAGTTCAGATCCCCGGGACTCGAACAATGGGCCCGGCCACGAGACCCGGACCTCATCGGCCATTGGAAAACGACGACCGGTGGCAAAGATCTCTCGGGCGTCGCACACGGTGACTCGGTAACCGAGAATCTTGGCAACCCTCGCCAGCGCAGCGGTGAAATCGACTGCTCCGAAGATCCACATCTGCGGCGGTGGCGCCCAACTCTCGACGAATACCCGAACCTGGGGTGTGTCGACCAGGTCCTCGGGGGTGGTCTCCCCGTGTGGGCCGTAGGTCCGTACACCCGACCGTCCGGCCTCGAGTTCCGCCAGCCCGTCGCGCAGAACCACCCGGTCGAGATCGACATCACCGAGGGATCCGATCGAATCGGACCCAGGAACGATCAGGAGATGGCCGCCGATACCGGGTCCGTCGATCACCGTCGCCAGCGCCACGGGATCACCTGAGCGGATTCGCGCCGCCAAGCGGTCCGAGACCGTCACCAGTCGAACTCCTCGATGAACAGTCGGATCGTGCCGCCGCAGGTGAGACCGACCGCAAATGCCTCGTCGTCGCTGTATCCGAATGTCACGAGTCCGGCCTCGCGTTCACCGTTCAGAAGAGCGAGCGCCTCGGTCACCACTGCGCCCTCGACGCAACCGCCGCTGACGCTCCCCACCACCTCGCCGTCGAGATTGACCGCCATTGCTGCTCCCGGCCCTCGGGGGCCTGAACCCTCAACATCGACGACGCGAGCGAGCGCCGCCCGCGTGCCGGCCTGGCGCCAGCGGTCGAGATCATCGAGTAGCTCTCTCATGAGACGTTCCTCCCCGGAGATGACATCATTCCTCGAACAGTCTGCCGTGTTCGCCCGGTGTCCGCTCCCGTGATGATGGCGGACAACTCTTCGAGTGCGAGCAGATTGTGACCCTCCACGAATCGGTCGATGTAGGGCAGCGCAGCGGCCATGCCCCGTGCAAGCGGGGCGTAGCCCGGCGTCACTTTGAGCGGGTTGACCCACACGATGCGGTGCGCCAATCGGGAGAGTCGCGACATCTGGCGGTCGAGGATGTCCGGATCACCGCGGTCCCACCCGTCGGACAAGATGACGACGGTCGCGCCGCGAGCCGTGCCGCGTTGACCCCACAGGTCGTTGAAGGCGCGCAGCCCCTCGCCGATGCGGGTTCCTCCGCTCCAGTCGACGACGCGTTCGGCTGCTCGGCTTACGGCCTCGTCGACATCCCGCCTACCCAATTCCCTGGTGATACGCGTGAGCCGGGTGCCGAGGGCGAAGACTTCAACGCGCTGTCGGCCAGCAACCGCAGCATGGGCAAATCGGATCAGCGCCCGTGCGTATGGTTCCATCGAACCGCTGACATCGAGGATGAGCACCAGTCGCCGTGGTCGGATTGCTGCTGACGTCCACCGCCGGTGGATCGGTTCCCCGTGGGCCGCGATCGCCAGTCTGATGGTCCGCCGCAGGTCGGGCCGGTCGCCGCGCGCCCCACTCGGGCGTTGCCGAAGCGAACGCCTCGGCTCGCCGACGAGTCGGAGATGGCCCATCAGTCTTCTCGATTCAGACAGTTCGTCATCGCTCCACTCAGCGAAGTCCTTGTGCCGCAGGACCTCGACCGAAGAGAACCGAAGTTCGAGTGACTCGGCGGGATCCTGCTCGCTTGCGTCCCCATCGTCAGTCGACTCGTCAGCATCGGGGTCGTCGACCATCAATGTCAGACTCTGCGCTGTCGTTGCCTCCGGTCCGGCGGCACGTGCTGACTCCCAATATCCGGCGAAGACCGAGTCATAGGTTTCGATGTCCTCTGGCCGACGGACCAGGGTGGCCCTCCCGGCCCAATAAACCTGCTCGCGTCTGGTGATGTCGAGGGCTCCGAGGGCCTCGGCGAAGGTGACCGAACAACTGATCGGCACATCGACTCCTGCGCCCCGCAGTGCTCGGACGAATCCGACGACGGGCTCGGCGGGGAGTCCGGTCACGATGTTCAGCGATTCCGGGACGACTCGATGATCGACTCGAGGTCACTCTCGACGACTCGGTCGGTGTCCTCTCGGTACTTCACCACGGTTCCCAATGTCGACCGCACCGCATCAGCGTCGAGTGTGGTGAGTCCGAGTCGCGACAGTGCTGTCGCCCAGTCGATCGTCTCGGCGATTCCCGGTGGCTTGTACAAGCCCAGGTCACGAAGGTTCGCCACCGCCGCGGCGACTTCCCGAGCGAGGGAGGTCTCGATACCCGGTACCCGCAATTTGACGATCTCGACCTCACGCTCGAGATCGGGATGCTCCACCCAGTGATAGAGACACCGGCGCTTCAGCGCATCGTGGAGATCGCGCGTTCGGTTTGACGTCAGCACGACGATCGGAGGACGGCTCGCCTTGATGACGCCGAGTTCTGGAACGGTCACCTGGAAGTCGGACAGCACCTCGAGGAGGTATGCCTCAAATTCATCATCGGCTCGGTCGATCTCGTCGATGAGCAGCACGGGAGGAGGCCCGTCGGTCGGGGTGACGGCCCGCAGGATTGCTCGGCGGATCAAAAAGCGTTCGTCGTACAGTTCGGCTTCGAGCTCATCGCTGCTCCTCCCGGCCGCACCGCCGACCGCCTCGGCCGCACGCAGGTGGAGTAACTGTCGGGCGTAGTCCCAGTCGTAGACCGCCTGAGCGACATCGATGCCCTCGTAGCACTGAAGACGGATCAGCTCACCGCCAGTCCACGTCGCGATCACTTTCGCCAGTTCGGTCTTGCCGACACCTGCGTCACCTTCGAGAAGAAGGGGGCGTCCGAGATCGATGGCAAGCATCAGTGCGGTGGCGAGTCCGCGATCGGGCAGATAACCGTGTTCGGCGAGCGCCTGATGTACGGACTCGGGTGTCACCCCGCCGAGGCTAGTCGTGGTTATGGCGGAGGTCTCCTTGTGGCTCAGGAGTCGAATCCGAGGCCGACACGATCGAGGCCTCGGAGCCAGAGGTTTCGGCGTCCTGTTCGGTCCTCTCGGTCGAGGGACCACCGAGTCGCTTGAATGCCGAGGAAACGGAACGGTTCCGGCGGGAATGGCCAGGGTTTGTCTCTCACCAAGGAGGTCTGGGTGGCCACCGAGCGTCGCCCATAGAGCAGGTCGAGCATGGTCGCGGCCCCGAACCTCGAGGCTGCGACGCCGAGCCCGGTGTAGCCGAGTGCGTAGCCGACGCGTCCGCCGAGAGCCCGTCCCCAGAAGACGGTGAAGCGACTGGAGGTGTCGATGGCGCCACCCCACATGTGGCTGAACTGCACCCCAGCCAACTGAGGGAAGGTCTGGAAGAAGTGAGTGCTGAGGGTCGCCCATGACTCGGGACGACTCTCGAGTTCGGATGACACCTTTCCACCCCAGTAGTAGATGGCGTCGTAACCGCCCCACAGGATTCGATTGTCGGAGGTGAGTCGGTAGTAGTGGAACTGGTTTGCGTTGTCCGAGAGGCCTTGTCGATTGGCCCAACCGATGCTGTCCATCTGTTCGCTCGTGAGTGGTTCGGTGATCATGCAGTAGTCGTAGACCGGCGCGATGTAGTTGCTGATCCGCTTCAACAACGGCTTGAACGCATTGGTGGCGAGAGCCACTCGACCGGCACGGATTCGTCCGAGCGGTGTCGTGACGATGACCCCGATGCCGTCGCGCTCCAACTCGGTCGCCTTGGTGTCCTCGTAAATCCGGACACCGAGCCGCTCGGCCACCGCCTTCAACCCCCAGACCAAACGTGCTGGGTCCACCAGTGCCGAACCGTTCCGGTCCCAGAGGCCGCCCGTGTACGTGGGCGATGCCACCTCGGCCCGCATCTGGTCTTGGTCGAGCCATGAGACCTCGTGCCCGAGGCGTTCCATCAGGGCGTACTCCTCGTGCAACTCGCGCTCGTAACTCGCGGGATGCGTCTGCGCGACCACTTCGATGACCCCGGTGCGCTGATAGTCACAGTCGATTCCGTAGCGACGGAGCGCAGTCTCGATCTCGTCGAGGTTGCGCATCCCCAACTCCTCGAGCACCTCGACGTCGTCGGGGAAGTGTCGGAACGCATTCGAGATGCCGTGGGTGAGGCTGGCATCCATGAATCCGCCATTTCGTCCCGACGCTGCGCTGCCGATGGCATGCGCCTCGATCAGGACCACATCGCGCGACGAATCACGTTCCTTGGCGATGATTGCGGTCCAGAGCCCGGTGTATCCACCACCGATCACACAGAGATCGCAGCTTTCGGTGCGAACAAGCGTCGGGTTGGTCTCAGGGGAATGCGCACCGTCAAGCCAGTAGGGAACATGCTCTGCATCGGCGATCGCGTCCAAGTGGAACTGATCGACCGGATTGTCGTCACTCGACATCGGTTATCACCTGATGAGGAGTGTAGGCCCGGCCGGATCAACCGACCGGGTATGCGCGTTCAGCCTGCGGCTTCGCTCAGCGCCCGGCGTGTCAGCACTCGAGCGAGATGCTGGCGATACTCGACCGAGGCGTTCAGATCGGCCTGCGGGTCGGCTTCGTCAGCCGCCAGGGCGGCGGCGTCGGCGATGGATGACCCCGATGCCAGCGCAGACGAGACCGATGAAGCGAGCACGGGAACCGAGGCCATGTTGACGAGCCCCACACCAGATTCGCTGCCCCGTGTCCATGCGGCTACCCCGACGATGGCCCAGTCCTGAGCGCGACGGTTGAACTTCTGGAAGCTCCAGCCCGCCCCGTTCATCTTCGGCACCCGGATCTCGGTGAGCAGTTCGTCGGCAGCGAGCACTGATGTCAAGTAACCCTGATAGAAGTCCGAGGCTGCGACTTCACGAGTTCCGTTCGGCCCGGTGACCACATAGGTGGCGCCGAGGGCGAGCGTCGTGGCCGGAAGATCTGATGCTGGATCAGCGTGTGCGAGCGACCCTCCGATGGTTCCACGGTGACGCACTTGCGGGTCACCGACGTGTGAGGTCGCATGGGCCAAGAGCGGAACGTGCTCAAGGAGCATCGGGGAGGTCTCAACGTCCATGTGGCGGGTGAGTGCACCGATAGCGACATGATCGCCAGCGTCACGAATGTACGAGAGATCGCTCACACGGCCGATGTCGACCAGCACCGTCGGCTGGGCGAGACGCAGCTTCATCAGGGGGATGAGGCTGTGACCACCGGCGAGGAGTTTGGCCTCGTCGCCGTATTGGCCGAGCAGGCTGATGGCTTCCTCTGCCGAGGAGGCACGGACGTAGTCGAATGCGGCAGGGATCACTGCGAGCCTCCTTGAGCTGCGTTGATAATTGACCAAACAGTATTCGGGCTGGCGGGCATGGGCACATTCCGCACCCCAAGACCCGACAGGGCATCGACCACGGCATTGATCACCGCTGGGGTGGCAGCGATCGTGCCGGCCTCGCCGACGCCCTTGACACCCAGTTGATTGGTGGGGGACGGGGTCACGGTGTGTCCCGTGATCACCGGCGGCACATCGCTCGCCGCCGGCACGAGATACTCGGCGAGGGTCGAGGTGCGCAGGTTGCCATCGCTGTCGTACACGGCCTCTTCGAAGAGCGCCTGGGCAAGGCCCTGGATCACCCCTCCGTGCACCTGTCCATCGACGATCAGAGGATTCACTTGGTTGCCGCAGTCATCGACTGCCACATACCGCAACACCTCGGTCTCACCGGTCTCGGTGTCGACTTCGACTACGCAGATGTGCGTGCCGAACGGCCACGAGAAGTTGGGCGGGTCGTAGGTGGTATGGGCTTCAAGGTTTGGCTCCATGCCATCGGGCAGATTGTGGGCGGTGAACGCCTCGAAGGCGACTGCCGCCAGCGGCATGGAGCGATCCGGTGATCCCGCGACGGAGAACTCGCCGCCTGCGAATTCGAGGTCGTCCGGGTTCGCTTCCAGCAGGTGGGCAGCGATCTGTCGGGCCTTGTCGACGACCTTGTCGCAGGTCATCGCAATGGCGACTCCGCCGACCGCCAACGATCTCGAACCGTAGGTATCGAGCCCGAGCGGGGCGATGGCAGTGTCGGAGTGGAGCACGTCGACGTCATCGGGGCTGATACCGAGCTTCTCGGCGACGATCATCGACCACGCAGTCTCATGGCCCTGGCCATGGGGCGAGGTGCCCGTGACGACCTGCACCTTGTTCGTCGGTAGCACTCGAACGGTCGCTGCCTCCCAGCCCCCGGCCCCGTAGTTGAGCGAGGCGAGCACTCTCGATGGAGCGAGACCGCACATCTCGAAGTACGTCGACAGCCCGATCCCAATGCGCTTGGTGGCGCCAGGAACGTTCTGCGAGCGCTGGCGCTCCCGAAGCTCGTCGTACCCGACCATCTCGGCCGCCAGGGTGGCGGCACCGTCGTGGTTGCCCGAGTCGTAGACGAGGCCGGTGTAGGCCTCGTACGGGAACTTCTCGGTGGGGATGAAGTTGCGGCGCCGCAACTCGAGAGGATCGATGCCGATCTCGTAGGCGAGGGAGTCCATCGCCCGTTCGATGGCGTATGTGGCCTCGGGCCGACCTGCGCCACGGTAGGCATCAGTCGGTGTCATGTTCGTGAACACGGACGTGCACGAGAAATCGAATGCCTTCGGCAGTTCGTAGACGCCGGCGTACAAGAACGCGCCGAGGAGTGGGACTCCGGGGGTGACGAGTTGCAGATATGCGCCCATGTCGCCGATGAGGCGCACGCGCAGGCCGGTGAGCCGGCCATTGGCATCGGCGGCGAGTTCAATGTCCTGAATCTGCCCGCGACCGTGGATCGTGGCCTGGCAGCCCTCCGATCGGGTTTCGGTCCAGCGGACCGGCACGCCGTGACGTTTGGCGAGAGCGACACACAGCAACTCCTCGGCGTAGACGTTGAGCTTCGAACCGAAGCCACCGCCGACTGCGGGGGCGATGACCCGGAGCTGATGCTCGGGAATGCCGAGGGTGAGGGCCGTCATCACCTTCAAGATGTGTGGCACCTGGGTGGCCGAATAGAGAGTCATGTCGCCGCCGAACGGTTGCGGGACGGCGAGCACCGCACGGGGCTCCATCGCAGCCGGGATGAGGCGCTGTTGGATGTAGCGCTCCTTCACCGCATATGCCGCTGCGGCGAACGCCGCATCACAGGCGCCCTCGGTCTCTTCGATCTTCAGGTCCCAGGTGTATGACCGGTTCGTTCCGATCTCATCGTGGATAACGACCCGGTCGCTCAGGGCGTCCTCGAGATCGATGACTGCCTCTAGCGGTTCGTATTCGACGACCACGGCCTCGACCGCATCGCGGGCTGCTTCAGCCGTCTCGGCGATCACGCAGGCCACCGCGTCGCCCACATAGTTCGCCTGGGACACAGCGAGCGGCAGATGCGTCGGGTTTTTCATGTCCTCGGTCACCGGCCAAGCGCACGGCATCGGTCCTGCCCAGGTATCGGCGAGGTCGGCGCCCGAGTAGACGGCGCGCACACCAGGCATGGTCACGGCAGCGGCGGTGTCGACGGAGACGATTCGCGCCCGTGCGTACGGGCTTCTCACCATCGCCAAGTGCAGTGCGCCCGGGACGACGAGGTCGGCGGTGTACCGGGCCTCGCCCGTGAGCAGCGCCGGATCCTCACGGCGCAGCATCCTCGAGCCGAGTACCCCGGTCGGCTGATCGGTCATGGTCATCGTGGAACCCCCCAGTTCTCTCGATGGTCGTTCGGTTGTCTCGGGCGTTAGCCCTTCGCGCAGGCCAGAACCGACTGCACGATGTTGTGGTATCCGGTGCAACGGCAGAGGTTGCCCTCGAGGCCGATGCGCACCTCCTCCTCGGTGGGATTCGGATTCTCGTTAAGCAGGCTCGTGGCCGCCATCACCATGCCAGGGGTGCAGTAGCCGCACTGGAGACCGTGGTTCTCCATGAACGCCTGCTGCATCGGATGAAGCGTGCCGTCTGCGGCGGCCATCCCCTCAATCGTGGTGACATCGTGGCCATCGGCCTGCACAGCCAGCACGGTGCAACTCTTGACGGCCTCGCCGTCAAGGTGGATCGAGCACGCGCCACATGAGGAGGTGTCGCATCCGATGTTCGTGCCTGTCAGGCCCACGGACTCGCGAATGAATTGGACGAGCAGCGTCCTCGGCTCGACGTCAGCGGTGTGTGCCTTGCCGTTGATGGTGACCGTGATCTCCACGTCAATCCCCCTCTGTGTCGCTCAGACGTCTCCTCCGTCGTGGAGGGACGAGGACACCATCATGCACCATCGCGCGGGGGTCGGTCGACAGCGAGGTGTCCGGCGGTGCTCTCAGCCGACAAGTTCGGCGAGGTCCATCACGATCAGCACGCTCAGGAAGCCGATGACGGCGGAGCCGAGAACCGTGTAATGCCAGCGTTTCGAGTGGTCGGCGCGCCAGAAACGTCGGATGCTCATCACGATGGCGACGATCGCAACGATGCTGATCGGGATCCCGATCAGTGGGCCGACACCGCTCGCCAGCCCGAGGGCCGGCAACACGAAGGGGAACACGATGTACATG
>JAQCGT010000091.1 GCA_027730505.1 Actinomycetota bacterium | reverse complement strand
AACTATCCGTGGGGATGGGCCCAGGTGGGGAACACCCCCGCCAAGCGGTACAAGCAGAACACCCACGGCGGCGGGGTTCGCGATCCGCTGATCGTCTCGTGGCCCGGGGGAATCGACCCCACAGTCAACGGGCAGGTACGACGACAGTTCCACCACATCACCGACGTCACGCCGACCCTCCTCGAGCTGGTCGGCATCCAGGCCCCGACCACGTACAAGGGTGTCGAGCAGCAGCCGATCCACGGGACGAGCTTCGCCTACGCCTTCGGGCCCGAGGCGGACGACGTGGTCGAAGTCCCCACCGCGAAGTCGGTCCAGTACTTCGAGATGTTCGGTCACCGGGGCATCTACTCAGATGGGTGGAAGGCGGTGACATTTCACGAACGCGGCCGACACATCGACGACGACAATTGGGAGCTCTACCACCTCGACGAGGACTTCTCGGAATGCCACGACCTGGCCGGCGCCGAACCCGAGCGACTCGCCCGGATGGTCGAGCTGTTTTGGATTGAAGCCGGGCGCTACGGGGTCCTGCCGATCCAGGAGCGGGACAGTCGGCTCTTCGGCGGTCACAAGGGCGCTGGCAACCCTGCGGGCCGAGACCGCTTCCTCTATCACCCGCCGATCGCCCGAATCCCCGCCGACGCTGCACCCGCACTCGGCAGCCGCACCTGGCACCTTCGTGCCCTGCTCGACCGGTCCGACGCTCGGGCCAGCGGCGCGATCCTGTCGATGGGCACCTCCAACAACGGACTAGCGCTGTACCTCGATGGCGACGGCCACCTCGTGTACGACCACAACGCATTCGGCCACCACACCGTCCTGCGATCATCCGACTCGGTTCCCGCCGGTCAGGTGACGGTCGAACTCCGCCAGGAGCGGGTGAGGGGAGGCCCCGCCATGGCCCGGATCGCAATCAATGAGCGCCAGGTCAGTGAAGCGGTGATCCCGCTC
Organism: Actinomycetota bacterium; assembly: GCA_027730505.1. Classification (GTDB taxonomy): domain Bacteria; phylum Actinomycetota; class Acidimicrobiia; order Acidimicrobiales; family Ilumatobacteraceae; genus Casp-actino5. The sequence goes on along the minus strand of JAQCGT010000091.1, from coordinate 7,645 downwards.
GTGCCGGCCATGATCTCGTCGATCGGGCTCGACATCGGCCGGAGCTTGACCGGAGCGTGCCGTGAGCTGCGGGCGCCAGCCGAGTTCGATGGCCGGATCATCAGGGTCGAGATCGATACCGAGCGGGCCATGAACCCAGACGACGAGGCTGCACTCGCATGGGCGACAGCTCTGGGAACGCAATAGGCCCCGGCGCACCCCACCCGATTTCGACGCTCCCGTGGTGCGTCGAGTAATCGCCACCTAAGCCTGCACTCGTCTCCGGACCCAGCGCCGACAAGCAGCCTTGATCCTTAGGGACTGCGTCCCGCTTCGCGCAGCGAATCGAGCACGTAATTCGTGTCGGAGGGGGGACTTGAACCCCCACGCCCATTAGTAGGGCACTAGCACCTCAAGCTAGCGCGTCTGCCATTCCGCCACTCCGACGTAGCCCGGTGGAGGTTATCGGCTCACTCGAGCGCTCCACCATCGCCCAAGTGGTCAACTCACCTGATGAACAAGAAGCTGAGTGCCAACACCGACAGGATCCAGGCCAGTGCGAACACAAAGGTGATCCGGTTGAGGTTCCGCTCGGCAGTGGTGGCACCGAGCGCTGCTCCTCCGCCACCGCCGAACATGTCAGAGAGCCCGCCACCGCGGCCAGAGTGCATCAGCACGCCAGCGATCACACCGATCATCGAAACGATGTTGACCACCAACATCACGTAGAGCAACAGATCACGCACGAGTCGAAAGCCTACCGGCCGGTCGTCACGGCCCGGTCAGCTCCTCAGCAGGGTCACGAAGGGCTCCTGGCGAACCAATGACGTGTGGGTGAGTGTGCGGCCATCATCGGTGCTCCAGATACCCGGCACCACCACCGACCCGACATTGCGCCGATACCAACCAACTCCACCGCACACGAGCAACGGATTCTCACAACTCGGCCAATGCTCTACCCCGATAACGATCTGGCCGTCACCATCCAGGTCTTCAAGAGCCAGCAGGTCATCGATGTCCCAGAGCGCCGCTGCGCGAATGTCGGTCAGCACAGACTCGGGACCCAACTTGTCGGGACGCCACGCAATAGCGGATGGGATTCTCACCAGTGGCAATACGTGACGGGTGCGCGCGAGACGACCGAGCACCCCGCGCACGTACTCGCTCTGCTCACCGGCCACACGGGTTGATGATGCTCGACCGAGCAGCGCATCGGACTCGGCGTCGCAGAATCCCGACACGTTCCAACCGGGCTGGTCAGAGCTGGAGCGCTGTGAGCATGAGTAGCGCCGTGCGAACAGGCCGATATCGGCAAGACCCTCCTCGGCGTAGACCACCAGGTCCCAATCCCCGGCCGCCAAGCGATCTCGGAACACACAGTCGCCTGAGCATTCCTCCACCGCAAGATCGAAACCAAAATCGGACATCAAGGGCACAAGCGATTCGACCAGCTGCGCCTGACGGCCATGGCCGCCATCCACCAGCCATCTGATCTGATGCGGTTCACCAGACGCATCCTGCCAATGACCGTCGGCATCGAAGGTCCAGCCGGCCTCGGTCAGCGCCTGAGCAGCGCCACCTGGATCGAATGATCCGGCGAATGGCGCCACACCGTCGCACCACTCGGGATCGGTCACGGGACCACAATCCCACGCCTCGATTCCCGGGCGAATCAGGTCGTACACATCGACGATCAGACGATCTCGGTCGACCGACCGCCAGAAGGCGTCACGAAAGGCCGGATCAGCAAAGGCTCCACCACTCGTGTCGTTGAGATAGAGGTCTTCGTGACGGCCACTCGACTGCAACTCAAAACGAAGGTTCGGATCGTCCAAGCCCTCGGCAACACCAACCGACAACTCGGGCACGATCAGATCGACTTCGCCTGACCGCAAGACGTCGACCTCGAGATCGATGTCGCCGATCGGAACAAAGACCAATCGTTTGAACCCGAGTTCCTCGGCTTCCTCGGTGACACCGAGGATCATCTGGGCCGAATTCCAGACCTCCACCTTCAGAGGCGCAATCGGCGAGGGTGGCTCGTCTTCCCACAACACGGATACATCGGAGCAATCGTCAACAGCGCTGGCCTGAAACAGCCGATCGAACATCGCGCGGTACCCCGCCACCACCCGATCGAAGTAGACCTCGACGACGTCCTCGGCGCGCCCAGCGCGCACATCGATCACCGATACATACGCTTCGCTCTCGGTCGAACCCGGTGTGGACCTCATCGCTTGCACGGTGCAGGCCACGTCGGCCACAGAGATCTTCGTGCCATCGGACCAGCGGGCGTCGGCGGCGAACTGGAACGAGAGCTGCATCACCGCCGAGTCAGGAATCGGAACCGTGGTCGATGTCGTCGTCGACTCGGAGGGGATGGTCTCAGCCACCGACGTGACTGAGGGCTGCGTCGTCGTCACTGCTGAGGTCGCCGGCGGCGGCGGTGCCGAAGTTTCCGTTGGCCCGCTCTCTCCGGAGCACGCCGCCAACGCCACAAGACCGGCGACGAGCATTGCTGAACGACGATGAGGTGCCCTCCATCGCAACAGGAAGTTCGACGTCACCTTCATCGCTGCATCTGACCGTACCAGCGGCAGTCAGCAAGATCCGAGCGCGGTTCAGGCGTCTGCGGCGATGGCGATGATCTGCGCAAATTCGTCGGGGTCGAGGCTGGCCCCGCCGACGAGCGCACCGTCGATATCGGGTTGCGCCATCAACTCGGCGGTCGTGCCGGCCTTCACGCTGCCGCCGTACTGGATGCGTACCGTCGCGCCGGCGTCGGCGCCGAAGGAAGCCGCTACTGCCGCCCGTATGGATGCGCAGACCGATTGGGCATCGTCGGCCGTTGCGTTCTTGCCCGTGCCGATCGCCCAAATCGGCTCGTATGCGATCACCATGGCGGCGACCTGTTCCTTTTTCACACCCTGCAGACCGGCTACCACCTGCCCGAGCACTCTCGCTTCGGTCTCGCCGGCTTCACGTTCTGCGAGGGTCTCCCCAACACACATGATCGGTGTCATGCCGTTGGAAATGATGGCCTTCACCTTTGCGTTGACCATCTCATCGGTCTCACCGAACAACTCACGGCGTTCGCTGTGGCCGCAGATCACCAGCTTCACATCCAATTTCGCAAGGAACGCCGGTGACACCTCGCCGGTGTAGGCGCCCTTCAACTCGTGATGGCAGTGCTGGGCCCCGAGCAGGAAGTCCATCCGGTCGGCCTCGATGGATGTCTGGAGCGTCCGCAGGTCGGTGAAGGGGGGATGCAGACTCACATCGACCTTGGCGAGCACATCCTTGGGCACGAGCCAGGCCAACTTCTGCAACGTGCGGAGCGCCTCGAAGTGATCGAGGTTCATCTTCCAGTTGCCACTGATCAGCGGTACACGGGTATCAGGCATTTGGGGCACCTCTCAGTGCAGCGAGACCGGGAAGGTCGCCGAGTTCGAGTAGTTCGAGGCTCGCCCCGCCCCCGGTGGAAACGTGGTCAACCTCGTCATCGAGGCGGAACTGAGCGAGAGCGGCAGCCGAGTCGCCGCCGCCGACAACAGTGAAGGCCTTCGTGTCGGCCATCGCTTGGGCGAGTGTGCGGGTGCCACTCGCGAAGCGCTCATCCTCGAACATGCCCATTGGGCCGTTCCAGAACACCATGCGCGCATCCATCACCACATCGCTGAACGCTGCGGCCGAACCGGGACCGATGTCAAAACCCTTCGCGCCGTCGGGGAGTCGAGTGCCGAACGTTGCGAATTCCCCGCTGGCGTCCACCCCGACAATGTCGTCAGGAAGGACAAGTTTCGATCCATGCTCGTCGAGCAGGCGCCGACACGTATCCACCATGTCCGGCTCGAACAGCGAATCGCCGATCGGCTTGCCCTGGGCAGCAAAGAAGGTGAAGCACATGGCACCACCGATAACCAGCTGATCGACCACGTTGAGCAACGCTTCGACCACGCCGAGCTTGTCGGAGATCTTCGCCCCGCCGAGCACCGCAATGAACGGATGCTTCGGACGGTCTCGAAGACCTTCGAGCACCTCCACCTCACGTTGCAATAGCCGCCCCATCGCCGAAGGAAGCGTCGCCGGCGGGCCGACAATCGATGCGTGTGCACGGTGCGACGCACCGAAGGCGTCGTTCACGTAGGCATCCGCACCGTCGACGAGTTGAGCAGTGAATGCGGGATCATTGCCCTCCTCCCCCGGATCGAAACGAAGGTTCTCAAGCAGCTTGACGCCGGGGGCGAGTTCGGCGAGGCGCTCACGAACCGGGTCCATCGAGTACTTCGGATCCGGTGCCCCCTTGGGACGCCCTAGGTGACTCGCGCACACCACATGAGCGCCACGTTCGAGGAGCCACTCGATGGTGGGTAGCGCCGCCCGAATACGGAAGTCATCGGTGATCCGGACCGTCTCGCCTGAACGGTCAAGCGGAACATTGAAATCGGTACGAACCAGCACCGTCTTGCCGGCGAGGTCGCCAAGATCCTCAAGGGTTGGTATGCGGCCCGTCGACGAGGTCATGGCAAATCAGCGACCGCGACCGACGTAGCGAACGAGGTCGACCAGACGGTTCGAGTACCCCCACTCGTTGTCGTACCAGGAGCACACCTTCACCAGTGATCCCATCGTCATCGTCATCTGCGCATCGAAGATCGACGAGTGCGGATCACCGACTATGTCGCTCGACACAATCGGGTCCTCCGTGTACTTGAGGATGCCCTTCATCGGACCTTTCTTGGCGGCGGCGGCGAACGCGGCGTTGATGTCAGCGACCGACGCCTGCTTCTTCAGCGTCGCGGTGAAGTCGGTGATCGAGCCCGTCGGCACCGGAACACGGAGCGCCGTGCCGTCGAGTTTGCCCTTCATCGACTCCATCACAAGGCTCGTGGCTCGCGCTGCGCCGGTCGAGGTCGGGATGATGTTGATGGCTGCGCCGCGGGCACGACGAAGGTCGCTGTGCGGGCCGTCGACCAGCGACTGATCGCCGGTGTAAGCATGCACCGTCGTCATCAACCCCTCCTTCACGCCGAACGCGTCGTCGAGCACCTTGACCAACGGCACGAAGCAGTTCGTGGTGCACGAGGCGTTCGAGATGACCTTGTGCTGCGACTTCTTGAAATCGGTGTGGTTCACCCCGTAGACCACGGTCAGATCAGCACCGTTGGATGGTGCCGACACGATCACCATGGGCGCGCCGCCCTCGAGATGCATCGCCGCCTTGGCTCGGTCGGTGAAAATTCCGGTCGACTCGACAACGAGGTCGACCCCGAGTTCGCCCCAGGGCAAGGCCTTCGGATCACGCTCGGACAGCACCCGAATCGTGTGATCGCCAACCTTGATGCCGCCCTTCACCACCTTCACGTCCTGGTCGAGTCGGCCCATCACCGAGTCGTACTTCAGCAAGTGCGCCATCTGATCAAGCGATCCGAGATCGTTCACAGCGACGAACTCGACATCGGCGCCCTGGGCAAGCACCGCTCGATAGAAGTTGCGACCGATACGACCAAAGCCGTTGACACCGACACGAACAGTCATGGGAGGGTCCTTTCTGCAACACCCGGGAGAATGCCCGACACGCTAGTCACCGCGCGTCGTCGCGCACAGGAGCGGTGTCACCCGCCGAGCGAGATGTCCCGGTGCGAGGCCTTCGCCGCAATGCCGTGAGCGGCCAGACGGCGGGACAGTTCCTCGCTCACGGCCACCGAGCGGTGCCGGCCACCGGTACACCCGATGGCGATAGTCAGATACGACCGACCCTCGGACTGATAGCCCGGGAGCATCTCCACGAGCAGTGCTTCGAAACGATCGAGGAATCGTGCAGTGACAGCTCGCTCGAGTACATAGTCGCGCACCGCCGGATCGTGCCCGGTAAGGGGACGCAGCGCATCCTCCCAATGCGGATTCGGCAGAAACCGCACATCCATCACGACGTCGGCGTCGATCGGCAGGCCGTGCTTGTACCCGAACGACTGCAACTGCACTTGGAGCCGACGAGATTCAGAGTCGGAGAACGCAGCGACCACGCGATCTTTCAGCTGGTGCACATTCAGTTCGCTCGTTTCGATGATGAGGTCGGCCTGATCGCGCACCCTGACCAGTGCCTCGCGTTCACGTTCGATCGCTTCACGGACACCAGACCCGTCTTCGGTGAACGGATGACGTCGACGCGTTGCGTCATAGCGCTGGATCAAGCTCGGCGTGCTGGCATCGAGGAACAACAGCGTGACGTGGTGCCCGTCTCCGCGGAGCTGTGCAACATGCGGCAGAAGATCGTCGTGGTTTCGACCCGACACCAACGCCAGCCGGGCGATGCCTCCAACCGGCTTCGACGCCAGTTCGACGATGGTCGGAACGAGCGACGTAGGAAGGTTGTCAACCACATACCAACCAAGGTCTTCCATCACGGCAGCCACCGCCGATCGACCGGCCCCGGAGAGCCCCGTGATCATCACGATGTCAGCCACGTGCCCAGCCTAAATCTCCCATCGATTCGAAATGGCGCACCGCAACCGATCAAACGCGCCGAAGGCGCAGATGTAGCAGTCTCGGCACACTCGACGCATCGAAGTACTCGGGCGCCTGGGCGAGGAACCGTTCGGGAGGAGCGGGCTCATCCATGTGCTCGAGCACCAACCCGGCATCAGCCAAGGCGTTCAGGTAACGCGACAGGGGGCGATGCAGGAACCGAATCCATACCCCGAGTTCGACCTGCTCGACAGTCTCAGCCTCTCGTAGATACGGGCCGATGCGCCAATACTGTTCAGGGGGATCGACCATGTGGTCATCGATCCATCCGCTGTCTGGGGTCTGCAACAACGGGTGGTTCAGCAAGAAGGTGAACCGGCCTCCCGGTCGAAGCACCCTCGCGACCTCGGCGATTGCGCCATCGACGTCATCGATGTGCTCGAACACCAGACAGGCCAGAGCAGCATCGAACGATGCATCAGCGAATGGAAGTGCTGCTGCACCGGCCTGCACGTACTGCGGCCCTCCCCCGCGCTCGCGAGCCACTGCGATTTGATTCGTCGTCGGGTCAGCGCCGACAACGGAGCAACCCGTGGCAGCGAGCGCCCGAGCGATCTGACCGTCACCCGTTCCGATGTCGAGCACGCTCTCGGTGCCAGCCAACTCTGAGACCACCAGTGGGATGATTTGGTCCTCATACTCGGGATCGGCCCCGTCGGTGAATCCGTCGATCCACCATCCGGCATGTTCCTCCCAGAGGCGTCGCGACAGGTCATCGGGCACGAGCGACACACTACGGTCGTCACCATGCAGTTCTCTGTGTGGCCCAACATCAAGTATCCGGTCGACGAGGTACTCGAACTCGCCCGATGGCTCGACGACGGCCGCTGGCTCGGCATGTGGTTCGCCGATCACTACATGCCGAACACCGGCACCGCTGAGGTGAACGACGGCGACTCCCATGAGGTGTGGGGACTCTTGCCAGCAGTCGCCGTGGTCACTGAACGACTCCGTCTCGGGCCGCTCGTCTCCCCGACCTCGGTGCATCATCCAGCACTACTCGCCAACCGTGCAGCCACCATCGACCACGTCTCGAAGGGGCGGTTCGTGCTCGGGCTCGGTGCGGGCTGGCAGATCAACGAACACCACGCCTACGGCATCGAACTCGAAGAGCCAAAAGCGCGTGTCGACCGATTCG
>JAQCGT010000010.1 GCA_027730505.1 Actinomycetota bacterium | reverse complement strand
TGTCTCTGACTGGGAGGCGCCTCCTCGATGGCTCTAGCGTGTCGAGTGTGAAGCTCTCGATGATGATCAGCTATTCCGGCGACTTCCACGCAGATGTTCAGCGTGTGCAAGATCTAGAGGCCGCCGGCCTCGATCTGGTGTGGGTGCCCGAGGCCTACAGCTTCGACGCGATCAGCCAGTTGGGCTTCTTGGCCGCGCGAACCTCGACGATCCAGATCGGTACGGGAATCATCAATGTGTATTCGCGAACGGCTACGTGCGTGGCTCAGACCGCCGCCGGTCTTGACTATGTGAGTGGTGGGCGTTTCGTCCTCGGACTCGGTGCGTCAGGACCTCAGGTGATCGAAGGGTTTCACGGGGTGCCCTATGACAAGCCGATGGCTCGGATCCGTGACTACATCAACGTCTGTCGAATGGTCTGGCGCCGCGAACCGGTGGTGTACGACGGGGCAACGGTGCAGGTGCCGCTCCCCGAAGGGGAGGGGACTGGCCTCGGCAAGGCCCTCAAACTGATCAACCATCCGGTCCGTACCGACATCCCGATCTTCTGGGCTTCGCTCATGGGTCTGTCCGTGACAGCCACGGCTCAGTACGCCGACGGTTGGCTTCCGATCTTTTTTGACCCCGAGAAGTTCCACAACGTGTGGGGTGATGAGCTCAAGGCTGGCTCTGCCAAGCGTGACGCATCGCTTGGGAGGCTGCAGATCTCGGCCGGCGGCATGGTTGCGATCGGCGACGAGTTCGTGGGCGAGCGACGGCAGCAGATCCTCGACATGGCAAGGCCGAATGTGGCGCTCTACGTCGGGGGTATGGGCGCTCGAGACAAGAACTTCTACAACACGATCTGCCGCAAGTACGGGTACGTGGACGAGGCAATCGAAATCCAGGACCGCTATCTCTCCGGCGACAAAGATGGTGCAGCGGCCGCTGTTCCGTCTGAAATGCTCGAGCGGACCAACCTCGTCGGGCCGGCAGGAGAGATCAAGGAACGCCTGGCCGCCTATCGGGAAGCCGGTGTCACCCACTTGTCGGTCACGCCGGTCGGTGGTGACCCGGTGGCAACGGTTGCCGCTCTGCGCGACATTATGGGGTGAGTGTCAGCGAGGCTCGCGGGGCAGCCCGAGTACTCGCTCGCCAAGGATGTTGCGCATGACATTCGACGTGCCCCCCATGATCGTGTAACCGGGGGCATAGGCGAGTCCCTTGGTCACGTCGTCCCACAGCATCGCGTCTGCGCCGAGCACGTGGGACACGAAGTCGGCGACCTCGACCTCGTGTTCTGTGCAGAAGCACTTGGTGGCGGCGGAGAAGCCGGACGGCGCTTGGTGCAGTACCTCGCGAGTCACCAGAATCCGGCCGATTCGATAGCCGGTTTCGATGCGTGCGACCCGTTGGCGAACGATTGGGTCAGAGAGGTCTGCTTGCGCAAGCGCAAGATGGTAGAGCGCCTGATTCGAGACGAGACGGTCGACACCGCCTCGTTCATGCTCGAGTTGCCGCATTGTTTGCTTGAAGGCATTGCCTTCAACCCCGACGAGGTTTTCAGCCGGAACGCGGACGTCGGTGTAGAAGACCTCGGCAAAGTGCCGGTTTGTAGTCATGTCCTTGATGGTTCGAACCTCGATGCCAGGTGTTGACATGGGGACGATGATCTCGCTGATTCCGGTGTGCGGGGGACCGTCATTCGAAGTCCGACAGATCAGGTAGCAGTAGTCGGCGATCGCACCGAAACTGGTCCAGATCTTCTGTCCATTGATGATGAAGTCATCGCCCTCGCGACGAGCAGTCGTGCTGAGTGATGCAAGGTCGCTTCCCGCATTGGGTTCTGACATGCCGATACACCAGGTCGATTCCCCACGCAGCATGTCGGGGAGGAACTCCGCCTGTTGATCGGGCCGACCATAGGTCATGAGTGTGGGACCCATCTGGCGATCGGCGAACCACATCGCGGCGATGGGCGCGCCGGCCGCGATGAGTTCTTCACCAATGATCAGCCGATCGATCGCCGGTCGACCGCCCCCACCGAACTCAACCGGCCACGTCAGACCGATCCAACCCCGTTCGCCCAACTCCTTTGCGAACTCCTTGGAGAAGCCGTTGATCCACGAGTCATTTGAGCGACCGAAGCGGGCGACGGCATCCAGGGCTACTTGTTTTGCCTCGGAGCGCAGCGCCTCCTGCTCAGCGGTCCACGAGAAATCCATGTTCAGCTACGCGAGTCGATACCGACGTAGTCGCGAGCGTCGGGGCCGACGTACCACTGCCGCGGCCGCGAAATCTTCTGGTCCTTGTCAGCGAGTAGCTCCTGCCAGTGGGCGAGCCATCCGACGGTCCGCGGTATCGCGAACAACACGGTGAACATGTCGACTGGGAATCCCATCGCCTGGTAGATCAAGCCCGAATAGAAGTCGACGTTCGGGTAGAGCTTCCGGTCGACGAAGTACGGGTCCTGCAGAGCAACCTCTTCGAGTTTCAATGCGATGTCGAGGAGAGGGTTCTTGCCGGTTACCTCGAACACGTCGTACGCCGTCTTCTTGATGATCGTCGCCCTCGGGTCGTAGTTCTTGTAGACCCGGTGGCCGAAGCCCATCAAACGGCCCTTGCCCGCCTTGACGTCGTCGATGAAGGCCGGAACGTTTGCAGCCTCGCCGATGTCGGCCAGCATGCGAACAACCGCCTCATTGGCGCCACCGTGCAACGGGCCGTACAGGGCGCTTGCTGCAGCTGCGGCGGACGAGTAAGGGTCGGCGTTGGACGAGCCAACCACCCGCATTGCGGTCGTACCACAGTTCTGCTCGTGGTCGGCATGAAGGATGAACAGAATGTCCATCGCCCGCTCGAGAACAGGATCGACCTCGTAGTGGTTGCCGACCTTCCACATCATCGACAAGAAGTTCGCGGGGAAGGAAAGATCGTTGTCCGGATAGTTGAACGGCAGCCCAACCGAGAACCGGTAGCACATCGCTGCAATCGTCGGGGTCTTCGCAATCATGCGAAGCACCTGCTTGTAGCGACTCTCGGGGTCGTCGATGTCCTTGGCGCCGTCATAGAAGGTTCCGAGTGCAGCGACTGCTGACACGAACATCCCCATCGGATGAGCGTCGTAGTGGAAGCCGTCGACGAACCGCTTGCGCATGTTCTCGTGAATGAAGGTGTGATGGGTCACCTCGTGCCGCCAATTCGACAACTGCTCGGCGGATGGGAGTTCGCCATGCAGAAGCAGGTAGGCAACCTCGAGGAACGACGACTTCTCGGCTAGTTGCTCGATCGGGTAACCGCGGTAGCGAAGGATTCCGTTGTCACCGTCCAGATAGGTGATCGCAGACTTGCACGAAGCCGTCTGCATGTAGGCAGGGTCATAGACGAACAGCGAGGGATCGAGTGAGCGAATCGCTGATGCGGGGAACACACCGCCCTCGATCGGGACCGTGACCGTCTGTCCGGTTCGGTCGTCGGTGATGGTGATGGTTTCGGGCACGAAGGTCCTCCGGTTCATTCGATCACGGGCCGATCCCAATGTATCGGTTCGCCCCTTCAGGCGACCAACGGTGATGCGGTGATCTGTGCGATCAGAGGGGCGAATTGCCGTGTCGACGACCTGGGCGTCGATCGCGTTTGTCGGCGAGCATCGCGAACGCTCCTGCAACGACCCGACGGGTGTCAGCCGGATCGATCACATCGTCGACGTAGCCACGCTCAGCGGCCACGTAGGGGTTGAGAAGCCGCTCGGCGTAGTCGGCCTCGAAGTCCGCCCGGTCGATGTCTGACGCGCCCCGTCGCAGAATTGCCGATGCCTGACCGGCACCCATCACCGCAAGTTCGGCCCAAGGCCATGCCAGGCAGATGTCGTTACCCATCTCCTTGGAGTCCATGACGATGTAGGCACCGCCGTAACTCTTGCGCAGGATCACGCACACTCTCGGGACGGTCGCCTGGCCGTAGGCGTACACGAGTTGCGCTCCGTGACGGATCATGCCGCGCCACTCGAGATCCTTGCCGGGGTAGAAGCCCGGTGTGTCGACGAGCGTCAGAATCGGCAGCCCGAAGGCGTCGCAGCAATTCACGAAACGTGCTGCCTTCTGTGAAGCGGGAATGTCGAGTGTGCCGGCGAGGGCCAACGGCTGATTGGCGACGATTCCGATCGATCGTCCACCGAGCCGCGCGTATGCAGTGACAACGTTGGTGGCCCAACGGCTTCGTATCTCTAGATAGTCCCCGTCATCGACGATCGCCTCGATGACTGTGCGAACGTCGTAGCTGCCGGTAGCTGTCTCTGGAATGGCCTCACCGGCCTCCGGGGTGGACCTCCAAACGGGATCATGCGCGACCTCGGTGGGAGCGGGAAGGTCGCTGTGATCAGGAAGATGGTCCAAGATGTCTGTGACCACGTGGAGTCCCTGATCCCGGTCGTCCACCACACATGTGGCGAGTCCGGCTGTGCGTTCCATGGTCTCGGCACTGCCGAGTTCGTCCTTGCTGATTGCAATACCGGTGAACTGCTCGACCATCACCGGCCCGTTGACGAACGCATAGGCGCGCGAGGTCATGATCACGTGGTCGACAAGTCCGAGGAGTAGGGCGGGCCCCGACACCGCAGGCCCATCGACGATGGCAAAGGTCGGCACGCGACCAGAGCATCGGGTGAGAATTCTCGCTGCTCGACCCCAGCCGTCCAGAGGTGCCACACCCTCTGCGATGTCTGCGCCAGCACTGTTGATGATGAGCAGCAGCGGTACCCGCTCTTCGAGAGCCATGCGGCAACCGTCGGTCATGACGGTCGTCATTTCAGATGTCAGCGGAGGAGCGGGCGCGGAGCTATCGAACTCGACGCAGACGACTCGACGTGAGCCAATGGTGCGGAATCGAGCGGAAGCCGCTCCAGGAATCCTTGCGTCAAATTTGACGCTCTCGATGGTCACCCGCCAGACATTAGATGTTGAGCGGTTCAACGACCGGTAGCCCAGAACGGGCGATCAGACCGGAGGATGTAGGCCTATCTGATGCTGAAGGTTGTCGGCAACAGTTAATTGCAGGCAATCGAATACGGCCTCGGTGGCGGGTGTCGGGTTCGGACGACGCCTTCTCACCCAGGCAACACGACGGCGGGGCAGTCCATCGACGGGGATCATGACGACATCACTGGATGTCTCGGCGCGCAGAGCCGTTGCTGGAACGATCGCGGCGCCGTGACCATCCCGAGCAAGCGAAGCCAGCAGTCTCACCCCGTCGACCTCGGTCTGGGGGATAAGGGTGATGCCATTCTCGGCGGCACTCCGATCAAGAATTCGCCGGAGTGCCGCTCCTCCAGGTGGGAGGAGCAACGGTCGACGATGGAGATCACTGATGGCGATGCGTTGTTCGTTGGCCAGCTCATGATCGAGCGGTGCCATCAGGAGAAGCTCTTCATCGAAAAACGGGACGACCGTCATGTCGGGTTCATCAACCGGCAGATGCACGATGGCTCCGTTCAGCAATCCGCTGGCGACGTTCGGGACGAGAGCAGAGGAACTTCCCTCGCTCACGATGGTGTGCACGCTGGGATGCCGGGCTGCCACTGAAGCGAGCAGCGGCGGCATGACCCATCGAGCGACTGTGCCGATGACCCCGATGCGAACATCGCCGGCGATGTCGTGTTCTCGACTCCTGATGTCGGACACGATGTCTTCGAGTTCGTGCATAATTCTGCGCGCCCGCTCAAGGACGCGATCGCCGTGTTCGGTCATCCGACCATTCGCTCTATCGACCAGGACTACGCCAAGTTCTCGCTCCAGTCGGGCGACATGGCCGGAGACGTTGGATTGCACCGTGTAAAGAGAGCGGGCGGCGGCGCTGAAACTCCCGTGGTCAGCTATCGCGATGAGGGTGGTCAGTTGCCGGAGATCCATCTCTAAAAAAGATAGCCCATATCACCACGTTCTACTTGCGAGATGCACGAGGACACGTGCATACTTTCACAAGCAAGACGTAGCGGCACACCCCCCATGTTCCGCTCGTGGGATCTTGAATCCCAGGTTGAGATGCCCCGATCCCCCATCGGGGCGTCTCCCGTTTTTCGACCTCGATCGTGATGACTGTGCTGACGTCTGTCGTGTCTCGCAGCTGGTAGCTGCGCGTAGCGTCCGATGCAGATGAGCATGGATGTCCGACGTGACATTGATCGCGCACCCCTTAGCGACATTGTTCCAGTGAAATCGAAAGATCGAATTTCGGCATTCGGGCCGGTGTTCGTGGAGTTGGTGATCGTCGCTTCGATGATGACTGGCTATCGCTGGGTGCGCACGTTGAGCAGTTCGACACTCGTGGACGCCTTCGGAAATGCGCGAAACGTTGTCGAGATCGAGATCCGACTAGGTCTGGCGATTGAAGCCGACATCCAACGATGGATCCTCGGCCGACCAGTTCTGGTTCATCTCATGAACCAGTACTACGTCTGGATGCACTTTCCCGTCGCAGTGGCCCTGCTCGTTTGGGTGTACTGGCGGCATCGAGGCCACTATTCGGTCCTGCGCAACGAATTGATCGCCGTGACGTTGACGGGGCTGTTCGTCCACATCGTGTTTCCGCTTGCGCCGCCCCGAATGATGCCGGGCTTCGTTGACACGCTCACGGACTTCGGACCGAAGATCTATCCAGAGAGCGCGCTCGACGGAGCAGCAAATCAGGTCGCTGCCATGCCGTCGCTTCACTTCGCGTGGGCCGTCGTCGCCTCGGTCTGGGTCATCAGACTGTCGACATCACGCCTTCGCCACCTCGCACTCAATCACCCAATCTTGATGCTCGCATCAATTATCGGAACCGCAAACCATTGGTGGCTGGATGCTGCGTGTGCTGCGGTGATCTACGCCATCGTGCGAATTACGGCAGCAATGGCCGGCGCCGTGATCACTCGCCGGCAGCCACCTTGCGTCGAACGATGTTGAGCGCCGAGCCCGCACGGAACCACTCGACCTGCTCCTCGCTGAAGGTGTGGGAGCATTCGAAATCAACTAGCGATCCGTCGGGCCGAACGATGCGACACCGAACCGGCTCGCCGGGAACCGGCGGGAGGTCGAGTACATCGATCCGATCGTGCTCACCGATCTCCTCGTACGTGTCTGGGCTGGAGAAGGTGAGTGGCAGCATGCCCTGCTTCTTGAGGTTGGTCTCGTGGATACGGGCGAAGGACCGAGCAATGACAACGACTCCGTTGCGGAACCGGGGTTCCATCGCTGCGTGCTCTCTGGATGAGCCCTCGCCATAGTTGCGGTCGCCAATTGCCACCCATCTGATGCCCGCTTCGTGATAGCGACGAGCGATTTCGGGATATGTACGGCGTTCGCCATCGGTGATGTCGAGGCCGATACCGACAACACCGTCGTAGGCGTTGACCGCACCGGCGAACAGATTGCCTGAGATGTTCTCTAGGTGTCCGCGGTACTTCAGCCATGGTCCCGCCGCCGAGATGTGGTCAGTGGTGCACTTTCCCTGCGCTTTCATGAGTACGGGCAAACCGAGGTAGTCGTTGCCGTCCCACGCCGCGAATGGTTCGAGCAGCTGCAAGCGATCACTCGACGGGTCAACACGTACTGCGACGGACCGACGGTCGTCAGGGGGAGCGGTGAAGGTGTCGACCCCTGGGTCATAGCCCTGTGAGGGCAGCACCTCACCAACTGGCGGATCAAGGCGAACTTGCGATCCATCAGGCGCAGTCAATGCATCGGTGACGGGATCAAAGTCGAGGCGGCCCGAGAGGGCGATAGCCATGACGGTGTCCGGGGACGTCACGAAGGAGAGCGTGTTGGCGCTCCCATCGTTCCGCTTCGGAAAATTACGGTTGAACGAGTTGACGATCGTGTTCGGAACGCCTGTGGCGGAATCTGGTCGACTCCACTGTCCGATACAGGGACCGCACGCGTTGGCGAGCACCGTGGCGCCGACGGCTTCGAGGTCGGCGAGGATGCCATCTCGCTCGATCGTCGCCCTGGTCTGCTCTGAACCCGGCGTGATCAGCAACTCGGTAACGCAACGAATTCCCGCTGCCGCCGCTTGACGAGCAATCGATGCGGCCCGGGTGAGGTCTTCGTACGACGAATTGGTGCACGAGCCGATGAGCGCCGCCGAGACCTCCAACGGCCATTCGTTGGCTGCCGCTGCCGATCCGACCTCGGCGCCAACCCTATGGGCGCGATCGGGGCTGTGTGGCCCGTTGATCATGGGGCGCAAGTCAGACAGGTCAATCTCGATCACTTCGTCATACAAGGCGCCGTCATCTGCGCGGAGATCACCCGCTACGCCGTCCGCTGCATCAGCGATCTCGGAGCGACCCGTCGCGCGGAGATACGCCGACATGTTCATGTCGTACCCGAAGACTGAGGTCGTGGCCCCGATCTCTGCGCCCATGTTGCAGATGGTCGCCTTGCCCGTGGCCGAGATGCTGTCGGCACCCGGACCGTGATATTCGACGATGGCGCCGGTGCCGCCTTCGACCGTCAGTCTGCGCGCAACCTCAAGGATGACATCCTTTGGTGACGACCAGCCGTTCAGCGCGCCAGTGAGACGGACACCAATGACTTTTGGCCATCGGACGTTCCAGGGGAAACCGGTCATCACGTCGACAGCGTCAGCGCCGCCTACACCGATGGCCACCATCCCGAGTCCCCCGGCGTTCGGGGTGTGGGAGTCGGTTCCGATCATCATTCCGCCCGGGAACGCGTAGTTCTCGAGCACAACCTGATGGATAATGCCCGAACCGGGGCCCCAGAAGCCGATGCCATAGCGCGCCGATACGGTGCGGAGAAATTCGTAGACCTCCCGATTGGTGTCGACGGCAACATCGAGATCGATTCGAGCACCGATCTTGGCCTGAATGAGGTGATCGCAATGGACTGTCGACGGTACGGCAGCCTCATCGAGACCAGCGGTCATGAACTGCAACAGCGCCATCTGCGCCGTTGCATCCTGCATTGCGACCCGATCGGGGTTGAAGTCGGCGTACGAGGAGCCACGAACCATCTCTTGGCGGGCCGGGTCGACGAGATGGTTGATCAGAATCTTCTCAGCCAGCGTCAACGGACGTCCGAGTCGCTCCCGACCGAGCGCAACCCGCTCAGGAAGTGACGAGTAGACGCGACGGACAAGTTCGATGGGGGTGCTGGCACTCACGGGCATGAACCCACTATACGAACAGGCTGGCCACCTGCTCAGGTTCGAGGTGTTGGAGGTTCAGGACGGTGACTGGCCCCACGTGTCCCAATGTGAAACCTCACTCGCAGGAAGGCGCGATGCAAGTTTGAAATCCGTGCCGATGGTGTGAGCGATCGGAAAGAGGCCGGCCTGGCTGTAGCGATCGAAGGGGATCCCGAGCAGATCGGCCGCCTTCTCCTCTCCGCCGTTGATGAGGTGCAGAGTCGTCCACGCCGAACCGAGACCTCGTTCGCGCAGCGCAAGCATAAAGCTCCAGACGGCTGGCAACAGTGAGCCCCAGAAGGCTCCCGAGCTGCCTGATGTGTCGGCCTTGCCCTCGAGGCAAGGAACGAGCAGCACCGGGGCACGATGGAAATGATCGGCGAGATACTGGGCTGAGTCGACAACCCTCGGAGCGGCCTTGGAGCGTGGATCATCAGCGGCATACTCCGGACGGGGCAGTTGGCGATACATCGCAAAGTTCTCGGCGTAGATCCGCTGCAGCTCCTGCTTCTTCGCCTCATCGCTCACGAAGACCCACTGCCAACCCTGACGGTTGGAGCCGGTTGGCGCTTGAAGTGCGATCTCGAGGCATTCCATGATGACCTCGGTCGAGACCGGGCGATCGAAGTCGAGCCGCTTGCGCACGCTGCGCGTGGTGGTGAGGACTTCGTCGGCTGTGAGGTTCAGATGGTCGGACATGTGGGCATCTTCTCACGGAGAGCAGCAACTGACCACAAGCGGCGCCAATCGTGGCCGGTCCGTAGTCGTGTGACACGATGAAGCCATGTCGCACGAGATGATGATCCCTGATGGTTTCGAGACGGTCCACGTAGACGATGCCGGGCGGGTTCGAGTCGGTGTCCGGGACCACGTTGCATTGGTCTCCTTTGATCGGCCCGACAAGCGCAACGCACTCGATGGTGGACAGTTCGCTGCAATTGCTGCCGCTGGCGAGCATGTGAAGTCACTCCGCGAGGTGCGGGCGGTCGTGCTTCATGGAGTCGGCCGATCGTTCTGCGCCGGCCTTGACTTCTCGGGCTTCGCCTCGATGATGGGGGATGGGGATCGGATGACTGAGGCGTCCGACAGCCCCGGCAGACTCACAGAATCTGGACTCACCCATCTCGGCCAGCAAGTGTGCTGGGTCTGGCAGGAGATAGAGGTGCCCGTGATCGCTGCGATTCACGGCCATGCGCTCGGTGGCGGCCTGCAGATAGCCCTCGGCGCTGACATCCGAATCGCCCATCCAGAGACGCAGCTGTCCGTGCGTGAAGTCCACTGGGGGATCATCCCGGACATGACCGGGACGCTCACGCTCGATCGTCTGGTGCGCCCTGACATCGCGCGCGAGCTCACCTACACCGCCCGTGTTCTGTCTGCGGCAGAGGGACATCCCCTGGGACTCGTCACACGGCTGAGTGATGATCCATTGGGCGATGCCTTGTCGATGGCCGGAGAGATCGCCGCGCGCAATCCACATGCGGTGCGGGCAGCGAAGCGGCTCCTCTCGGATACCTTCATCGGTGGTGCGGCTGAGCAATTCGCAGCGGAACGACGCGAGGTCTCGGCACTCATCGGCACGCCGAATCAGGTAGAGGTCATCAAGGCGAACCTGGAGAACAGGGCCCCGGTCCTCAGTGACTGATTGGTGTTCACCGGGGTGACTCGCCCCTAGACTCATAGAACTGGGCCAGCGTCGTCCCAGCACCACCCAAGTCCCCCGACAAGTGGAAAGCTCACGATGCAGACCTATCCGGAACAGCGCGGCCTCTACGACCCACGGTTCGAACATGACTCATGCGGAGTCGCCTTCGTCGCCCATCTCAAGGGTGTCGCGTCCCACGACCTCGTCACCACTGGGCTGACGGCGCTGACCAACCTTGAGCATCGTGGCGCAACTGGCGCCGAACCCGAAACGGGCGATGGTGCCGGGATCCTGATCCAGATGCCCGATCGTCTCCTGCGATCTGAGCTCGGGGACGTCCTTCCGCCCGCTGGCTGCTACGCCGCCGGAATCTGCTTCCTGCCGAGCAACGCCGTCCAGGCGGCTGAGGCGATGTCACGGATCGAGGCGATCATGGTCGAGGAGGGACTTGAGGTGATCGCGTGGCGTGATCTTCCCACCGACCCTGCAGGCCTCGGTGAGACCGCTCTTCAGGCGATGCCAATCTTCCGCCAGCTCGTTGTGGCGGCACCCGATCGACGTAGCGATATCGCTCTTGATCGGCTGACCTTCATCGCACGCAAGCGAACCGAGCACGAATTGCTCAATGAACTTGCGTGTTACTTCCCCTCGCTGTCGTCTCGGACCATTGTGTACAAGGGAATGTTGACGACGCCGCAGCTCGGACGATTCTTTCCAGACCTCGTCGACGAGCGGACCGAAAGTGCGCTCCTGCTTGTTCACTCGCGATTCTCTACCAACACATTCCCGTCGTGGCCGCTTGCACACCCGTATCGATTTGTCGCTCACAACGGTGAGATCAACACGGTTCAGGGGAACCAGAATTGGATGAGGGCCCGCGAAGCTCTGGCAGCAAGTGAGAACCTCCCCGGCCTCGAGCGTGCCTTTCCGATCTGTACCCCCGGGGGCTCAGATACGGCGCGATTCGACGAAGTGCTCGAACTGCTCCACCTGGCCGGCCGGCCGCTTCACCACGCCGTGTTGATGATGATTCCCGAGGCGTGGGAGAACAATGACGAGATGGACCCGGATCGGCGTGCCTTCTACCGCTACCACGCATCGATCATGGAACCCTGGGACGGGCCAGCCAGCGTGACCTTCACCGATGGGCGGGTCATCGGAGCAGTGCTCGATCGAAATGGGTTACGGCCCAGCCGATACTGGGTGACGGCCGATGATCTCGTGATCATGGCCTCTGAAGTTGGTGTTCTGGACATTCCGCCAGAGCGGGTTGTCACGAAGGGCCGCCTGCAGCCGGGACGGATGTTCCTCATTGACACCAACGAGGGTCGCATCGTTGACGATGAGGAGATCAAGAAGTCGCTTGCTGCCGAGCACCCGTACGCCGAGTGGCTCGAACAGGGCATGGTCTCACTGAGCGACCTTCCCGAGCGGGAGCATCGTGTCTTCAGCCACGACAGCGTTCTGCGACGCCAGCAAATGTTCGGATACACCCACGAGGAACTGAAGGTGATCATCGCCCCCATGGCGGGCAAGGGCTTGGAGCCGATTGGTTCGATGGGAACCGACACGCCGCTGGCGGTCTTGTCCGAACGACCGCGACTTCTCTTCGACTACTTCCAACAACTCTTTGCGCAGGTGACGAATCCCCCTCTCGATGCCATACGGGAAGAAGTTGTGACTGCTGTGTCCTCCTCGATCGGACCAGAGGCCAATCTGCTCGATCCTGGCCCCGGGAGTTGCCGTCAGCTGGCGCTCCCGTTCCCGATCATCGACAACGACGAACTCGCCAAGATCATCCACGCCGGTGATGAGGGAGGGCGTCCAGAACTCACTGCGCACGAGGTGCGCGGGCTCTACCGCGTCACCGAGGGGGGAGCTGGGCTCGAACGCAGATTGACAGAGATCTTCGAGGAGGTCTCCACAGAGATCGAACGTGGAGCTCGAGTCATCGTGCTGTCCGATCGAAATGCCGACGTGGACTGGGCGCCGATTCCATCACTGCTGTTGACCTCGGCGGTCCATCACCACCTCGTTCGCACTCGGCAGCGCACCATGGCGGGCCTCGTCGTTGAAGCAGGTGACGCCCGAGAAGTCCACCACATGGCGCTCCTCATCGGATTCGGCGCTGGTGCGGTCAACCCGTACCTCGCCTTCGAGTCCATTGAGGACCTGATCAGCGAGGGAATGCACGGTCTTGGCGGAATGGACCCGAACATTGCGGTCCGCAACTACATCAAGGCCTGCGGCAAGGGTGTGTTGAAGGTCATGTCCAAAATGGGCGTTTCGACCGTCGCGTCGTACACGGGCGCACAAATCTTCGAGGCCATCGGCCTCGGCTCGACTCTCATCGACCGCCATTTCACCGGCACGATCAGTCGGATTGGAGGCATCGGAATCGATCAGGTCGCCGAGTCGGTGGCCAAGCGCCATCGAAGCGCAAACCCCGATCGTCCAGAGGAACGCGCGCATCGACGCCTCGAACTCGGCGGTGAGTACCAGTGGCGACGAGAAGGTGAACACCATCTCTTCAATCCAGAGACGGTGTTCAAACTTCAGCACGCCACCCGCAGCGGGCGTTGGGACATCTTCAAGGAGTACACGAGCCGGGTGGACGACCAATCCGCTCGTCTTGCCACGCTGCGAGGTCTGTTTCGCTTTGACTCCGCGCGTCCGCCGGTCCCACTCGACGAGGTAGAACCGGCGGCCGAGATCATGAAGCGATTCTCCACCGGCGCCATGTCGTACGGGTCGATCTCGGCGGAAGCCCATGAGACCCTCGCCATCGCCATGAATCGCATAGGGGCAAAGTCGAACACCGGCGAGGGTGGCGAAGATCCGGACCGTCTTTATGACGCGCAGCGTCGCTCCGCTATCAAACAGGTGGCCTCAGGTCGCTTTGGGGTGACGGCGGAGTACCTGACGAACGCCGACGACATCCAGATCAAGATGGCCCAGGGAGCGAAACCCGGCGAGGGTGGTCAGTTGCCTGGACACAAGGTGTATCCCTGGATTGCCAAGACGAGGCACTCCACACCGGGCGTCGGTCTCATCAGCCCCCCGCCGCACCACGACATCTACTCGATCGAGGATCTGAAGCAACTGATCCACGATCTCAAGAACGCCAATCCGGCGGCTCGAATCCATGTGAAGTTGGTTGCAGAGATGGGCGTCGGCACGGTTGCCGCTGGTGTGTCAAAGGCCAAAGCTGACGTGGTGCTGATCAGCGGCCATGACGGCGGCACCGGAGCGTCGCCGTTGACCTCGCTCAAACATGCTGGAGGGCCGTGGGAACTCGGGCTCGCCGAAACCCAACAGACATTGGTCCTCAATGGCCTGCGTGATCGCATAGTGGTTCAGGCTGACGGTCAGATGAAGACCGGTCGCGATGTCGTGATCGCAGCGCTCCTCGGTGCCGAGGAGTTCGGGTTTGCAACCGCCCCTCTCGTCGTATCCGGTTGCGTGATGATGAGGGTCTGCCACCTCGACACCTGCCCGGTCGGGATCGCAACCCAGAATCCGGACCTTCGAGCGCGTTTTACCGGACGGCCAGAATTCGTCGTGAACTTCTTCGAGTTCATCGCCGAGGAGGTTCGCGAACTCATGGCACAGTTGGGCTTCCGGTCAGTCGATGAGATGGTCGGCCATGTCGAGGTGCTGGATGTTCAGCCTGCTGTCGACCACTGGAAGGCGTCGAATCTAGACATCTCTCCGATCTTGGCCGTCGGGGAGAATCGTTACGACCAGAGCCTCCACTGCACGACCGGTCAAGACCACGGTTTGGAGTCAGCGCTCGACGTTCGTCTGATCGAGTTGGCGCAGAATGCCATCGACACGGGAACTCCGGTTCGTTTCGAGGTCCCCGTCCGAAATGTGAACAGGACAGTGGGCACCTTGCTCGGTCATGAGATCACACGGAGGCACCGGGGAGCTGGACTTGCTGACGACACCATCACCATCGACTTCACCGGCTCTGCGGGTCAGAGCTTCGGAGCATTCGTCCCGTCTGGTGTGACGATGCGCCTTCATGGCGATGCCAATGACTACGTCGGAAAGGGTCTGTCGGGCGGGCGGTTGATCATCGCTCCACCGCCTGGCTCACCCTTCGTTGCCGAAGAGCAAGTGATCGCTGGAAACGTCATCGGATACGGAGCAACCGGTGGCGAGATGTTCATCAGAGGCGTCGTTGGTGAACGATTCTGTGTTCGAAATTCTGGTGCGGTCGCTGTTGTCGAAGCCATCGGCGATCACGGTTGTGAATACATGACGGGTGGCGTTGTCGTGGTGCTCGGTGAGACGGGCCGAAATTTCGGCGCGGGAATGTCCGGTGGTGTTGCGTACGTCTACGACCGATCCGGTGATTTCGATCGCCGGGTGAACTCTGAGATGGTTGACATCGAGACCCTGACCGACGAAGACCGGCAGTACCTACGCGAACTCGTTGAGCGGCACTCCCAGGAAACTGGCTCCGCCGTCGCTGCCCGACTCCTTGCATCTTGGAGCGTCGAGATCAGTCGTTTCCGCAAGGTGATGCCCAGCGACTACCGCCGCGTTCTCGAAGTGATGAACCTGGCAGCAAGCCAGGGCCTCGATGAGGCCGAGACGATGAAGAGGGTCATGGAGGCAGCGCATGGGTGAGACATCCGGGTTTCTTCGTTGGGATCGGGAGCTTCCCGAGCGACGGCCGGTCCCCGTTCGGCTGAAGGATTGGAAGGAGGTCTACCAGGACTTCCCGACCGACAAGGTCGCCGTTCAGGCCGGTCGCTGCATGGACTGCGGAATTCCGTTCTGCAACAACGGTTGTCCGCTTGGCAATTTGATCCCTGACTGGAACGATCTCGTGTATCGAGATCAGTGGCGTGCAGCAATTGACCGACTGCATGCCACCAACAATTTTCCAGAATTCACCGGACGCCTGTGTCCCGCACCATGTGAATCCGCCTGCGTCCTTGGAATCAATCAACCCCCAGTTGCCATCAAGCAGGTTGAGGTCGAAATCATCGACCGAGCATTCGCGGAAGGGTGGGTGCAGCCGCAGATCCCGAGCGTCAGAACTGGTCGTCGGGTTGCGGTCGTCGGCTCAGGACCTGCGGGACTTGCGGCAGCCCAGCAGTTGACCCGAGCCGGTCACGACGTCGTCGTTCTCGAGCGTGCCGACAGGATCGGCGGGCTCCTGCGCTATGGAATTCCTGAATTCAAGATGGAGAAGCATCACATCGATCGACGCCTCGAGCAGATGCGCGCCGAAGGTACCGAATTCCGAACCGAAGCCGTGGTGGGTGAGAACATCGACATCGATGTGTTGCGAGCGTCCCACGATGCGATCGTGCTGGCATGCGGGGCAACGTCGTGGCGGGATCTCCCGGTGCCGGGTCGGGAGCTTCAGAACATCCATCAGGCGATGGAGTATCTGCCCAATGCGAACAGGGTGCAATTGGGCGACATGGAACGCAGTCCGATAGACGTGGCCGGTGGGCACGTGGTGATCATCGGTGGCGGGGATACCGGTGCCGATTGCTTGGGCACAGCGCTGAGACAGGGGGCAGCGTCAGTGACGCAGCTTGAGATCATGCCCCGCCCGCCAGCCGAGCGCGGAGAGGGCAACCCATGGCCGCAGTACGCCATGGTCTATCGCGTCTCCTCAGCGCATGAAGAGGGCGGGGAGCGGATCTACAGCGTGAACACCGAGCGTTTCATCGATGACGGCAACGGCGCAGTCGCCGGACTGGCCATCCACGAGGTCGAAATGGTCGACGGCCGATTCACCAAGGTTGAGGGGACCGATCAGGTGTTGCCCGCCGACTATGTCTTCCTGGCGCTCGGATTCGTTGGCCCCGAGAAGGGGTCGTGGCTCGAGCAGTTGGGTATCGCTCTTGACGAGCGAGGCAACGTGGCCCGCGACGATCAATACATGTCAAATGTTCCAGGTGTCTTCGTTGCCGGAGACATGGGCCGCGGTCAGAGCCTCATCGTTTGGGCCATCGCCGAGGGTCGGGCAGCGGCGGCGGGCGTTGACGAGTTCTTGATGGGCGAGACGAGGCTCATGAGGCCGGTCGATCCGACGAGTCGTCCTCTCGTCTGATGGTGGTGACCGATGTGAGTGGGCGCGAGCGCATAGCCTGACACCATGAGCGGCCGTTCACTCGTATTCGCCATCGTCGCTTTGGCGACGACGGCGTTGTCTCTCAATGGTTGCGCCGGTGATGAAGCGTCAACCGCCGCCACGGTTGCACCGATCCAGCCCACGTCCTACGTAGTGAAGGAACTCGTCACGACGACCACGACGACTACTCCGACCACGACAACGACGGTTCCGGGAATGATCTACGAGGATTACTCGCACACGATCACGTCAGGGGACAACCCGTCGTATCTGGCGGACCTCTACAGCATCTCGCTCGGCGACCTGAATTCGGCGAACTCCCAGAATCCCGATTACAACAGTTTCCCGATCGGCGGAACCATCGTCATTCCCCCAGGAGCGATGATGCCAAGCGTCATCGCTGGTCAGCGGGTGACCCAGACGGCAGATGGTTCCGGCACGTGTACCACGTCTGAGCACACGGTAGTGGAGGGCGACAACCCGACCGTTGTGGCGAATTCGTACGGCATCAGCATCGAGGACCTTGCCCGGGCCAACGCAACGAATCCCGTCTATTCGAGTTTCCTTCTTGGCGGGACGCTGTTGATCCCGTCGAGCGGCTGCTGACTCAACGCTGCCCGAGATCGGGCCACGACCGTTGTGGTCTCGAGCTTCGACCCGACACCTCGGCGCGTCGCCGTTCGGCGAGTAGCCATGACCGACGCCAGCCGCTGACCGCTGGTCCTGTCCTCGTGGGAAGACTTCCCGCTGCTGCCGCTCGCGCTGCGGACCATGAATCAGAGACCGACTCCTCCGCCAGTCTCGCCACCTCGGTCTCGAGGCGCTGGTTGAGGTGTCTTGTCGACTCGTCAGGTCCGGCCCGAAGTGGGCGCCCGAAGACGACACGCGTTCGACCAGGGCGAGGGCGCCGCATGCCCTTACCGAACACGGCACCGGTGCCTTCAATGTGAACCGGGATGATGGGCGTTCCTGTTCGTGAGGCGAGGTAGGCGGCGCCGCCCTTGAATGGCTGGCCCCACCCGTCGGGTGACCGACCACCCTCTGGATAGATCAGCAGGCTGTGGCCCTCCTCAAGCAGATCCCGAAACAGCTCGGCGGAGCGTCGTCCGGTCGCCTCTCGGTCGATCGGGATGGCATTGAGCGCAAGGGCTGAGAAGGCAGCCTTCCATCGCCGGTCAAAGAAGTAGTCAGCAGCCGCTGCCACGACAAGATCGCGACGCCACACTGCTGGAATTGCCCTGATCATCACCATCGTGTCGAGGTGGCTGTGGTGATCGGGGGCGAAGATGACGGGCTCAGGCTCTGCGACGCGTTGCAGGTCTGTGAGACGATCGAGGCCGAGAACTTCTGGTCGGGCCAGCGCAACGGTGAGCATGCGTATCGGACCAGCGATGAGGGCGGCACGCATCAACACTGAGCTAGGTCTTCGGGCCCAGTCCGTGTCGTAGTCGGGCCCCAACGTCGAGGGCTTCTCCGGAACCTCGACACCGCGCGGCACGGTGGGCGCCCTCCAGGGGAATCCGTACTTCGCCAGGGGACGGGAGGCTGCCTTGATCACCTGCTCTGCTTGTCCAAGTGATCGCTGCGCACGCTCGGTCGAACGACGCCGGAAGCGCGTCGGGTCAGGTGACATCTGCGACCAGGACCGAGGGAACGTGGAGGTGGGAGATCGTCGGTGATCGCCCGACCACGTCAGAGGCCAGTTCAAAGGCGTCCGCCATGGTCGATGCTGGGGTGAATCCGAGCCGTCGAACCGTCGAGGGGTCGCCACCTACGATGATCACCCGACCGGCCCATTGCTGCCCGTGCGCGCCCCAGTACCAGGCATAGAACGGGTGCACACCGTGGTATGCGTTACCGGTTCGATAGAGGTGGCGATACCACTCGTCCTCGGCGTACTTCTTCTCCCATTTCTCCGACATGACCACTGGGTCGGTGGTGTCAGTCAGCACTTCATCGAAGAAGTCGATGTAACTCGGGTGATGCACCGGATTGAAATCTCGGTACGTCGGATGCGTCATGATGACCACGCCGCCCTCGCGCACCAACGGTTTGTTGCGGTACATGTTGAACATGTACCCGAGACCCATGCACATGACGAGAATGGGATTCATGATCGAGTCGGGGTTGTACGGACTGATGAACGGTATGCCCATCGTCAAGATGTCGGTCTGGCCCTCCACCTCGACCAGGTGTTGCCGGTACACATCGGCGAGCGTCCGTTCATGAACCGACTCCGTGAAACCTGCATTGATCCCCGTCATGGCGTACGGAGCCTCGATCGAATGCATGATCTTGCGTGCTGCCCGTCTGGGAAGGCGATTGAGCGAGGCGGACGTTGCGAGGTACGTGGCGCGATCGCGCGCAGTCCACTCCCATTCGCGTTTTGACAGGAAATCGAACGGCGACGGAAATGCGTCGGTGTTGATGGTGGTTTCGACCTGGAACACCGGCGGACCTTGATCGCGGAGCACGGCGCCGAGTCTCCAGATCGAGTGATGCAGCGCTGAGTGATGCCTGTCCATCAGGCTTCGGGTGTTGCGGAGCGACTCCGGGTTGTGATGGTGGCTGAGACACCGATACGACGCAACGCCGGTGACAAGCGATTTCCAACCGCCGTCCATCGCCACTTGGTTGACGTTTGCGTAGACAACGAGGTCGGACTCTGCCACACGACGATTGATCTCCAACACCTCTCCGTGATCGGTCGTGCCCACCACGGTCAGATTCTCGTGATCCTCGGCGTCGTGCTGGTAGAGCGCCCCAATCGGACCAAAGGCGTCGACGATTCGGTCGCCGAGCACGTGCCGCAACTCATGGTCATGCATGCGCCGATGTAGGCCGAGCGCAGCGATGATGTGGACATCGTCGACCCCTGCCTCCGCTGCGAGATCAAGCACAGCTTCGATGACACGTTGGCGCGAGTCGGGACGGCGCATTTTTGGCAGCGACAGGCTTACGTCGTCGAAACAGATGGTCAGGACCATTCCGGGACGCAGCAATGCGCGGAGTGGATCCATGTCGATCGGGTTCTCAAGTGCGTGTGAGATTGCACCCTCGACATCGCGGAGGCCTTCAAGAGGCTCCGGCGGATAGATGACGCGAGACCGATCAGCGGGTAAGCGCTCCAGACTGAAGCGTTCCCCATGCCAGAACAGCATCGGCGGGGTCGATCGATCGACCTCAAGGACGAATCCGGGACGTGGCATCTAGTTGGCCCCCCTCAGGTCAAATGCGATTTTCACGGCGCCTCGTCGACCCGCGGCAGCCGCATGGGCGAGCGCATCGACGTGGCGTTCGAGTGGATAGGTCGCGCTCAACAGGCGCTCGGCACCGATCATGTCAGCGAGTTGAACGGCGATGTCGAACGTGCGCACGGGCTGTCCGTTCACCAGTTCGGTTCCGTAGGTGTAGCAGCCGCGGAGATTGACCTGACGATGCCACAGGGCGGTCAAGTCAAGTGAGACCTCGGCCGGCATACCGAGAAGCACCACCGTCCCGCCGGGACGAGCCATGGTGATCGCACCGCTGATCGATTCAGAGCTGCCCACGGCGTCGATGACGACATCGGCGCCTCCAGAGAGTGCGGCCCCAATTCGGTGTGAGCCGGTGGCTCGTCGTACAGCACGAGCCAGCCCACCACCGTCGGTGACGACGTCGGCTCCAAACTCCTTCGCCAAGGTGAGCTGATGTGGATAGCGCCCTCCGGCCACGATGAGCCCATCGGGAATCTGTTGACGCACAGCGGCGATCGAGGCGAGTCCCATGGTTCCTGCACCGAGCACTGCGATCACGCCGTTTCGGCGCTCAGTCGGCGAGTTCGCAGCCATGACTGCGCCGTGTACGGCGCCGGCAATCGGTTCCACGAGCACGGCTCGTTCATCAGGCATGTGGTCTGGGAGGAAGTGCAATTGCGACTCGTGAGCCCAGAACCACGGCGACCATCCTCCACCCGTGGAACAGCAGAAACCTGTCTGTATCCCCGGTTCGAGAGGTCCGGTAACGAGATGTGCGTAGTCGTGTCCATCTCCGGGCGCCGCATCGGGCCAGGGAGGCACTGCGCCGCGGGCTGCATGGCCGAGAACTGGCTCGAGCACAACGCGTCGCCCGTCTTCGAGTCGACCAACCACCTCATGACCGGGCACAAATGGAAAGGACACCCAATCATCGAAGTAGCTCGACGCATGCCCGTCGATGAGCGAGAGATCAGATCCACAGATTCCGGCGAGCGACGTCTCGAACCGATGCCACCCGGGGCCGGGCGGCCGTGCCGGCTCGGAAACGTCTGTCAGTTCCACCGGTCCAACACGGACAGCTCCAGATGGGCTCAGGGGCGAGGTCAGTCGCGCCATCCCAAAACGACGGACACTGCGTCGAATCTGCAATGCCTTCATCGGAAGCTCCTGCGTCGCTCACCCTCTGACAAGACAGGCCCAATCGGTAGCAGTGGCTTTCCGAAGCCGCGGGCGGTACCCCAGTTCTCGACGAGCCAACCACGCTTACGAGCGATCGTTGCCAAACGAGTTTCAGGGTTGACCGCCACTGGAAAACCGACGGCCTCGAAGAGCGGGAGATCTGATGACGAATCGGCGTACGCCACGCATTCTGAGAGTGATAGGCCCTCCGAATCGCAGTACTCAGCGAGAATCTGTGCCCGCGCTTCACCCGTGGGGGGCACGGTCTCCATCTCACCGCTCAGCGTGCCGTCAGGACGTATCGACATCTTCGCTGCGACAATCTCGTCGAACAATGGTCGCAGCCCGGCCACGTTGAACTCAAGAGCACCGGTGATCAGCACCGTGCGGTGCCCTGCGGCGCGGTGTTCGCGCACTCGCCTGAGCCCTTCCGGGAAGCTCTTGCGCAAGATGAGACCGGTGAGCATGGCATCCACGTCGACCTCGATCTGATCGATCGGCGCGTCCGCGTACCGGCGATAGAAGTGGCGCAGGAAGTCAGTCCGATCCCGCCTGTCCATTCGGAGCAATCCGGGAGTCTCTGCGAGAGTCCGAACGGTGTACCGAAGCCGTTCTCGCGGGTCGAGTCGACGGGTTGCGAGCCATGAGTAGCTCTCGACGACGTTGGACGCGATGAGCGTGTTCTCGAGATCGAACGCTGCGACTTGGCGCCGAGGGTCGAGGACCTGCCGCCGAAGACGCTCCGACCTGTCGGTGGTTCGAGTACGGCCGGGCGTGCTCTTCACTCGGGCGTGCTCGATGATCGACGGTAGGTGAATGTCGTTGACGTAGTGCGCCCAGTCGACGACCCGAGGGTCGAAGCAGAAATGTTCCCGATCGTGAGGGTCGAGCTGATCCCAGAGCGTCAGCAGGTTGTCAACCTGATAGATCGCCTCGCACTCCGTGTAGAGGCCGTACAGTTCGACGTATTCGAGTGCGCGTTCGATCTCCATTCGACGGGTCTCAAGCGTCGCTGAGAACTCAGCACGGTTTCCTCGCAATGGAAGAGCCTGTAGCAGCGCCTCTGTGCGTGTGACGACGGCTTTGGCTCTACTGAGTTGGGTCTGTACACGACCGCGACCGGGAAAGCGCCACTCGGGCACAACGATCGGCTGTCCATGGTTGTCATATAGAGGATTTGCGGTGAACCACGAACTCACATGATCGACGAGCGTTCGATACCGCAGTGGATTCACGCCCCCGGATGCAACCTGAGTGATGAATGGCGCCTCCGGTCCCTGTGCGGCCACTGCGACGATCGCTGCCACGACGAGATCGACGGGGATGACATCGATCGTGCCCTCTGGGACACCGGGGAACTCTCGAAGGAGCCCTCGGGCATACGAAATGATGACGGGCTCGGCCATGCGGAATCCACGGATCCAACCAGGACGGGGCTCTGCCCACGCCGACTCGATGATGGATGGACGCACGATGGAGACAGGTACGTCCCCCCTGGACTCAACGAGCGCCTGCTCGCCAAGCGCCTTCGTGAAGGCGTACGCGTCAGGCCATCCGACACTCGCTGCCCTCGATCGACCAGCCGTGACCAATTGGTCTCGGACCCACCGTTCTCTGATCTGCTCGGTCTTCGCGGCGAGTGCCGGTGCGCCCGCCGCTCCTAACTCCGAGCGTGCACGCTTTCGGAATTCTGAAAGGCGCTCTGGCCGGCGGCTGTCGGCCTCGGCGTCACCGCGAAGTCGTCGGGCGGACTCGACTTCGCGTCGCCAGTCAAGTCCGATATCGAACGGCCCTTCGGATACGAGTTCTTCGGGCGCCGTTCCCCGCCGATTACCGGCGACATAGCACGTCGACACCGCGACGAGATGCGGGGTGATGCCGAGTTCAGCGCAGGTGGCTGCGATGCGCGACGGGCCGAGCAGGTTGATCTCTACTGCTTGGTCAAGCGGGCTGTCGAATGAGACCGTCGCCGCAGAGTGGATAATCGTGTCGACCGTCCGGAGCTCGTTTCGACCCGACTCGTCAAGACCGAGCCCGTCTCGGCCGACGTCGCCGCTGATCGTCGTGATCCGGCGCCGACACATTGCCTCGAAGTCCTCCTCGGTATTCGCGAGTTCGGAGCGAAGTCGGTCGAATGCATCATTGGCCAGGATCTCGCGCTCCGTGCGCCTTGCTGCGGAGGTTCGGCGCCCGTCGCGCACGATCAACACGAGAGAGCAATCTGGAGCTCCACGCAACAGGCGTTCGACGAGCGCGGTGCCAACGAACCCAGTGGCCCCGGTGATTGCGACTCGTCGTCCCGCCAACTGCTCTGCGATCACGGCACTTGTTTAGCAGGTCTCTACCATTCGGTAGACACATCTGCTAACAAGAGTTCGGTGGCACCAGTGACGACCCGCCTGCGGATACTCGAAGCCTCACTCGACCTATTTGGATCGCGCGGCGTCGACGGGGTCTCGCTCGACGAAATCGCTGGCGTGGTCGGGGTGCGAAAGCAGAGCATTCTCTACTGGTTCGGTTCGAAGTCAGAATTGGTGGACGCCGTACTCGACCATGCTGCGAATGAACTCATCGCGGTGATCGACGCCGCCATCCGGGCGGGCGGGAGTGATCCCCTGGACCGAATCGAAGCGGTTGTCGGTGCAGTGTTCCGACCAGTGGTTCGTCGGCCGGCCCTGCTCGGCCTGATCCGGGAAGTGGGACGGCTGGACGAGGACCATGTCTCCCATCTCCAGTCGCGAATCTTGCCGCTGATCGCCGACTTTCGGGCCTATCTGGAAGCCGAGATGTCGCGGGGATCGCTGCGGCGAGCTGATCCGGGTCTACTCACAGCGATGATCTACGCCACTGTCATGGGAGTCGGCACCGAACCTGCGGTTCTCGACGCTGTCGGCTGGCCGGCAACGCCTGCCGGGCTGCGCTCGCTGCGAGCAGAACTTCGATCGTTTCTGCGTGCGGCGCTCTCACCGGGTCATGGGTGATCAATGCGACGTCGCTTCGATTCGTGTTCCTCAAGCGCAAGATCGACCAGCCGATCGATCAGTTCCGGGTAGCCGATACCACCGGCCAGGACCATCTTCGGATACATAGATATCGGGGTGAATCCCGGCATCGTGTTGATCTCGTTCAACATAAGGCCGCGTCCACCCGCATCGTAGAAGAAGTCGCATCGGGCGAGGCCGCTGCAACGCAGGGTCAAGAAGGCCGCTATCGCCATGTCCTTTGCCTGCTGCGCAACGTCGTGGTCGAGTTCAGCCGGGATGAGAACTGTCGACGCACCGTCAAGGTACTTATCGGCGTAGGAGTAGAAGGTGTCGGCCGGCACCACCTCTCCGGGCTCGAAGGCCACTGGGGCACGATTGCCGAGCACAGCCACCTCGATCTCGCGACCCGCGATCGCCTCCTCGACGACCACGATCCGGTCGTAGGTGAACGCCACGTCAATGGCCGCTCGAAGTTCAGCAACACTCCCGACCCTGCTCACCCCGATCGACGAGCCCATGTTGGCCGGCTTGACGAAGGCCGGGAGTCCGAGGAGTTCGCAGAGATCTTCGACCTCGTTCGCCTCGTGGTCGTGAGCGTGAAGAACCACGTGGCGGGCCTGGGGAATTCCCACAGCCGCACAGACGAGTTTCGCCATCGCCTTGTCCATTGCGAGTGCCGAGCCAAGCACGCCTGAGCCGACATAGGCGACGTTCGCCATCTCGAAGAGTCCTTGGATGGTGCCGTCCTCGCCGAGCGGGCCATGCAGAAGCGGCAGTGCGACGACCGGTCCATCGCCAACATGGCCAGCGGGCATGAGATCGCCGACACCAATGGGGATACCCACCACATCGACCTGCTCAACGGCACCACTACGAGCCTGATCGAGCGAATCGGGACTGATTTGGAACCATTCGCCGTGGGTGTCGATACCGATGGCCGTGACCGAGTAGCGCTCAGGTGACACCGCCCGGAGTACGTGTGCGGCGGTGGTCCTCGAAACGTCATGCTCTGCGGACCGACCGCCGAACACCACCACAAGGTTGATGACCGGAGGAGGCACGCAGACCACGGTACTGTCGACGCTCGTGGAGTTCAGGGCATCCGACGTGGCGGGGATGACCAATGGAGTGCTGATCGGACCTGATGTCGTGCTGTCAGGACTCGATTTCGACTCGCGAGACCTGCGATCTGGAAGCCTTTTCGTCGCCCTGGTGGCCGAGCGCGACGGTCACGTCTTTCTTGCGGACGCTCGTTCGCGAGGTGCCAAGGCGGCGCTCGTCGATCGGCACTCACCGGAGGGGCCGGAAACCCAGGTGGTGGTTCCAGACACCCTCGCCGCTCTTGGTCGCCTCGCGACCGCGATGCGGGCAGAACGACTCGCTGATGCAACCGTTGTCGCGGTCACCGGATCTGTCGGCAAGACCTCGGTGAAGGATCTGACAGCCGCAGTGCTCGGTGCCGATCGAACGTGGTCGAACCCTCGTAGTTTCAACAACGACCAGGGACTGCCGTACACGATCGTCAACGCACCTGCGGATACTCGAACGCTGATCTTGGAGATGGGCATGCGCGGGTTCGGGGAGATCACCCGGCTCTGCGGTATTGCGGCGCCGGACATCGGTGTGGTGACCAGGGTGGGGGAGGCCCACACGGAACGCCTTGGCGGGTTGGAGGGCGTCGCTCGCGCCAAGGGAGAGTTGGTTGAGGCGTTGTCCCCCTCGGGAACGGCGGTACTCAATGCATCCGACCCAATGGTGTGGGCGATGCGTCATCGCACTGATGCATCGGTTGTGGGCTTTTCTGGAGACAGCGATGTGCGCGCGTCCGACGTGGTGTTCGATGACATCATGTGCGCATCCGGCGTCGTGCGGACACCCTGGGGCGTTGCCCCGTTCAGGCTTGGGATTCCAGGAGCGCACATGGTCGACAACGCGCTCGCCGCTCTGACGGTGGCAGGTGTGGTCGACGGATCAATCGACTCTGCCTTGGCTCGCCTGGCCGTAGCGCGAATCTCCGACCAGCGAATGACGGTCCACCGCACGTCCGAAGGATCGTTTGTTGTTGACGACACCTACAACGCCAATCCGACCTCAATGGAGGCCGCACTCAGGGCGCTCGCTGGAATGACAGCCGCTCGCCATGTGGCGATACTCGGACCGATGGCGGAAGTGGCTGAACCTGAGGCAGCCCACCGCCGTGTGGCGGCGATTGCATCGGAACTCGACGTTGTGGTGATTCCGGTTGCCACTGGCCTCTACGGCCCCGACCCAGTGGACAATCCGATCGACGAGGTTGTGTCCCGCTTTGGATTCGGCGCTGAGGCGGTGGGAGTTCTCGTTAAGGCGAGCCGCTCTGCGGGACTTGAACGAATAGTTCGAGAACTCCTCGGCACCTGACGGTTAGTGCAGTCGTGATGGACCCGTCTGCGTGGTTCCATGCTCGGATTCGTCGAGGAATTCGGTTGGACGGAGTCGAGACAGGTCGCACCATCTGGCGTTGATGGCTGCAGCGGTCGCACCGATCAGGAGTGTCCATCTTGCTCCGAGGGCATCCATGAGGGGTCCGAAGATCAGATTGCCAATCGGAATACTTCCACCGAAGGCCATGAACCACAGTGGCATCACCGAGGCGCGTTCGCCCTCGCGCAGATTGTGCTGGAGTTCGGTTGACATGGTGGTGGCAATCTGGAAGTACACGAAGCCGAGGGCGAACGAGACGGCGAGAGCTGCCCCGTAATTCGATACAACTGCGAAGAGAGCGAGAGCCAATGCGAAGAGCAGATAGCCGGTCCTGATCATTCGATGCCGATCTGACGAAGAGAAGATCGTTCCGACCGACAACGCTCCGGCGAAGGCTCCTGAGCCCCAGATCACATAGAGAATCTTGTATGCAGATCCGTCAGCGGCGATACCGAGGTTGAGACGTGCAACCGATGGGAAGAGCCCGATATACGGAAGGCTGAGCATTGAGAACGCCGACATCGAGATCAGCACACGTCCGAGGACGCCACGTCGACGAGCAATCCGAACACCTGTGGTCAAGGCGCGCCATCCACGCGCCGTGTTCTCGCTGATCACGCGTGGCAATCCCAAGCGGTAGAGCGGGATCATCAAGAACATGTAGGTTGCCGCATTCACGTAGAAGAGGTGCCAGAGTTCGAGTCCGACTGCACCCAGCAGCGCTGCCAAGGCAGGTCCCGCGATGCGGCTTCCGTTGATCATCGCAGAGGTCAGACTCACCGCCCCGGGGAGGTCTTCTCGTGGTACGAGCATCGGCAGACTTGCGCTGAAGGCCGGGGCCTGCGTGGTGTTCGCTACGCCGATTGTGAGTTGCACGGCGAAGATGGTCCACAACGGAGCATGAGACCCAGCGAGAACGGCCAGAAGGACGGACATCGTCATCATGGCGAACTGCATGCCGAGGACCAGATTCCTTCGGTTCACCCGATCGGCGAGCACGCCCGCCGGGACGGAGCCGAACAGCTGCGGTCCTAGCTGGGCAAAAACGAGGAGCCCAACCAACGCGGCCGATCCCGTTCTTACGTCGAGGTATGCCGGAAGAACGAAATTCTGCATCCATGTGCCGACGTTGGAAAGCGCAGCGCCGATGAACAAAAGCCGGAAGTGACGATGCTGTAGCGCCGACCGAGCCGTACCAGGCTTGCGACGCGCCGGACCGTCGGCCGTTGGCTGCTGGCTATTCACTGGGGGGCGCTCATGAGATCACGGGACCCGAGGTCCGTCGTAGGTTGTATCACGGAGTCGCCGCTGTGACGCGGTTGGGTGGTTCGACCGAATGTCCCATCGAATTCCCCGCAGAGCACGCGTGGGTGTGGAAGGCTCGTCAGGTGACATTTGACGTCGACGGCTCAAACGAATCCTGTCGGTCGCCGCTCGGTACATTTCCCGAGTGCCCCCTGTGCGGCGCCGACCTCGCCCCAGAGCACGCCCATTATCGGTGTACCGGTTGTGGGTGGAGGGACAGCTGCTGCGACTGATCGATCAGCTCAGAATGTCTGCAATCACCGGCAGGAGTGCGGAAGGACCAGATAGAAGAATCGTGGTCAGGCACGTGTCCTCCCACTTTGCCAGCTCTTCACGGATCTTGCCCGCAGGACCGACGAGGGCAACGTCCTCGACCATCTCGATCGGGATCGAAGCCGCTGCTTCAGCCTTCTTTCCCTCGAGATAGAGGTTCTGGACCTTCAGGGCCACGTCTTCGTAACCCATCCGCGCAAACACGTCGAAGTGGAAGTTCGCTCCACGTGCTCCCATGCCCCCGGCGTAGAGAGCCAACATCGGTCGGATGAGATCGGCACACGCCTCCACATCATCGCCGGGAATGACCGGGACCGGGGCAGCAACTTCAAACCGGGCGGACTTCGCAGATTCTCCGCTGGCGGCGAAACCCTCGTCGAGGCAGGACTGATAGAAGTCGTTCTCCGAGGGCGAGAAAAACAGCGGCAACCAACCATCTGCGATCTCTGCGGCGAGTGCGACGTTCTTGGGTCCTTCGGCTCCGAGAAAGATCGGGATGTTGGTTCGATGGGGATGCACTGTCGCCCGGAGTGGTTTGCCGAGACCTGAGGCGTCCGGACCGTCGTACGGAAGGCGGTATTGATTGCCGCGATGCTCGACGGGTGACTCTCGAGCGACGATCGACCGAACGATCTGGATGTACTCACGGGTTCGCTCGAGTGGCCGTCGATAAGGCTGTCCGTACCACCCTTCAACGACCTGGGGACCCGAGACTCCGAGCCCGAGAATGAAGCGACCTCCTGAGAGGTGATCCATTGTCATCGCAGCCATTGCCGTGGCGGCAGGCGTACGTGCCGAGATCTGGACGATGCCCGTACCGAGTCGAATCGACGATGTCGCAGACCCCCACCAAGCGAGCGGCGTCAGCGCGTCGGAACCATAGGCCTCTGCTGACCAGACCGAATCGAAGCCCAGTCGCTCGGCGGTGAGAATTGCCTCCAATGCACCCTCGGGTGGACCCGATGACCAGTAGCCGACGCTGTATCCAAGGCGAAGTCGCATCAACGGACCCTAGATCGAATGCTGGCGTCGCACAGAACCTAGAGCGCAGCGGCCACTG
This sequence comes from Actinomycetota bacterium, assembly GCA_027730505.1. Taxonomy (GTDB): domain Bacteria; phylum Actinomycetota; class Acidimicrobiia; order Acidimicrobiales; family Ilumatobacteraceae; genus Casp-actino5. The sequence goes on along the minus strand of JAQCGT010000010.1, from coordinate 15,800 downwards.
TGGGATTCACGATCGATCCGCCCTGCACGTTGAGGCCACCCAGCAAGAGCGGGGAGTCGGCGGCTTGTGCGCCCTTAGACGCCAACTCCACGATCCGCGGGAGTGTCGCGTTGGTCAGTGCGAGCGTCGAGGTCCTCGGAACTGCGCCGGGCATGTTGCCGACCGCATAGTGCACGACGCCATGAACCACTCGTGTCGGTTCTCGATGGGTGGTTTCGCTGGTGGTCGCGATGCAGCCGCCCTGATCCACGGCGACGTCGACGATGACCGATGCTGGACGCATCGAGCGCACCATGTCCTCGTCGACGACGACAGGCGCGCGATCGCCGGCTACGAGGACCGCTCCGATGACGAGATCGGCGTTGGCGACGGCACGCGCGATCGCCGGTCGCGTCGCTGCCACAGTTGTGCACCTACCCGTGGCGTGTTGGTCAACCCACGCCAAGCGACTGAGATCTCGATCGATTACGACGACCTCGGCGCCGAGCCCGAGGAGGTTGCGAGCAGCGGTCCAACCCACATTTCCTGCACCGATGACGACGGCACGTGCGGGAGGGACTCCCGGTGCCCCGCCGGCAAGGATTCCTGCGCCTCCGAGGTGGGCGCTGAGGTGGTGCACACCCATCTGTGCGGCGAGTGCTCCGGCAATGGTGCTCATCGGTGCCAGCAGGGGAAGCCCTCCATCGGCATCGGTCACGGTCTCGTACGCGAACGCGGTCGTTCCGGCCTCCATCAGTGCCTGAGCAACGGCTGGATACGCAGCGAGGTGCAAGTAGGTGAAGAGCGTCAAATCCGCACGGAGTTGAGCAAATTCGTCTTCCTTGGGCTCTTTTACCTTCAGGACGAGATCGGCGGCCCACGCCTCGTCGACCGAACCGATCGTTGCGCCTGCAGCACGGTATTCATCGTCGTTGAAGCCAGCACCGAGTCCGGCCCCGGTTTGAATTACGACCGACGCTCCTCGTGCGACGAGTTCGCCTGCTCCATCAGGAGTCAAGGCGATGCGCCTCTCGTCGGCCTTCACCTCCGCTGGAACGCCGATTCGGGTGAGGGAGAGCGTGTTCGTCATGTCGGGCATCATCGCAACGGCACAACCTTTGATGTGAGGTTTGTGTGCGTCATAATCGCCAGATGGCACACGATCTGTCGGAAGTTGATGATATTGACCGTCGAATACTCGGAATTCTGGCCACCGATGGGCGTATCTCGTGGACGAGGTTGGCGGAGCAGATACATCTTGCACCTTCGTCGGCAGCTGATCGCGTTCGCCGAATGGAGCGCCACGGAGTGATTACTGGCTATCGCGCCGACGTTGATCCGGCGACGCTTGGTCGGGACGTGCGTGCTCTTGTCGAAGTCGGTCTCGTCGCCGGTGCTGATGCCGAGGAGTTCGAGGATCGGTTACGAACCCGGACCGAGGTCGCCTTCGCCGCCTATGTCACAGGACCTTCGGACTATTCGGTTCTCGTGGACTGTGCAGGGGCCGAAGGGCTCGACGCGATCGTGCGATGGATTCGTTCAGACGTGGCAGTGGCACGGACGGAGAGCAAGTTCATTCTCAGGGTCGTGGTCTCGTGATCACGGAGCTCTTTGGTTCTGATAGGAACGCGTCATGACGAACGAGCGAATCATGAACTTCATCGATGGTGAGTGGCGTCCGGCACGCAGTGACGTGTGGACCAACGTCATCGACCCGTGCTCCGGTGAGGCATACGCCGAAGCAGCGTGCTCGGGCCCAGCCGACGTCGACGACGCAATGAATGCCGCCGAGAAGGCGTTCGCCTCGTGGCGGCGCACGACCCCTTCCGAGCGTTCACTGCTCCTTCTCCGATTTGCTGACGCCGTCGAGGCGGCCGGCGACAGACTGATGGCTGCTGAATCACGCAATTGCGGAAAGCCGTACTCAGTCCATCGGGACGAAGAGATCGGCCCGATGGTCGACCAGCTTCGCTTCTTTGCGGGCGCAGCGCGTCTCCTCGAGGGCAAGAGCGCTGGCGAGTACATGGCCGACATGACGTCGATGATCAGGCGCGAACCGATAGGCGTCTGCGCGCAGGTGGCTCCCTGGAATTATCCGATGATGATGGCGGTCTGGAAACTTGCTCCTGCCCTCGCCGCAGGCAACACGGTGGTGTTGAAGCCGAGTGACACCACGCCGGTGACCACGACGATGTTGGCCGAGATCGCCGCCGAGATTCTGCCTGCTGGTGTACTGAACGTGATCTGCGGTGACCGGGACACCGGTCGCGCGATGGTCAACCATCGCACCCCAGCGATGGTGTCGGTCACCGGTTCCGTCAGGGCGGGTATGGAAGTCGCTGCGGCAGCCTCTGGAGACCTGAAGCGCGTGCACCTCGAACTCGGTGGCAAGGCCCCCGTCTTGGTCTTTGGCGATGCCGACATCGAAGCCGCAGTTGAAGGCATCGCCACCGCCGGGTACTTCAACGCAGGACAAGACTGCACGGCCGCAACCAGGGTCCTGGCTCACGTGTCGGTCTATGCAGAATTCGTTGACGCGCTCGGCGAAGCCGCTGCCGCGACGGGTATCGGCACACCCGAGCGCGACGACATCCTCCTTGGGCCCGTGAATAATGCGAACCAATTCGAGCATGTCCGTGGCTTCTTGGATCGGCGGCCGGAACACACCCGCCTGGTAGCCGGCGGTGAGCGTCTTGGCGACGCGGGCTACTTCATCCAACCCACCGTTGTCGCTGACCTGCGCCACGATGACGAGATGAGTCAACGGGAGATCTTTGGGCCTGTGATCACGGTGCAGGCGTTCGCCGATGACGCAACAGCGCTGGAGAGTGCGAACGGCGTCGAGTACGGCCTCGCCTCAAGTGTGTGGACACGTGATGTCGGCAGGGCAATGCGCTTCGCTCGCGACCTCGACTTCGGATGTGTCTGGGTGAACACTCACATTCCATTGGTGGCGGAGATGCCTCATGGAGGGTTCAAACACTCAGGTCACGGGAAAGATCTCTCTGCATATTCGCTCGAGGACTACACCCGCCTCAAGCACGTCATGCTCAACATCGCCGAATAGGTCGGTGACTGGCCTACAACCGGCCTTCGGTATCGTTTCCGCATGCGCATCGTCGTTGCTCCAGAACGTGCGCCGGCTTGGATGGCTGACGCTGCGGTTGCGGGCGGTGCCACCATTGTGGAGGCGTCATTGGCAGACGGTCTTGTGTGGGGCGACCCACGAGATGTCGACGCGCTGTCTCGTCTTCTCGACGAGTGCCCCAACATCAGGTGGGTGCAGTTGCCCTTCGCTGGCGTCGAGAACTTCATTCACCTGGTCGACAGTGATCGAATCTGGACGTGCGGTAAGGGTGTGTACGCCGAACCCGTCGCCGAGCACGCTCTCGGACTCTCTCTCGCAGGCATGCGACACCTCGCCGCGTATGCGCGGGTAGGCACGTGGTCACGGCCGGTTGGGCGGAATCTCATCGGTGCTCGTGTCACCATCGTCGGTGGTGGAGGAATCACCGAATCACTGGTCAGCCTCCTGAAGCCCTTTCGATGCCGGATCACCGTGGTTCGGCGGCGAATCGAGCCGATGGACGGGGTTGCCGAAGTGCTCGGAACCGACCAGTTGCACCACGCACTCCCAGGAGCGGACCTCGTCGTTCTCGCTCTCGCTCTGACACCGGAGACCGTGGGGCTCATGAGCGCGAATGAATTCGGCCTGATGGAGCCTCATGCGTGGGTGGTGAACGTTGCGAGAGGCCGACACATCGTGACCGATGACCTCGTGAACGCGCTCGCCACCGGTTCAATCGGCGGCGCTGCGCTTGACGTCACCGATCCGGAGCCCTTGCCGGATGAGCATCCGCTCTGGGCAATGCCAAATTGCATCGTCACTCCTCATGTAGGGAACACGCCTGAGATGGCAGTTCCGCTGCTCTCCGAACGAATCACCGAAAATGTTCGAAGGATTGCGGCCGGCCAGCCGCCGATAGGCGTAGTGGATCACCTCGTCGGATACTGAATGTCCTCTTCTCACGGCGATCACTACCGGGTACTCGGCCTTGCTCCGGGCGCATCGGACTCCGAGATCCGAAACAGGTATCGGGAACTTGCGCGCCATCTGCACCCAGACCGATCGGGAGCGAAGTCAAGTGATGGTATGGCTGAGCTCAACGAGGCCTATCGGGTGCTCTCAGATCCCACACGGCGAGCGGACTACGACCGGGGCCGCCGGTCAGAATCATCGACATCTCCGGTCGTCAGGTCGGCGCGGCCAACGATCGCACAGGTTGTCCCTGCTCGATTTCCGTGGAGATTCGTTGTGGTCCTGGCAGGGGTCGGCAGTACCGCAGTACTCGTCAGCGCAGCGTTGGCACCTTCGAGTCGGGAGATGGGGCCCGATGGGGTCATCCAGGCCGGTTCGTGCGTGGAAGTCGATGCCACTGGCTTCGCCCGGGAGGTTTCGTGCACTGGAACGGAGAGTGACCTCGTCGTCGAGAATCTGGTCCCCACCGATTCGGTCTGCTCTGACGGTGCCATCGGTTATCTCGATCGCCTTGGACTTGGACGCGTCTGTCTGAAGCAGCAGTGACTCGCCGAGGCCTTTTCGCATCACTTGGGCTAGTCGTACTCATCGTTGGGGCAGCGGCGCTTGGATCAACCCGAGACCGTACGGTGACCCTTCTGGATCTAGTCGTCGGTGACTGCATGGTTCTCCCAACACAAGGGTGGGACGGTCGAATCAGCGGTATTGAAGTATTGACCTGCGAGGAGGCACTCTCGCTGGCGGGCGAGGACCGATCCGGACTGATTGCAGCAAGAGTGGAGACCGTGGGCTCACTCACGATCGACAGCGATCCGACGTGGCCGGGTGAAGATGAGTCGCTTGCGCTCGCTTCACGGTGGTGTCTCGAAGCTGCCAACGCGGCCGGAGATCTGGTTGCGGTGGCGCCAGACGCGTCGACTTGGGCTATCGAACCACGCGTTGTCTGTCTCCGACTTGGACGGTGAGCGCAGCAGTGTCGTGCTGCTACGCGGCTGATAGCGTGCCGATTCCTGAGGGCGATTAGCTCAGTTGGAAGAGCGCCACGTTCACACCGTGGAGGTCATGGGATCGAGGCCCGTATCGCCCACTGCGTTAGCCTCGCAGCGTGTCTGCGCGTTGCGATCGTCCTGGCTGCTCAGAGCCTGCGGCCGTCGAATATCGCATCTTGCATGATCGCCTCATCGTTTGGCTCGCTCCGATTGGTGCCGAGTCTTCCGATGCAGTGTCGGGTTTATGTGTCACACACGCTGATTCCCTTCGACTTCCGAGGGGTTGGTCGATCGATGATGAGCGCGAACCCGTGCCGAAGCTCTTTGCCGCCGGGCCACAGGTTGGGACTCCGAAGCGTCGATCCCCGGCGAGACCATCCAAGGCCAGAAGTGGCGAGCAACTTGAATTCGTCACGTCGGATGAGCCCGCTGCTGAGTGTTCCGCGGAGACAAGATTCGATGGCGAGCCAGAACCAGGTGAGTCGCTGCCCCCCCTTCTCGAACGTGCCTTCCGTGGAACTCCGATGAGGCAGTGACATGGCCTTCGCCCTCTCAACCACCGAACGAATCACGGCTGCCCCAGACGTTGCGATCGGCGCTCTACGAGACCTCGCCGGGTATGGGCGCTGGGTTTCGATCATCGGCGATGTCGTTCGAGATGGGCCCGACGCATGGCTGGTGGAACTCCGCGCTGACCTCGGTCCCCTTAGGAGATCCAAGCGTCTCCGCATGGTTCGATTGGACGCTGAGTCGTCTCAATCAATCCGCTTCAGCCGATCAGAACTCGATGGCCGTCGGCATGCGAATTGGGAGTTGAGACTCGCTGTTGAGCCGAACTCGGATGAGAGTCTCATCTCAGTTGAACTCGACTACGACGGACGTGTGCCCCTCGGACCGTTCGAATCGCTCGTCAAGGCCGAGGTGTCTGCCGCCGCGCGACGGCTTGAGTCAATTCTCAGCGCTGAACCCGAGCGCTGAAGCGTCCATCGCTCCCACGGTGGATCGTGAGTGTCATGTCGAAGATCTCGCTCACAACGTTGCTCGTTATTCCTTGACCGCTCGGACCTGAGTACACGCTCCGACCCTGTCGGAGGCCGAGGAGATGGGTGATGCCACTCGGGACTTCCTCGAGATGATGCGTTACGAGTACGACAGCTGGAAAGGACTCGTCAGCCATCAATGTGTCCAACGCGGTGATCAAGTCCTCGCGAGCCCCGAGGTCGAGCCCGGTGAACGGCTCGTCAAGCAGAATGAGATCGGCTCCTGTCATCAGGGTCCGTGCAAGAAGTACTCGTTGCCGCTCGCCAGATGACAGCGATCCGAAGGAGTCCGTGGCGCGGGCGCCGACACCCAGACCCGAAAGGTGCCTTCTCGCCTCGTCGTAGTCTGCCTCGGAGTACCTATGCCACCAAGGTTCGAGGGCGGCATTGAGTGCGGTTACCACGACGTCCACTGCGGCGATGTCGGGGCGTAGCCGATTCGCGAGACCTGGAGCTGAGTATCCAATGTGACGGCGCAGCGTCCTCACGTCGACTCGTCCCAGCCGCCCTCCGAGCACCTCGACCGAACCCGATGAAGGATGTTCGGTCAACGCCAGCATTCGAACCACCGTCGACTTTCCACTGCCGTTGGCCCCGAGGATCAGCCAGCGCTCGCCGTGGTTGATGCAGAGATTGAGAGGTTCGAGAATGCTCCGGTCGTCGCGGACGAAGGTGACGTCATTGAGTCGGGCGACGATGTCCGTCATGATCCACCGCCGCTCGGGCGTCGTCCCAGACGGACGGGTTGTCCAGCGGCCAGCTGCCCACAGGCGGCATCGATCTCGTCCCCCCGGTTTCGTCGGACGGTCACGTTGACGCCGTGGCGTTCCAACGTGTCACAGAAACGCGCAATCGTCTTGCGGTCACTTCCTCGGACCGGGTAGCCGGGGGTGGGATTGAGCGGGATGAGGTTCACATGTGCCGACGGGCTGAGGCGATGGCACAGCGAAGCGAGTTTCTCAGCGTCTGAGTCGCGGTCATTGACGCCGTCGATCATGGCCCATTCAAAGCTGATGCGCCGCCGCCGTTTCTCGAGGTAGCGGCTGCACGACGCTATGAGATCGTCAATGGGATGGCGACGATTGATCGGGACCAATTGGTTCCTCAGCTCGTCATCAGCAGCGTGCAGCGAGACAGCGAGGTTCACGGGTAAGGGCCGATCAGCCAGTCGATCGATGCCGGCGACGAGTCCGACGGTCGACACGGTGATGTGGCGTGCGCTCAGTTCGTACTCTCGATGAACCCGTTCGACGGAGGGCCAGAGTGCGCGCTCATTGGCGAGCGGCTCTCCCATGCCCATGACGACGATGTTCGAAAGCCGTCTACCCCTCGAAATCGCAGCCTGCCGAGCTCTTGCGACTTGCTCGACGATCTCGCCGACGCTGAGGTGCCGAGTGAATCCTGCCTGACCAGTGGCGCAGAAACTACAGGCCATCGCGCAACCTGCCTGAGTGGAGATACAGACCGTTGCACGATCCGGATAGAGCATCAGCACCGACTCGATACGTGAACCATCGGCGAGCTCCCAGAGCATCTTCTGGGTGTCACCGTCATCGCTGATCGACGTGTGCACGGGTGTCAAGGCGGTCGGCAGCACCTCGGCGACTCGCTCGCGCAACTGCAGTGAGAGGGCTGTCCACTGCATCGGGTCATCGCCCTCGTAGTAGATGGCACGCCAGATCTGGTCGCTGCGATATCGGGGAAGGTCAGCGAAGAGTTCCCCCAATGCCTCTCGCTCGCGATCGAAACGCGTCAACACCATGGCGATGTTAGGGGCGTGTTGGAACGATGAAGGCCCGGTCCTGATGGTGAACGGCCATACCGAGCGACTTGTAGAGGCGAACCGCAGCTGAATTCGCAGCATCCACGTACAACATGCCGACCCGAAGCCCGCGATCAGCAAGGCTTACGAGGCCAGCACTCGTCAGCGCTCGGCCATGCCCCTGTCCCACATGGTCTGGGTCAACTCCGATGACGTAGATCTCGCCGAGCGCCGGATCGTGCGCGTCAGCCGGATGCACCTTTGTCCAACAGAAGGCAATCGGCGAACCTTCCACCGGATACATGAGGAATCCGGCTGCATCGAACCAGAGGGCCGCCAGTCGGCGTCGTAGGTCATCTGCGGTCCAATCACCCTGCTCCGGATGATCGGCGAAGCATCGATTGTTGAGTTCCAACCAGGACGTGTCGTCGACACCCGGCCGAAACGGACGGGTTGCGTATGCGAACTGACGAAGGCGGCTCACCACATCTGCATCGAGGGGGAGGCGCATCTGCAACAACCGTCGGTGCTCGATGAGGCCGGCTCGCGCCGCAACCTCATCGGCCCAAGGCTCGTGGCCGCGACACCACCAGATGATCGGTGTTCCCGCACGGTCGGCATCGGAGATGGCGCCCAACAGCGTCGCGACAACGTCGACCTCCGCATCTCCACCATGGTCATGGGGGACGACGACCTCGACAACTCGACCTCCATTCGCCGGACCGCTCAATGCGCAGCCCTGAATCTGGTCACCGTGCCGGATGATGACGGCGCGTAGGGCATCACCGCGGTCCGGATCGGCGATAACCAAGCGAATGCTGTCTGACAGGAGTGGGTGACCGTGCTCCGCTTCGACGAGTTCGACGTAGCGAGTGAGCTCTGACATGGCGCCTGCGTCTGCAGGGTCGATTCTGTGCACTTGGCCCACGTCGGCAGGGTAGCGAGGGTCGGCACCGCCTCCGGCGGTGCTCAACCGATCGACCTGCCGGCGCGCAACAGCGCCCGTTCTGAGGCGCGCAGAAGACGTTCCGCCTCGTACAGCGAGGCGAGGACGTCCTCGTGCTCGGAGGCGTTGAGCGGCTCAGTCAGCGACACCAGTCGATCGCGTGAACGCGAGAGCAACTCGGTGAGAGCCGCCACCTCGGCGCTGAGACTGGACAGCGAGGACATGATGAGAACCTACGCCCTGGGTGTAGTTCCTGCCCCACCGAGGTTGCTCGGTAGCCTCCACGACGTGATCACGGTTCGCGACGACTTGTCGTTCCTGTCCGGCTACCACTCGCCGCAGGTCGACGTCTCAGTGCGCCTCAATACCAACGAGTCACCGCTACCTCCTCCTCCCGGGTTTGTCGAGGAACTTTCCAAACGGGTCGCCGGAGTTGCCTGGAATCGCTATCCCGACCGCATGGCCGACCAACTGCGTCAAGCGATAGCTGGTCGTCATGAGGTTTCACCCGATCAGATCTTCGTGGCCAACGGCTCAAACGAGGTTCTCCAGACGGTGCTCCTGGCGTATGCCGGCCATGGCCGTCGTGTGGCCTGCTTCGAACCCGGATACCAGATGCACGCTCAGATCTCCAGAGTCGTTGGAGCCGATGTCGTCACGTTTGAGCGTGGGCCTGACTTCGCTCTGGATCCGACACGGGTCGCTGAGTTTCTCGCAGACGCGCAGCCTTCGATCGTGTTCTTGACGTCACCGAACAATCCGACGGGACGTAGCGAACCCAAGGAGATGATCGACATCATCTGCGCATCGTGCGATTGCCTTCTGGTCGTTGATGAGGCCTACGCCGAATTTGGCCGCTGGAGCGCCCTCGACGAGGTAGCAGACAACCGACCGGTTGTGGTGACTCGCACATTCTCAAAGACGTGGAGTATGGCCGCAGCTCGGCTGGGCTATCTCGTCGGGCCGAGAGCTGTGGTCGACAGTCTCTGGAGGACCGTCTTGCCGTATCACCTCGATGCGGTCACTCAACTTGCTGGCATTCTCGCGCTCGAATATGTGGACGAAATGGCACACCGCGTTGCCGCCATCGTCGACGAACGCGAGCGGGTTGGTCTGCAGATTGCCGAACTCGGGCTCGAGGTCGTTCCCAGTGACGCGAATTTTCTCCTGTTCTCATCCGGTGGCCGCGACGCCTCAGCCGTGTGGTCCGCACTGGTCGACAGGCAGGTACTCGTGCGGGACTGCTCAGGTTGGCCGGGTCTCTCGGGTTGGCTTCGAGTGACGATCGGAACGTCTGCCGAGAATGATGTGTTCCTCAATGCCTTGAAGGAGATCGTAAATGAGTGAGATGGAACTCTCTGGCAGAGTTGGGCGTTGCGAGCGGTCCACGGCGGAGACCAAGGTGTTCGTCGAGTTGTCACTGGACGGCACTGGTCGCTGCGATATCTCGACGGGTCTGCCGTTCTTCGATCACATGCTCGATCAACTCGGACGCCACGGTGGGTTCGACCTTCGGGTCGAGACCACAGGGGATCTGCACGTTGATTCGCATCACACCGTGGAGGACACTTCGCTTGCCATCGGTGAAGCACTGAAGACGGCGCTTGGCGACAAGGCTGGGATCAGACGCTTTGCGAGCGGCCGCTTTCCGCTCGACGAGGCGCTCGTCGACATCGCCCTCGACCTCTCTGGGAGGCCTCACGTCGAATGGCACGTTCCGATGCCGGAGGTGTTGCCGCTCGGCACGCCACCATTCGATCCGCAGTTGGCCGAGCATGCGATCACCTCGCTCGCAACTGCGGCTTCGATGACACTCCATGTGGAACTCGTCCGGGGACGAAACGTTCATCACATCATCGAGGCCGCCTTCAAGGGTCTCGCCAGATCGCTTCGTGATGCCGTTCGAGTCGAGGGTAGGGGAGTGCCCTCAACCAAAGGTGTGCTGTGAGGCGCCCGAGCGTCGCTGTCATCGATTACGGGATCGGCAATCTGCACTCAGCCCACAAAGCGCTGCTCTGCGTGGGAGCCGATGCTGTGCTGACGGCCGATCCTCAGGTCATCGCGTCCACCGATGCTGTGGTGCTCCCCGGTGTCGGGAACTTCGGGGCGTGTATGGAGGCCATTCGCAGTCACAACCTCGAGGGCCCGATCAACCGAGCCATCGCCTCCGGACGTCCGTTTCTGGGGATCTGTGTAGGGATGCAGATGCTCTTCGAGTCCTCCGACGAGAGCCCAGGAGCCCCTGGTCTCGGTGTGTTCGCAGGCACGGTGCGTTGGCTGCCCCATTCCGTGAAGCGTCCGCAGATGCAGTGGAACCGGCTTGCGATTACTCGTCCTGATCTTGTGATCGGGAGCGATTCCTCGGCTGATCAGTGGATGTATTTTGTTCATTCGTTGGCCGCTGTCCCAGTGGAGTCCGAAATCATCGCAGCAACCGTCGATTACGGCGGCGATGTCGTCGCTGCGTGTCGGCGCGAGAACATTCTCGCCACACAGTTCCATCCCGAGAAGTCGTCAGTGGCCGGTCTGGCACTCCTTGAGCGTTGGGTTCTCTCCGTCAGGGGTGAGCAGGCGTGACCCCCGAGCTATTCCCTGCCATAGACCTCCGAGGAGGAAAGGTTGTCCGTTTGAGTCAGGGGGACTATCGGCGCGAAACCGTGTACGGCGAAGATCCGAACGCGGTGGCACAAGCATTTGCCGATGACGGTGCTCGTTGGATTCACATCGTTGACCTTGACGCTGCCCGCGGTGATGGTCCAGTGAACCGAAAGGTGATCGCAGGGATCGTGTCCGCTGTCGATGGTCGAGCGCGTGTCCAAACCGGCGGCGGTGTGAGAACTGTGAAAGATGCCCAAGCACACGCTCAGGCAGGTGTCTCGAGGGTGGTCATGGGGTCCGCGGCGGTTCGGACACCAGGACTAGTCGCCGAGGTCGCAGGCGTGGTTCCGGTCGCAGTCGGCCTCGACCATCGCAACGGCCAAGTTGCTACCGATGGTTGGCTCGAGACCTCCGACCTGCGCGTCGCTGAGGCACTCGGCATGTTTCCGGCAGCTTCGGCTTTCGTGATCACCGATATCTCTAGAGACGGCATGCTCGACGGCCCTGATGTCTCAGGCCTCGCCGACGCCGTGAGGTCAACACCGATCCCGGTGATTGCAAGCGGTGGTGTGTCGTCACTGGACGATGTCCGAGATCTGGCGTCGATTGCAGGTCTCGGCGGAATCATCACCGGCCGAGCTGTGTACGAGGGGCGCCTGACGGTTGCAGAGGCTCTTGCGGTGATCGAGGGCGCATCGCAATGAGGGCGATTCGTGTGATTCCTTGTCTCGACGTCGACGGTGGTCGAGTGGTGAAGGGGGTCAACTTCGTCGGGCTGCGCGATGCCGGCGATCCGATTGAGCTTGCTCAGCGTTATGACGCAGAAGGCGCTGATGAGTTGGTCTTCCTCGACATCACTGCCTCAAGCGACCAACGCGCCACGACCATCGACATGGTTCACGCGGTGGCGAGCACCGTGTTCATTCCATTTACGGTAGGTGGGGGCATTCGATCACTGACCGACGCTCGTGCCATGTTGAGGGCTGGTGCTGACAAGGTCAGTGTGAATACCGCTGCCTTCGAGCGGCCGGCTCTCATCAGCGAAATTGCGGCCGAATTCGGATCGCAATGTGTCGTCTGTGCCATCGACGCCCGTCGATCTGGCTCTGGTTGGGAGGTGTACCTCCACGGCGGTCGAACACCGACGGGAGCCGACGCGGTGAAGTGGGCCGTGGAGGCCACTCGGCTCGGCGCGGGGGAGGTCCTGCTCACGTCGATGGACCGGGACGGAACGCGCCTTGGCTTCGACAACGAACTCAACCGAATCGTGGCCGACTCGATCACGGTCCCCTTAATCGCGTCAGGTGGTGTCGGGTCGCTCTCGCACCTCGTCGATGGCGTTGTCGACGGTGGCGTCGACGCGGTGCTCGCTGCGTCAATCTTCCACTTCGGTGAGCACTCGGTCGCCGAGGCGAAGCAACTGATGGGCGAGCACGGGATCACGGTGCGTCCATCACCACCACCTGCCAACCGGTAGGTTCCTCGTCATGGCAATCCCTGCAGACAACATGGAATACCGGCGACTTGGCCCCAGTGGACTGAAGGTCAGTGTGCTTTCTTTCGGGTCCTGGGTCACGTTCGACACCCAGATGGCCGACGACCCGGCGCTCGAGTGCATGCAGGCTGCCCATGATGCAGGTTGCAACTTCTTCGACAACGCGGAGGCATACGCCGGCGGCCGAAGCGAGTCGATCATGGGGCGAGCGCTCCGTGACCTCGGATGGCCCCGCTGGTCCTACGTGATCACGACCAAGCTGTTCTGGGGGATTCACGGCGCTGATCCGAACATGCGAAACACCCTGAATCGTAAGTATCTGATGCAAGCGATCGATGGCTCCTTGGAACGTCTCCAACTCGACTTCGTGGACGTCGTCTACTGCCATCGTCCGGATCCGGATACACCCATCCTTGAGACGGTGTGGGCCATGAGCGACATGATTGCGGCCGGTAAGGCCCTGTACTGGGGCACCAGCGAGTGGTCTGCTGAGGAGATCCGGCGCGCGATCGACTTGGCCGAGCGACATCATCTCCATGCGCCCGTGACAGAGCAGTCGCAGTACAACCTCATCGAGCGTCGGCGAGTCGAGGTCGAGTACGCGCGCCTCCACGCTGAGACCTCCTACGGCAACACCATCTGGAGCCCGCTCGCCTCAGGGCTACTGACCGGGAAGTACCGCGATGGGATCCCCGAAGATTCCCGTGGAGCTCTCGCTGGCTACGAGTGGTTGCGTGATCGCATGAGCGACGACAAGGCGATTGCACGTATCGAGCGTCTTCGCCCGATTGCGGATCGGCTCGGTTGTTCCATGGCTCAGTTGGCCATCGCCTGGTGCTCGCTTAACCCGATGGTCTCATCTGTAATCACCGGAGCAAGCCGACCAGCTCAGGTGCGGGAGAACTTCGCTGCTCTCGAGGTGATTGGTTCGCTCACACCTGACGTGGCCGCAGAGATCGTTCGAACGATCGGATAGTGCTCAAGCGCCTACAGCGTGATAGCCGCCGTCCACGTGAACGATCTCACCGGTCGTTGACGGGAACCAATCCGACAACAGCGCCACGCATGCTTTGGCGACCGGCTCCGGATCCTCGACGTTCCAGCCGAGCGGTGCTCGGCCATCCCAGGTGTCTTCGAACAGGGCGAAACCGGGAATCGACTTCGCCGCCATGGTCTTCACCGGCCCCGCAGCGACCAGGTTGCACCGGATACCACGGGGGCCCAACTCTCGGGCGAGATAGCGAGAGAGGCTCTGAAGCGCGGACTTTGCAACACCCATCCAGTTGTATGCAGGCCAGGCCTGCTGATTGTCGAAATCGAGCCCGACGATCGAGCCTCCGTCATGCATCAAAGGAACGAAGGCATCGGCAAGCACCTTGAGGGAGTAGGTGGAGACATGCATGGCAGTGGCGACGTCATCCCACGGCGCTGCAAAGAAGTCGTCACCGAGACACGATGGCGGAGCGAATCCGATGGCATGCAACACGCCGTCCACTCGTCCCCAACGTTCGCGTACAGCCTCACGAGCAGCGTCCACCTGTTCAGGGACGGTGACATCGAGCTCCAATACGTCGATGGCGTCCCCGAGCTTGCGAGCGGTTCGTCTCGTCAATGACAATCCACGTCCTGCCCCGGTCAACACGATCTCGGCGCCCTCCGCACGAGCGATGCGGGCGACGGCGAAGGCGAGGGAGGCATCGGTTAGCACGCCGGTGATAACAATTCGTTTGCCAGCAAGGATTCCCATGAGATCGACGGTAGCCGTCTCGTGCCCAGCGATTGGCGATGTGCGATGATCCCCCCATGCGAATCGGCATCATTGGCGGCAGCGGTCCGGCCGGGAGCGCGTTGGCAGCCCGCCTGGCCAGCGTCGGTTATGAGACAGTGATCGGCTCACGGTCTAAATACCGCGCCATGGAGGCCAGGGACCGTTACGTCGAGTCGTACCCCGAGATCGCATCCTCGCTCGGCTATGGCGACAACGAAGCCGCAGCCGACTGCGATCTCGTCGTCATCGCCACCCCGTGGGACTCAGCCGCTACTACTGCCCAAGAGCATGCTCGGGCCATGCGGTCGAAGATTCTCGTGTCGATGGCCAACGCACTGGTGAAGGTCGGTCCCGAGTTTCAGCCACTGGTACCTCCGCGTGGAAGCGTCGCGGCTCACGTTCAAGCTGCCGTTCCCGAATGTCGCGTCGTTGCCGCCTTCCATCACCTGCCCGCTAAGGAACTCGGCCTGATTGGTCATCCAATCGATTCCGACGTGCTGATCTGTGGTGACGACCAACCCTCCGTCAACACGGTCGCCGAAATCGTCTCGGCAATTCCGGGCTGCCGACCGCTTGACGCCGGCGAGCTCTCCAACGCAACGGCGATCGAGGCGTTCACCGCCGTGCTCTTGCAACTCAACGTTCGGTACAAAACGCGAGTGGCGCCAAAGCTGACGGGCATCAAGTCAACGGCGGGCGATCGCCTCCGTGGAGACGGCTCCCAACAGTGAACTCTGCGTCTTCAGCACCGATGAGGCTCTACGACACGGCCCAGCGCGATGTCGTGGACTTCGCGCCGGGCCCGGAGGTGTTGATGTATGTGTGCGGCATCACTCCCTACGACGCCACTCACTTGGGACATGCGGCCACGTTCCTCGCCTACGACGTATTGATCAGGCGCCTGATCGATCGCGGCCACTCGGTCCGATGCGTCCGGAATGTGACAGACGTTGACGACCCCCTGTTCGCCAAGGCGAGGGAGCTCGGCGTGCACTACCTCGACCTTGCAGGCGGGGAGGAAGCACGATTCGAGGCGGACATGGCGGCACTCAATGCGCTTCCGGTCGCCTCGTCTCCACGTGCATCGTCGGCAATTCCGGATATTCGCCGACTTATCCAGACCGTGCTCGACAACGGGCATGCATATCTGTCCGGGGGATCCGTCTACTTCGATGTCACCACCT
>JAQCGT010000009.1 GCA_027730505.1 Actinomycetota bacterium | reverse complement strand
GATCGTCATCGATCGAACGAGCGGTATTCATCGCCCGGTCGATGTCAAGGGTCACGATCGCATTCACCTGATCGTGGATCGCGTCCTGGCGGACGAGGTGTGCTTGCAGCAACTCGACCGCGCTGATCTCTCGTCGATTGAGCGCCGCCAACTGGTCTGTCGCCGTTACCAGAGTGATGTCATCGGTCGCCATCGCCCGATGGTAGGCGATTGGGCGAGGTCAGTCCCGAGGCTGAGGCAGCACCCTGAGGTACGGCTTAACCGTGGTCCAACCGCCTGGGAAGAGGGTCTGCGCCTCCTCGTCAGTGACGGCAGATCCGATGATGACATCGTCGCCGTCTCTCCAGTCGGCTGGGGTGGCGACCTTGAATCGCGCGGTGAGCTGAAGCGAATCGATGACTCGAAGCAGCTCGTCGAAGTTACGTCCCGTCGATGCTGGGTACGTGAGCGTGAGCTTCACCTTCTTGTCAGGGCCTATTACGAAGACGCTGCGAACGGTCAAGGTGTCGTTCGCGTTGGGATGAATCATGTCGTAGAGGTCAGCTACGGTCCGTTCGGGATCGCCGATCATCGGGAAGTTCACGGGGGTGCCTTGAGTCTCGGCGATGTCGGCCTCCCACCGTTCGTGGCTATCGACCGGGTCAACGGAGAGCCCGATGACCTTCACATTGCGCCGTTCAAACTCGGGGAGGAGGCGTGCGACAGTGCCGAGTTCGGTCGTGCAGACCGGCGTGAAATCCTTCGGGTGGCTGAAGAGCACACCCCACGAGTCACCCAACCAGTCATGGAACGTGATGTCGCCGTGCGTGGTCGGCGCAGTGAAGTCGGGTGCGGTGTCGCCGATGCGAACGCTCATATTCACTCCTCTATTGATAGTTGATCAAAGTAGTCGGCTTTTATTATGACCAAAACGGTCGGGAATTGCAACAGCTCCACATGAACTCGTCGTGACTCTGCGACCTACGCTCAAGCAATGCCCGACGACAGCATCATGTTGCGATCCGCCACCGAGCTCGCCGCCATGGTTCGGCGGGGTGAAACCACCCCGAGTGAACTACTCGAGCACGCGATCAGTCGCTACGAACGGCACAACCCAGCGGTCAATGCCGTGATCGTCACCCGGCTCGAGGAGGCTCGAGCACATGCCACGGTGCTTGATCGCGAAGCCGAACAGGGCTGCTACCGCGGCCCTCTCCATGGCGTGCCGATGACGATCAAGGAGGCCTACGACTGGTCGGACACACCGGCCACCTGGGGAAACCCAGAGTGGCGCAACAACGTGTCGGGCACCGACGCCCCGACCGTGCAGCGACTGATCGCAGCAGGCGCCAACATCTACGGCAAGACCAACGTGCCGTTCATGCTGGGCGACTGGCAGAGCTTCAACGAGATCTACGGCACCACGAACAACCCGTGGGACGTCACCCGTGTGCCGGGCGGCTCGTCGGGCGGGTCCGCAGTCGCGCTCGCCACCGGGATGGCGGGGCTCGAACTCGGCAGTGACATCGGCGCTTCGATCCGCAACCCGGCTCACTATTGCGGTGTGTTCGGCCACAAGCCGACCATGTCGCTCGTGCCGCACCAAGGATTTGTCGTGCCCGGCATGTTGCCCGAGGTCGACATCAGCGTCTGCGGCCCGATGGCCCGCTCGGCCGGTGACTTGGACGTCGCGTTGTCGATTCTGGCTGGATCAGCCGGCCTTGATGCGACCGGCTATCGAGTCGACCTCCCTGAGGCTCGTCAGACCAAACTCAGCGAATTCACCGTGGCTGTCATGCTCGACACCCCGGTGATCGAGAATGACACGGTGCTGCTCGATCGATTGCAATGGGCCGTCGATCAACTCGCCGCCGCTGGCTGCACCATTGTCGAGGCGACACCGAACGTCGATCAGCACGAATATTTCGAGAACTATCTGATGCTGCTTCGCGCCGCAACAGGAGCGATGACGAACGACGAGCAGTTCGCGGCTGCCACGGCCGGATCAGCTGCGTGGGATGCCGGCGATCGCAGCTACCAAGCGCTCGTCGACCATGCGATGACCATGGGTCACCGTGAGTGGTGGCAGCACCACAATCGCCGTGAGGGCTACCGGCTCGAATGGGCACGGTTCTTCACCGAGTACGACCTGCTGCTCTGCCCGACGGCGGCGTCGACGGCGTACCCACATGACCACGCCGGCACCCGAGCCACGAGACGCATCCCCATCAACGGCGGCACCGAACCCGTCGTCGACCAGTTGTTCTGGGCCGGCTGGTCGTGCAATGCCTATCTGCCCGGCACCGTCGCCCCTGTCGGCCTCTGCGCCGACGGCCTCCCAGCCGGCATCCAGATCGTCGCCCCACACCTGCACGACCGCCGCTCGATCCGGTTCGCAGAACTGGTCGAGCGCGAACTCGGCGGGTTCGTTCCACCGCCTGGCTACGAGTGACCTGTCGGCGATGACCGCAGCACTCGACGGCGTCACCGTCCTTGCGATCGAGCAGGCCGTCGCCGTCCCATTCGCCACCCGCCAACTGGCCGACCTCGGTGCTCGAGTCATCAAGGTCGAACGTCGAGGTGATGGCGACTTCGCCCGTCACTACGACACGAGGGCAAACGGGTTGTCGAGCTACTTCGCTTGGCTCAACCGCACCAAGGAGTCGATCACCCTTGACCTCACAACCCGTGACGGCGTGGCGATCGTGCGGCATCTTGCGTCGATCTCCGATGTTGTCGTCCAGAACCTGGCACCGGGTGCGACCCAGCGTCTCGGCATCGACTCTGCGTCACTTCGTGCCGAACATCCCGAACTCATCACCGTCGACCTCACCGGGTACGGCACGGGCGGCCCCTACGAGGGTCGCAAGGCGTACGACCTACTCGTCCAGGCCGAGGCCGGACTGCTCTCGGTGACCGGCACCGAGGACATGACGGTGCGTGCGGGCATCTCCGCGGCAGACATCGCCGGTGGCATGTACGTGTATTCATCGGTGTTGGCGGCGCTCGTGCATCGCTGGCGCACCGGCGAGGGCACCGCCATCGAGGTGTCGCTGTTCGATGCACTCACCGAATGGATGGGGCATCCGATTCACTACGCGATGTATTCAGGTGAAGCACCGCCGCGTGCTGGCGATTCACATCCGACGATCTACCCCTACGGGTCGTTCGCCACAGCTGACGGGCGTGTGCAGTTCGGTATTCAGAACGAACGCGAGTGGATGTCGTTCTGCATGACGGTGCTCGACCGCCACGGCGTCGCCGGAGATCCTCGCTTTGCCGACAACGCAGCCCGAAGCCGTCATCGAGTGGAATTGGCCGCCGAGATCGAAGAGGTGTTCGCTGCGCTCTCGACGAGCGATGTCATCGCCCGCCTCGACGCAGCTGGGATCGCCAATGGTCGGGTCAACGACGTCACAGCGCTGATCCAGCACCCACAACTCGCAACGCGCGACCGGTGGCGAGAAGTGGCCACTCCGTCGGGTCCGATCAAGGCGCTCCGGCCCCCGGCAATCATGCACGGCCTCGACGAACCAATGGGGCCGATCCCGGAGGTGGGGGAGCACACTGAGGCGATTCTCGCCGAACTGGGCTACGACCGCGAACAGATCGAGCGATGGCGCGCCGACAGCGTGATCTAGGCCGGTCTCAGGCTCTCGGATCGCGTTCGACGAGTTGGCGAGCGATCACATTGCGCTGAATCTCATTGGTGCCCTCGCCGACGATCATCAAGGGCGCGTCGCGGTAATACCGCTCGACGTCGTACTCGGTGGAATAGCCGTGACCGCCATGGATCCGGATGGCATCGAGGGTCACGTCGGCAGCCATCTCCGAGCAGAACAGTTTCGCCATACCGGCCTCCATGTCGGCACGTGCCCCCGAGTCGAAGCGATCGGCGGCGTGATAGTTCAACTGTTGGGCGGCGGTGATGCGCGTTGCCATGTCGGCCAGCAGATTGCCGACCGACTGGTGCTGCCAGATCGGCTTTCCGAATGTCGTCCGCTCGCGGGCGTATGCGAGCGCATCGTCGAAGGCGGCGCGAGCAACGCCAATGGCGCGAGCAGCCACTTGGATCCGGCCGATCTCGAGACCGCCCATCATCTGCGTGAAACCGTGTCCTTCAGTCCCGCCGAGCAAGGCGTCGGCCGGAACGAAACAGTCGTCGAACGACAACTCACAACTCTCGACACCCCGGTAGCCGAGCTTCGGCAGGTTCCTGCCGACGGTGAAACCGGGCACCTTCTCGACGAGCAGGATCGAGATCCCACGGTGGCGCGGTTCGACGTCGGGGTCGGTCTTGCAGAGCAGTGCCACCACGTCGCTCATACGCGAGTTGGTGATCCACGTTTTCGACCCGTTGATCACGTATCCGTCGACGCCGTCACGGGTGGTCGGTTTGGCGACGGTTCGAATCGACTGCAGATCCGACCCACCGTCGGGTTCGGTGAGCGCCATCGTTGCTCTGACAGCACCCGTTGACATTGCCGGCAGGTAGCGCTCTCGCTGGGCATCGGTGCCGAAGCGAACGAGCAGTTTCGACACGACCGAATGCCCGCCGAATGCTCCGGCGAGCGACATCCAGCCCCGAGCGATCTCTTCAGTGATGCGGGCATAACACCGTGCCGATACCACCGATTCACCCCAGGGCTCGGGAATGGCCAGCCCGTACACCCCCATCTGCTTCATCTGGTCGATGAGATCGGCCGGGTACGTGTCGCCGTGTTCGAGGTCACGAACCACCGGACGCACCTCACGGTCAACCCACTCGGCCACCACGTCGACGATCGCCGACTCCTCATCGGACAATCCGGTCATGGCGGCGAGGGCTGACATGTGCACAGAATGCCATCAGCTGGCTCGTCGAGCCGACTCGTCGACCCAGTCGACCGTGACCTAGCGTTCGGTCATCCTTGAGGAGGCAAAATGAGCACCGTGACACGGATTCCCTTCGTCGACTACCTGGTCCTCGAACCCGAACCCCACCTCATTGCATATGAGTGCACCGGGTGCGGCGCCCGATACTTCGACCGTCGCAACGCCTGCGCTGGATGTTTCGGCACCGAGTTCACCACCGCAGACGTCCCCACCGAGGGTGAGGTGCGAGCCTTCACGATCGTGACGTTCGCTGCCCCCGGCGTCGATGTGCCCTTCGTGGCCGCCGTCGTTGACTGTGGGGGCACCAGCGTGCGGGGCAACATCATCAACTGTCCTCCCGACCCTGAGCACGTATCGCTCGGTATGAGGGTTCGTCTCGCCACCACTGTCGTCGGCACCGATTCCGCCGGTGTCGAGGCCATCAACTACGGATTCGAGCCCGCCTGAGGCGGGGAACAAAGACACAGTTAAGGAGCACACATGTCCAGGAGCGATGACATCTGGATCCTCGGGATTCATATGACCAAATTTGGCAAGCACCCCGATCTCGACGTGGTCGATCTCGGAGCACAGGCGATTCTGGGAGCCCTCGCTGACGCTGGGGTCACCATGCGGGAGATTGGTGTGCTGGCCGCCGGCAACCTGTTCGGCTCGGGATCGATCGCCCAGCAGCTGCAGAAGCAGGTCGGCCAGACCGGTATTCCCGCCTACAACGTGTCGAATGCCTGTGCCACCGGCGCCACGGCACTTCGAACGGCGATCATGGCTGTGAAGGCTGGGGAGGTTGACTACGGGCTCGCTGTCGGCGTCGAGAAACTGGCCGGAGCCGGTCTGCTCGGCGCAGGAGGAAGGGCGAAGTCGGACGGGGAGGAATGGACTCGCTCGGGACGTTTCGGCGCGGTGGCACCAGTCGACGGGCGTATCGGCACGGAGGCGATGCCCGGAGTCTTCGCTCAGATCGGCATGGAGTACGGCCACCGTTACGGTGGTACCAGCTTTGAGTTGTTCGCCCGCATCAGCGAGAAGAACCACGGTCACTCGACGCTCAACCCACTGGCGGCGTACACCAAGGCCATGCCGCTCGAGCAGATCATGAACGACGTGATGATCGCCTACCCGAACACCCGGCCGATGTGCTCGGCCAACTGTGATGGAGCGGCGGCTGCGGTCGTGGTCAACGGCGAAACACTGCGCACGCTCTCACTCGAGCAACAGCGCCGAGCCGTCAAGGTGTCAGCGTCTGTTCTCACCTCCGATCCGTGGCAGGAGTCATGCCAGATCCTTCCCGACGTCAACACCCTGACTCGCAATGCAGCCCGTCAGGCCTACGAGCAAGCCGGTGTCGGCCCGCAGGATCTCGATCTCGTCGAACTGCACGACTGCTTCGCCACCGCCGAACTCGTGCACTACGACAATCTGATGTTGTGCGATGAGGGAGGTGCCGTTGACTTCTTCGAGTCGGGCGCACCATTCCGTGATGGTCGGCTCCCGGTGAACGTATCGGGGGGTCTGCAGTCGAAGGGTCACCCAATCTCAGCCACCGGAATCGCCAACATCTGGGAGGTCTGCCAACACGTCCGCGGCGAGGGTGGCGACCGTCAGATCGAGGGGGCCAAGATCGGTCTAGCACACGTCATCGGGCTCGCTTCGGCGTGCGGCGTGCACATTCTCGAGCGTTCATCGCTGGCCGCCTGAGGCCTGATCGATCGGTCGGTACGCTCGACACGTGAGCGTGCCGACCATCGATCTCCGCAATCCCATTGGCGATGTCGCCGCCGGCCTCGACGATGCATGTTCTCACCTCGGCTTCGTCCAAATCATCGGCCACGGACTCGAAGCCGTACTCGAACGTGATGCATGGTTGACCGCGCAGCGCTTCTTCGAGCTCCCCGCCTCGGCGAAACGGTCCGTCGCCATCCCTGATGGCGATGCCTACGGGTACGGCCCCTATCTCGTCGAGCGTCTCGCCGCCAGCCGAGGGGGACAGACCCCAGCCGACATGAAAGAGACATACTCGATCGGCCCCTTCGTCGATCCTGCTGACGTCGCCGATGTCATCGCCGCCGACCCTGCGGCCGCATTTGCGTACTCGCCGAATCGTTGGCCGGCAGAGCTGCCCGAGATGGCAACGGTGATGCATCGCTACTACGACGCGCTCGCCGACCTTGCGGCACGGCTGCTCTCACTGATGGCGATCGGACTCGGCATGTCTCCGGACACCTTCACGGCATCGATCGATCGACACACCTCAGCGTTGCGGCTCCTCCATTACCCCCACGTCGACCCGACCACAGCGGAAACCGGCCAGCTGCGCGCCGGCGCGCACTCGGACTACGGCACGCTCACCCTGTTGCGACAAGACGACGCTCCGGGGGGTCTCGAGGTGCTCGGCCGTGACAACACGTGGCACCCGGTTCCGGCCACCGACGGTGCGTATGTCGTGAACATCGGTGATGCGCTCGAACGCTGGACCAATGGGCGGTGGCGTTCGACGCTCCACCGAGTGCAGTTGCCGCCGGCCGGTGGGGCTGGCAACGAGCGTTTCTCCATCGCGTTCTTTCACAACGCGAACTGGGATGCCCAGATCGACTGCCTCGAGGCGTGTCGACCTGCTGACGGGTCGTCGGTGCCGGCTCCGATATCCGCCGGCCAACACCTCATGGAACGCTTCCGGTCGACCCAAGGTGATCACACGTGACCGCTCCGGTCCGCTCCCGCACGTTCAAGCCCCGCCGTCGACGGATGTCGCCGACACGGGCCGCAGCGTTCGAGCGTCTCGAACCGATCTACGCGCTCGATGTGGCCGGGCCGGCCATCGATACTTCCGCCGTGTTCTGCCGCACTGCTCCGCTCGTGCTCGAAGTGGGCTGTGGGGCGGGTGAGGCCACGCTGCATTCGGCGATCGAACGTCCTGACACCGACCACATCGCCGCCGAAGTGCATACCCCAGGGCTGGCGAGGCTGCTGGTCGACATCGAATCTCACGAGCTCACCAATGTACGAGTAGTGCATGGGGACGCGCTCGAGTTCGTCGCTCGACTCGGCGACGGCTGTCTGGAGGAGATTCGGATCTGGTTTCCCGACCCGTGGCCCAAGGTGCGTCAGCTGCAGCGGCGCATCGTCCAACCTGAACCACTGGCGTCGCTGCTGCGCTGCCTTGCTCCCGGCGGTCGTCTCCGTTTGGCAACCGATGTCATCGACTACGCCGAGCAGATGCTCGCGGTCTGCTCGGGGATCGATTATCTCACCGGCGGGGTGGTCGACCGGCCCGACGACCGGCCGGTCACCCGCTTCGAACGCAAAGGTATCGAGGCCGGTCGCATCGTGACCGACATCGTCATGACCCGCTCCTGACTGCGGTACCGTTGAGGTCGTGCCGGTACCGCTCGACCGTCCGACCGCTCGTGCCGTCATGCCGCGGCCGTTGCTCAGCCAACGAGCTGAAGAGCGTCTCGGTCCTCGCCACCGCGAGGTACTCGACGCGCTCGAACGGCACTTTCTGGATGAGGGCTTCGCCGGTATCAGCGTTCGCGAACTGGCTGCCAGCGTGGGCTGCTCGAGGCGCACGCTCTATGAGATCGCACCATCAAAGGATGAACTGGTGCTGGTGGTTCTCGACCGATTCCTGCACCGTGTGGGGCGTACAGCGCTCGACGCGATCGGAGAACAAGCGACCTTTGCGGAGCGCATTCGGGCGTACTTTCTCGGAGGGGTCGAACTGCAGCGACTCTCGCAGGCGTTCGCCGATGACCTCGCCGACGAACCCGCAGCCCGTCGACTCTTCGATCGTCACTTCCGCTACGTGATGGCGGTGACCGAGGACCTCGTCGTTGCCGGCATCAAGGGCGGTGAGTTCCGCCAGGTCTCACCCGCCGTCGTGGCCGGCGTGCTTGCCGGCTCCGGACTCTATTTCAACCAGGTCGAGATCGCCGCCGGTGACCCCGTTGGCGAGATGCTCGATCTCGTGATTGACGCAATCAGTCGTTCATGAGCGAGTCGAGACGCTGCACTGATTCGATGAACTCTTCGACCATTTCGTAGACGACCCGCGCCGCTGGCTTCGAGACATTCATCGTCCCGACGATCTGTCCGACGAAGTAGTTCGCCAATTGTGCCGCCCCCGACGAGGTGTCATGCGCGGCCCGGTCGATACGCCTGATGGCCTCGTCGACGAGCATCGGCTGGAGTGGCATGGCGAGAGGCCGGGGGTTGGCCGGGTCCTCCCACGCATCGGTCCACGGGGTGCGCAACTGGCGGGCCGGCTTGCCCGTGCGAGACCGTGAGCGCAATGTGTCCGATGACGTGGCGGCGAGGAACTTCTCCTTCACCGTCGGATGCGTCTCGGCCTCCTCGGTGGTGAGCCACACCGATCCGCACCACACACCCTCTGCTCCGAGCGCCATCGATGCAGCCATCTGGCGCCCACGTCCGATACCGCCCGCACCGAGCACCGGCACCTTGTCGCCGACAGCATCGACGACCTCGGGGATGAGCACCATGGTGCCGATCTCGCCGGTGTGGCCACCAGCTTCTGACCCCTGAGCGATCACCATGTCGACGCCGGCGGCCACATGACGCTCGGCGTGCTGTGCCTTGCCAGCCAGCGCGCCGACGAGCCGTCCGGCTGCGTGCACGCTGTCGAGCATGTGCGCCGGCGGCGGACCGAGCGCATTGACCACGAGCGCAGCGCGGTGAGCAAGAGTGATTTCGAGCTGTGGTGCGGCCCGGTCAGCGGTGAGCGGAGCCGAGCGTGACTCCGAGCCCAGACCACGATCGCTGCGCTCATCGGTGTCGAGCGGCGGCACGCCGTATTGATCGAGGAGCCCATCGAGGAACGTCCGGTGCCCGTCGGGAATGAGGGCTGTGAGTTCGCCAACGGTCATGCCGCCCTGATCTGACCCCGTGTACTTGGCTGGCACGATCAGGTCGACGCCATAGGGAAGGTCACCCACCTGCTCTTCGATCCAGCCGAGGTCGATCTCGAGTTGACGGTCGGAGTGTCCGGCTGCGCCGAGCACCCCGAGGCCGCCCGCCTTGGTGACGGCCGCCACCACATCACGGCAGTGGCTGAACGCGAGGATGGGGATGTCGATCCCCAACATGTCGGTCACACGAGTCTTCATCAGCTCTCCTTCCGGGTACGAGATTCTGCCCACGTCATTCCGGCGTCGCCGTGAATGTCGCGGGGTAGTCCGAGCACGAGCTCGGCGACGATGTTGCGCTGGACGGCGAAGGTGCCACCGCCGAGGGTGAGTGCCGGGGCGAACAACCAGCCGTAATGCCAGAGCGGGTCGACCTCGGGATACTGGCTGCCCGTGCCTCGAGCGAAGTTCACCTCGGTGGCACCCGTCTGGGCTCGCCTCGGTATCGGACCGGCAGGGCCGGAACCAGTGAGCATGCCGTCGGAGCCGACGAGATCTTTGGCGAGTTCCATCACGTGCTGGCCATGTTCGTCGCCCATGATCTTCTGGACCGACGCCTCCGCCCCCGGTGTTCGGCCGTTGAGCCGCGCCGACAGCGTTCGCAGTCGATTGAGCCGCAGCACCTCGGCCTCGATGTGGAGCTCGGCTACCCGCTGCCGCATGACCGGATCGGCCTCTCCGCCGCGGTGTCGGACGAGCTCGATGAGGTCGTGGGCTGACGGTCCGCTACCCCACAGCGATCCGGATGACGACAGCGAAACGCGCTCGTTGGCAAGAGTGACTTTTGCCAGTCTCCAGCCGTCGCCCTCGGCGCCGACGAGATACTTCGCCGGGAGCCGGACGTCGTCGAAGAACGTCTGGTTGAACGAGTGGGCGGTCGTCATGTCGATGATCGGCGAGAGCGTGATGCCCGGTGTGTCCATCGGAACGATGAAATACGAGATGCCTTTGTGCTTCGGTACATCGGGATCGGTCCGGGCGATCAGGATGCCGTACTGGGAGTGATGGGCTCCGCTCGACCAGATCTTCGAACCATTGATGACGTACTCGTCGCCATCACGGACGGCTCGGGTCGAGAGGCTGGCGAGGTCAGAGCCCGAGTCGGGTTCAGAGAACAACTGACACCAGATTTCCTCACCACGGAAGATCGGCGGCAGGAATCGCTCCCTCTGCCAATCACTCCCGGCGAGGAGAATTGTCGGTGCCGCCCAACCGACACCGATTGCGTTGGTGGACGCTGCCGATCGGGTCACCCCGGCTCGACGCATCTCCTCATCGATGATCAGTTGATGCATCGGGTCGGCCTCGAGACCCCACGGGCGTGGCCAATGGGGGACGATCAGGCCGGCGTCGTGCAGCGTGGCCGAATCTGGATCTGGATTGGCGGCAAGCCATTCGCGGATCTCGATGCGCCGAGGGTCATCCTCGGCCGGCATATCGAAGTCCATCAGTTCACCTCTTTGTCGAAGCTGCCGGCGACCGGGCCGTCGGTGGCTCCGCCGGCGAAAGCCTGGGCATGGAGCATCCAGTCTCGGGCGATGTCGCCATCGATGACGAGTCGGGTGTCATCGACATGTCGCCGCTGGGTGACGACGAGACAGAAGTCGACTGCCGGCCCAGACACGGCGGCCGAAGCATCATCGGGGGCCCAGGCCCACTCCGCTCCGGAGGGAGCCATCAGGCGAACCGCCACCGACCCCTCAGGCACCTCGAGCCCGCGATTCACATAACTCCATCCCCGGGTGATCACGCCGAGTTGTGCAATGTGTCGAAGACGGTCGGTCGGGGAGCGCCCAGCATCGAGCGTGTCGACGATGTCCTGGCCATGGGCCCACGCCTCCATGAGCCGTGCGGTGAGAAACGAACGCGCCCCCATCGATGGGCCATACCACTCCACCCGGGCGTCATCGGCGAGTGTGCGGCCTGCGGCGGCTAGTGCTGAGCGATTGGCGCGCCACTCGCTCAGCAGACCATCGGGTGTCAGCGTTCGCAGCGGTCCCATGATCAGGGCGTCAACAGCCACCGGATCGGCCATGGCCGCCACGAGTTCGTCACGATGGGTGCGAAACCCGTCGGGATCGCGAATGGCGAGCGCTGCGGTCGCATCGAAATAGGTCAGATGGGCGATCTGGTCGGCGACCGTCCAGCCGGAGCTCGGGGTCGGCAACGACCATGCTGTGTCGTCAACCCCAGCGAGAATCGAGTCCAACTCATCCTGTTCGGCGATGAGATCGTCGAGCACCTCTCGAACCTGCATCTGTGACCCCCGTGTGCGTGCGGTACCAGTTGACTGCGAACGGTACCACGACCTAGCGTCACGAATTGTGTCGAACCATGCTGCAGGGGGCGCAGCGGTTCGAGCCCGATCGGTGATCCGGTCACGGCTCGACACCCGCAGCCCCGAGTACCTCGCCAATCGCACCGCCATGGAAGAACTGTGGCAACAGGTCGCTGACGAACTCGACAAGGTCGAGACCATCGGCGGCCAGCGCTACGTCGACCGGCATCGCCAACGCGGCAAGATGCTGGCGCGGGAACGCATCGAGCAACTCGTCGATCCCGACACCCCGTTCCTCGAGATCAGCCCACTGGCTGGTTGGGGGAGCGAGTTCCCCATCGGGGCGGGCACCGTGTGCGGTATCGGCGTCGTCGAGGGAACCGAAGTGGCGATCAGCGCCACCGACATGACGTATCGCGGCGGGTCCTCCAACCCGCGCACCGTAGAGAAGAGCGCACGGTTCGCCGAGATCGTCCGCGAGAACCGTCTGCCGTGGATCACGCTCAATGAATCAGCCGGCGCCGATCTCCCGCACCAGGCGGACATCTTCGTGCGAGGTGGCGCGAGCTTCAAGAACCAGACACGCCTGTCGCGTATGGGCATCCCGACGATCACCCTCGGATTCGGACCGGCGACGGCCGGTGGTGCGTACACCCCGGGCATGAGCGACTACACGATCTTCGTGAAGGGCCGCGGTACGGCCTACCTCGGTGGGCCGCCGCTTGTGAAGATGGCGATCGACGAGATCATCGACGAGGAGTCACTCGGCGGCGCCGAGATGCACTCACGGGTGAGCGGCCTCAGTGACTATCTCGCCGTCGACGAGATGGATGCGCTGCGCATCGCCCGTGAGATCGTGGCCCATCTCCGCTGGAGCAAGCTCGGCCCAGGCCCGAGCGAGCCTGCGGACGAGCCGCTGTATCCGGTGGACGAGTTAATCGGATGTGCCTCGGCGGACGTCCGTGTGCCCTTCGACATCCGCGAGGTGTACGCACGAGTGCTCGACGGCAGCCGCTTCGAGGAGTTCAAGCCGCTCTATGGCGACAAGATCGTGTGCGGCTGGGGATCGGTGCAGGGCTTCCCGGTCGGCTTCATCGGCAACAACGGGATCCTGTTCTCCGAGGAGTCGGCCAAAGCCGCCCAATTCATCCAACTGTGCAACCGCTCGAACACGCCACTCGTGTTCCTCCATAACATCACTGGCTTCATGGTCGGCTCACAGGCCGAACGCGGGGGCATCATCCGCAACGGCGCGAAGTTGATCAACGCTGTCTCGAACTCGACTGTGCCGCACGTCGTGCTCATGGTCGGGGCCTCCTACGGCGCTGGTAACTACGGCATGGCTGGCCGCGCATACGACCCCCGATTCGTCTTCACCTGGCCGAACCACAAGATCGCGGTCATGGGCGGCCGACAACTGGCCGGCGTGATGGACATCGTGGCCCGCAACGCAGCGGCCGGACGTGGGATCGAGGTCGATGAGAACGACCTCAACGCCAAGAAGGAGGCACTCGAAGCGCAGATCGAGAGTGAGAGCTCGGCGCTGTACGCCACGGGACGCATCTGGGATGACGGCATCATCCACCCCAACGACACCCGAAACGTGCTCGGTATGGCGCTGTCGGTGATCCACACCAACGAGATCGCCGGTGCCACCGAGTACGGCGTCTGGAGGCACTGAGATGAACACAACAACTCCCATCCGGCGTCTCCTCATCGCCAATCGCGGTGAGATCGCTGCTCGCATCGCTCGCACGGCCCGTCGCCTCGGCATCGTCACCGTCGGCGTGTACTCCGACGCCGATCGCGATGGCGCCCATCTCATCGACATGGATCTCGCCGTGGCGCTTGGCGGTTCGACCCCAGCGGACAGTTATCTGCGTATCGACGCCATCGTCGATGCCGCTCTGTCGACGGGTTGCGACGCAGTGCATCCCGGCTACGGCTTCTTGGCCGAGAACGTCGAAGCGGCCCGAAGCATCGAGGCAGCTGGGTTGATCTGGGTGGGTCCGACGCCCGAACAGATCTCGCTTCTCGGTGACAAGATCGCTGCAAAACGCACTGCCGTTGCTGCGGGCGTGCCCACGACAGAGATCTATGAGGTGGCACCCGACGCCCCGCTGCCCGACGGCATCCCGATGCCAGCGTTGGTGAAAGCCGCGGCGGGTGGTGGTGGTCGAGGGATGCGCATCGTTCGGTCAACCGGCGAACTTGCTGACGCGATCACCGCTGCCGCGCGCGAGGCCAAGGCAGCGTTCGGCGATCCGACTGTGTTCATCGAGCCGTACATCGAACGTGGCCGTCATGTTGAAGTGCAGATTGTGGGCGACGGCCGGGGAGGCGTGATTCACCTTGGCGAACGCGACTGTTCAGTGCAACGTCGCAATCAGAAGGTGATCGAGGAGTCCCCAGCGCCCGGACTGGGCGATGAGATCCGCTCAACGCTGCACGAGGGTGCAGTGGCGCTCGCCAGCCATGTGAACTACCGCGGTGCTGGCACGGTCGAGTTTCTCGTCGGTGACGGCGGAACGATCACCTTCCTCGAGGTCAACACACGCCTTCAGGTCGAGCACCCGGTGACCGAGGCCGTGACCGGTGTCGACCTGGTCGAACTGCAACTCACCGTCGCAGCCGGTCACCCGTTGCCGATCACCCAAGACGACGTCGAGGTCCGAGGCCACGCCATCGAGTTGCGTGTCGTCGCTGAAGACCCCGCCGCTGGATGGATGCCATCCACCGGGGTCATCGAAGCGTTTGAATTCCCGTCGTCTGTTCGCGTCGATGCCGGCGTTGCCGTGGGGAGTCAGGTCACCACCGACTACGACTCGCTGCTAGCCAAGGTGATCGCTCACGCCCCCGACCGGGCGAGCGCCCTAGCCGTTGCGATCGACGCGATGCGGCGAGCGAGCATCGCTGGCGTGCGGACCGACGCTGACGCCTTGGTGGCGATCTGTGCTGAAGACGAGTTCGCGAACGGCGGTGTCGACACCGGCTACCTAGACCGGCATTGGGAGGTACTGGTCGGCGACCGTCCCGATGGCGCTGTGCTCGACGCCCATCTCGTGGCGGTCGCCCTCGCTCGAACGGCTGCGAATCGTGCAGCCGATCGTCACTGGAGCTTTGCTCCTGCAGGTTGGCGCAATCTGCGCACCCGAGGCCAGCGTGTTGCATTCACCGAGACAGCGGGGGCCGAGGCAATCGAACATCGCGTTGAATACGAGGCTAGGGGAGACCGGAGATGGGTGTTTCGAATTGGCCCGTGGCCGGAGCCAGAAGCGGATGGCGCCCTGCCCGTTGACAGTCGTGAACCCCTGACCGTCATCGAACACGATGGCGCCGTCGAGGTGAATGGCACCCGGATCGCAGTAACCGCCACCTCAGCGGGAATCGGCCGGTGGCGGGTGGCGAGTCCGTTCGGGCGCACCGAATGGATCGAGACGCCGCGTTTCGTCGATCACGATTCCGAGATGGTCGGTGCCGGGCCCATCGCACCGCTGCCTGGCACCGTTATCGATGTCCGGGTCGTCGACGGTGATGAGGTCACCGCCGATCAGGTTCTGATGGTGATCGAGGCGATGAAGATGGAGCACCAGATCACGGCCCCGACGGCTGCCCGAGTCGGTTCTGTGCGCTTCGCCGTGGGCGACCGAGTCGACATGGGCGACCTGCTGGTCGAACTCGAGACCGAGGAGAACTGAAATGGCCGATCCGATCCGTATCGCCAACTGCTCTGGATTCTTCGGCGACCGCCTCTCCGGTGCCCGTGAGATGGTCGAGGGCGGTCCCATCGATGTGCTCACCGGAGACTGGCTGGCTGAACTGACCATGCTCATCCTCACCCGTATTCGGGCGAAGAACCCGGGGCGGGGCTTCGCCGGCACCTTTGTGACTCAGATGGAACAGGTGATGGGAACGTGCCTCGACAAGGGCATCACCGTCGTGTCGAATGCCGGCGGGCTCGACCCGGCGGGCTGCGCCGAGGCACTGCACGAGGTGGCAGATCGACTCGGTTTGTCACCGTCGATCGCGTGGGTCGATGGTGACGATCTCTTGGACCGTGCCGTCGCGCTTGCCGACAGTGGAGACCTCACTGCATTCGATCCGACGAACGGGCTCGGCGACGTGTCCCGGTACATCTCCGCCAACGCGTACCTCGGGTGTTGGGGGATCGTCGAAGCACTCGCCGGTGGGGCTGACATCGTCGTGACGGGACGTGTCACCGACGCAGCGGTCGTCTGCGGACCGGCTGCCCACCACCACGGGTGGGCGCGCAACGACTGGGACGCGCTGGCAGGTGCTGTCGTGGCCGGACACGTCATCGAGTGCTCAGCACAGGCCACCGGAGGCAATTACTCGTTCTTCACCGAGGTGCCAGGTCGTGAACGCATCGGATTCCCGTGGGCGGAGGTGGCGAGTGACGGCTCGTCGGTCATCGGCAAGCACGATGGAACTGGCGGACTCGTATCGACGGGCACGATCACGAGCCAGCTGCTCTACGAGATCGGCTCCGAGCGGTATCTCGGCCCGGACGTGATCGCTCGCTTCGACACCATTCGACTCGACGATGTGTCGCCCGATCGTGTGCGCATCTCGGGTGTTCGCGGTGAGCCGCCCACCGGCTCGCTCAAGGTCGCAATGAATGAACTCGGCGGCTATCGCAATGACATGGTGCTCGCCCTCACCGGCCTCGACATCGAGGCCAAAGCCGAGATGGCTGAAGCTGCGTTCTGGGCGGCATGCCCGTTCTCGCCCGACGACTTCGAGCAGTGCGAGGTGCGACTTGTGCGCACCGACCACGCCGATCCCGATTCCAACGAAGCAGCCACCGCCCAGTTGCGGATTTCGGTAAAGGACCGTGATGAGCGCAAAGTCGGTCGAGCCTTCGCCAACGCGATGACCGAGACCGCTCTGGCGAGCATCCCGGGTTTCTACTCGCTGTCGGGCGGGCCGTCAGCTGGGAGCCCATATGGCGTCTACCGGCCAGCGTTGGTGCCCGGCGAGCTCGTACCGCAGTACGTGCATGTCGACGGCCGAACCGTGATGGTCGACGCAACCCCGGGCACGGACGCTGATCACATCGAGGTCACTCCCACATCCGGACCGGCGGCCGTCATGCCGTCCGGTCCTACTCGGTCTGCTCCGCTCGGCACCATCTATGGCACGCGATCCGGCGATAAGGGAGGCGATGCCAACCTTGGGATCTTCGCCCGGAGTGACGAGGCGTGGGCATGGCTTCGCGACACACTCACCGTTGAGCGCCTGCAGGAACTCCTGCCCGAAACGGCCTCGCTCCATGTCGACCGCTACGAACTGGCGAATATCCGTTCGCTGAACTTCGTGGTGCGCGGTCTGCTTTCCGAAGGGGTCGCGGCCTCGACACGCACCGACGCCCAGGCGAAGAGTCTGGGTGAGTGGTTCCGGGCCCGGTTCGTCGAACTGCCCGTGAGCCTGCTCGACTCCTGATCCGATGAACGACTATCGACCGCTCGCCGGGATCACCGTTGTCGATCTGACGGCGGTCGTCATGGGGCCGCTTGGCACGCAGATCCTCGCCGATATGGGTGCCGAAGTCATCGCCATCGAGACCCCGACCGGTGACGCCAATCGGCACATGGGCGCTGGACCGCATCCCGATCTGTCCGGTGTGGCGATGAACCTCATGCGGAACAAGCGCAGCATCGTGATCGATCTGCGAGACGAACGAGGTCGAGAGGCATTTGAACGCATGGTGGCCAGTGCCGATGTGTTCGTCACCAACCTTCGACCGGGCTCACGAGAACGTGCACGGGTCACCTATGACGACCTCGTAGCGATCCGTCCCGACCTCGTCTGGGTGGCCGCTGCCGGCTACCGCCCCGATTCCGCCGCGGCTGATGATGCCGCCTACGACGACATCATCCAGGCCGCAACCGGCATCGTCGACAACCATCACCGGGCGGGACTGCCGCCGGTGATCTCACCGACGCTCATCGCTGACAAAGTCGCTGGGATGGCGATCGCCCAGGCGGTCACGGCCGGTCTGCTTCACCGGGAGCGAACCGGGGAGGGGAGCGCAGCTGTGCTCGCCATGCACGACCTGCTGCGCGGGTTCCTTCTGGTGGAACACGGCGCAGCTGCCATCCCGGAGCCTCAACTCGGTCGTGCCGGCTACCCGCGTCTGCTCAGCCCGGAGCGACGGCCGCTCCCAACCACCGACGGTCTGGTCGCAGTGCTCGCCTACGAACGACACCACTTCGAAGGTCTCATCAGGATCGGCGGACGCCTCGAGATGCTCGATGACCCTCGATTCGTCAGCCGTCTCGGTCGGCTGGAGCACATCGACGAGCTGTACCGCGAATATCAACGTATGGCAGCCACCATGACAACGGCCGAGTTCCTCGCTCGATGCCGTGCCGAAGGCGTGCCAGCGCATCAGGTCGAAACACTCGACGATGTCGTCGCCGCTCTTCCGATCGTGGAGCACCCGATCGTCGGTCCGTACCGAGTCACCCCATCACTCGCGCCGGGGGTCGAGCCCGACCAGGTTCCTCGACGGCCAGCGCCTCTGCTCGGCGAACACGGTCGAGAGGTGCTCACCGAACTCGGGTATAGCGAAGCCGAGATCACCGCGCTCGAAGATGCCGGTGTGCTCGGACGCTACGGTTCCGGGATGTGACGAGCACTCCGCAGTCGATCGGCCGGCCACGACCGGTGGTCAGTTCACTTCCGGCCTACAAGCCGGGCAAAGATGCGAAACAGGCGGAGGTCGACCACGGAGTCACCGATGCGATCAAACTCGCCTCCAATGAAAACCCGGAAGCGCCGATCGATCCGGTGATCACAGCGGTGCAGTCCGCCATCGTCGGAGTGAACCGGTATGCCGACCACCGCGCGGTTGCGCTGCGTGCCCGCATCGGCGAGTGGTTGTCGATTGACCCGTCGATGGTCACCGTCGGCAACGGATCGGTCGGCATCCTCCAACAGATCTTCCTGACGTATGTCGACCCCGGTGACGAGGTTGTGTTCGGCTGGCGTTCATTCGAGGTCTATCCGATCTTCACCCAATTGGCCGGCGGTACGGCCGTGCGGGTGCCGCTCACCGCAGAACTTGACTACGACATCGACGCGATCATCTCGTCGATCACCGAGCGCACCAAATTGGTGATGCTCGCCACGCCGAACAACCCGACGGGAACGATCATCGACATCGCTGATCTTGAACGCATCGCAGAGGCTGCAGGATCCGGCGCCATCGTCGTCGTCGACGAGGCCTACCGCGAGTTTGTCGGTGACGACGTGGCCGACCCGGTTCACGCGCTCATCGAACGTCACCCGAATGTGATGGTGACACGAACCCTCTCGAAAGCCCACGGTCTCGCCGGGCTGCGGATGGGCTACGCCGTCGCCCATCCCACGGTCATCGCTGACTTCGACAAGTGCACCCTTCCCTTCGCCGTGAACGGCCTCGCTCAGGTGGCGGCGATGGCGGCGATCGACAACATCGAGATGATCAACGAACGGGCGAGGGGCATCGTCGCAGAACGTGGTCGAGTCGAAGCAGCGCTACGCCAGCACGGTTGGTGGCTGCCGGCGCATCGCGCCAACTTCGTCTATCTCGATTGCGGGGACCGTACAGGCGAGATCACCTTGTCGCTGGAACGCTCCGGAGTCGTGGTTCGACCGTTCGAGGGCGAGGGGATCAGGGTGACGATCGGCAGTGCTGTCGAGAACGACCGATTCATGACTGCAATGGCTGAGATCGAGCCGGCCAGGAGGCCCGCATGAGATTCATCGAGTTCATCTTCCCGCCGGATCCACGTTCGGTCGGGTCCGATCCCGACTACCGCTTCACCCTCGCCAATGAGCGCACCTTCCTCTCGTGGATCCGGACCTCGCTCGCTCTCGTCGCCGGCGGACTCGGGGCGATCGTCGTGCTCGCCGATGTCGCCGGTATCGAGATTCTGGGAGTGCTGGTTCTGGCGCTCGCATTCGTCGCAGCTGGCACGGCGTACCGACGCTGGGCGATGAACGAGCGGGCGATCCGTCTTGATGAGCCACTCCCGCCATCGGTTCTGCCTCAGGTCATGACCGTCGGCGTCGCACTCATCGGCCTCGTTGCCGTCGTCCTCCTCATCGTCGACTCGCGATGAACCCGACAGACGGTGATCGCCCGGTCGGTCGACCGACCACCCACTTCGACCCGGGTGTGCAGCACGAACGAACGGCGCTCGCATGGGAGCGCACCGGTCTTGCCACGATCCTCGCGGGCGCCACCTTGGCTCGGCTCGCGTCCACGCATTTTCACCACGTGCTCGGCGCTGTGGGGGCCATCTGGGTGGCGATCGGTGGGGCGGTGCTGTTCTGGACCAGTTGGCGTTACGAGGCGCTTCACGGGCCGCTGCGGGCCGGCGAAACACCGGCCCATCCATCGATGGCGCGTTTCGTTGGAGCCAGCGCGTTGTTGTTCACCGGTTTCGCTTTAGTGCTGACCGTCTACCTTGCGGTGATCGACCGCTGAGATCGGGGAGATCATGGGAGCAATCATCACGGGTTGGGGTAAGTGCCGTCCGCCCTTGTCACTGACCAACGCCGACCTCGAACAACTCGTTGAGACGGATGACACGTGGATTCGGGAACGGACTGGGATCGAGTCGCGGGGGATGTGCCATCTCGAGACCACCGACATGGCGGAGGTGGCCGCACGTCACGCCATGGCGGCAGCTGGAATCGGCCCCGACGATCTCGACCTGATCGTCGTGGCGTCAGTGACCCCTGAGATCACTTGCCCGTCGAACGCCTGTGTCCTCCAAGAGCGGCTCGGTGCCACCGGTACCGCTGCGTTCGACCTCAATGCGGCATGCTCGGGATTCGTCTACGGCCTCGCAACCGTGTCGTCGATGGTTGCGGCTGGCGTGGCGCGCCGGGCGCTTCTCGTCGGCGTTGAGAAACTCCACTTCGTCATGGACTACCGCGACCGCAACACCTGCGTTCTCTTTGGCGATGGCGCCGGAGCGGTGATCGTCGAACCGGGACCCGATGGTGCCGGTGTGCTGGCGGTCGACCTCGGTGCCGACGGAGAGATCGGCTCGACGATGGTGTTCGAGACGCTCGGCACTCGAGGCGAACTGTCGCGAGATCGAGATCCGGCGCAAAACCGTTTGCATTTCGAGGGCCAAGCCGTGTTCAAGA
Organism: Actinomycetota bacterium; assembly: GCA_027730505.1. Lineage (GTDB taxonomy): Bacteria > Actinomycetota > Acidimicrobiia > Acidimicrobiales > Ilumatobacteraceae > Casp-actino5. Next base: position 24,830 of record JAQCGT010000009.1, on the reverse strand, counting down.
TCGCCGTCAAAGGCATGACCGAGTCGGTGCAGCGAGCGCTTGGCGACGCCGGACTATCGACCGATGACGTGGACGTGGTGGTGCCGCATCAGGCCAACGAACGGATCATCCGTGCTGCGACATCACGACTCGGTGTCGACGAGTCCAAGGTGATGGTCAACATCGCTCAACACGGCAACACCTCTGCGGCATCAATTCCGATGGCCCTGACCGACGCTCTCGATCAAGGTCGCATCGCGCCCGGTGACACGGTGGTGTTCACCGCGTTCGGCGGTGGGGTCACGTGGGGCTCGATCGTCATGAACTGGGGCGACCGGGTGGAGCGCATCGCTACGAGCGACGCCGAGATGGCACCTCCGACCGGCGACGTTTTCGACCTCCTGGCCGACAACCGGGCGTTCTTCGCCCCATTGCATGACGACTGATCGTCGGCCTCACGGGCGCAGTTCTGACAGGGCCGCCGCCGCTCGCGTGCGAAACACCTCGATTCGACTCTCCTTCAGCGTTTCATAGCCGCGCACCACATCGGGAAGGTCGGCGATCTCGACGAGACGTTCGTAGCTGACGGTCCCGATGGCATCCGTGACGGCCGCCACCAGACTGCGATATTCGTCGGGAAGTCGCCGTTCATCGCGTCGGATCGCTGCGAAACCAAAGATGTCGAATGGTGTTCCTCGCAGCACCCGGGCCCGTCGCAACACCCGGAACATCGGCATCCAGGCGGGCCCGAAACGGAGTTTGCGCTGCACTCCCATGGCGGCCAGCACCGGCGGGTGCAGCAGTCGGTATCGCACGGTGGGTCCGTCGCTGATCGATCGTGATTGGTGGTCACCTCCACCCTCGACGATGAGGCGTGCCACCTCGTACTCATCCTTGTAGGCGACGAGGCGATGGAGTCCACGGGCGACGGTGAGAGCGAGGCGTCGATCCGGATCAGGATCGATGGCGGCCACGCCTGCAACCTCATCTCGGAACCGATCACCGACGCGCCGCCCTCCCCAACCGTCGAGATCGATCGCGAGCCGTTCGATGATCGAGTCTGGCGTGTCGACGATCTCGTCGGCTGGTTTCGATGCTGTGAGCATCCCGGCGGCTGCCAGTCGACCCAAGCGAAGCGCTTCGAGGTTGGTCTCGACCGCTGCGCCATTGACGCGGATTGCTTCCGCGACCGACGCCGGTGAGATCGGCAGCGCGCCGGCCTGGAGCGCCATGCCGATGACGACGACGTTGGCGCTGGTGGTATCGCCGAGGTGGACGGACGCAATGCCCGCAGCATCGGCCCACAGACGCGTGCCGTCGCCGGCAGCAGAAGCGATGCGGGCGTCGAGCGCATCGGCATCGGGTGCAACCAGTTCGGGATGCGGGATCATCGAACCGGTCGGAACCCTCGAATCCGAACCGATCACCACGGTGCGTCCGTCGACGACACCGAGGCCACGTTCGCCAGCTGCGGTCAACTGGTCGAGGGCGATCAGCACGTCGGCATCGCCTGGTCCGAGGCGATTCGAGCGCGTCGAGCCGTTCCGGGTGAACCGGAGGTCACTGACGACGGGGCCAGCCTTCTGGCTGAGGCCGATCTGGTCGAGCCCCTGCACGGTCCAGCCGTCGAGCATCGCCGCTGTACCGACGATCTGGGCGACCGTCACCACGCCGGTTCCGCCGATGCCAGTCATGCGCAGAGCGAGTTCGTCGGACTCGAAGAGTGGTGTTGGCGCAGGGGGTTCGCCAGTTGGGGCGCTCGACGGACGATTGTCGCCGCGCGACGGAGCTCGGTCGAAGAGCGCTGCTGCGAGTCGTTGCAGCGGGGTTGGATCGGTTTCGACAGCGATGAACGACGGACAGTCGCCCTCGATGCACGACCGATCGAGATTGCATGAAGTCTGGTCGATCCGTGTCCGTCGACCGAACGGAGTATCGACGGGTTGCACGCTCAGACAGTTGCTCTTGCGACCGCAGTCGCCACAGCCTTCACAGATCCGCTCATCGATCGAGATCCGTTCGGTCGGCGTCGGTGCCAGGTCCCGCTTGCGCGCCCGGCGCAGTTCGGCGGCACAGGGCTGATCGTGGATGAGCACCGTGACACCTGGCGTGGCAGCGAGCACCTCTTGGGCCTCGATCACTCGCGACCGATCCCACACATCGACCCCGGATGGCCAGTCGCGGTGCCTGTGTGGATCGTCGGTGGTGACGATCACCCGTGTGACGCCTTGGCGCAACAGGTTGCCGGCGAGGTCGGTCGGGGAGATCTGCCCCGACGGCGTCTGGCCACCGGTCATCGACACCGCGCCGTTGTGCAGGATCTTGTAGGTCACATGCGAGCCCGCTGAGATCGCAGATGTGATCGCTAGTTGGCCACTGTGGAAGTAGGTGCCGTCACCGAGGTTCTGAACGATGTGATCTGTGGCAACGAACGACTCCATGCCGATCCACTGGGCACCCTCATTTCCCATCGCCGTCACACCGAGGATGTCGCCACCTCGCCCGGGCTCGCCGAGCATCACCATCGTGTGGCAGCCGATACCGGCCCCGACGACGGTCCCCTCCGGCACCACCGTCGAGGTGTTGTGCGGACACCCCGAGCAGAAGAAAGGACTGCGTTCGACGGTGAGCGGGATCCGCTCGGGGGTTGGGGGTGGCGGGGGAGCGAGGCGAGCACCGAGCCGATCGGAAAGCCGGCTGCGAAGTGCCTCCGCCACGACCACGGCGTCGAGCACCCCAAATGTCGGCAGCAACGCATCGCCGGCCTCCCGGGACTTGCCGTGCAAGCGAGGTGCTCCAGTCACGCCGAACAGGATCGAACGTACGGTGGTCTCGATGACCGGTTGTTTCTCCTCGACCACAATCATGTCATCGAGGCCGTCGGCGAAACGACGAATCTCAGCCGAGTCAATCGGGTAAGGCACCACCATCTCGAGGATCCGGATGCCTGCTGCCCCGATGGCGTCAGCGCTCGCAAGGCCAAGTCGACCGAGGGCTTCGTGCACCATTCGGTGGGCGGTGCCCGATGCAACGATTCCAACCTTCGCGTCGGGGGCATCGACCGAGAACCGATTGAGGGAGTTCGCGGCGATGTAGTCGAGGGCGAGCGGCAACCGCACTTCGATCAACTCCCGTTCGAGCTCAAGCGTGAACGGGGTGGTGAGGCGACCAGTGGGCGCCAGCAGCGTCGATGGCCGCTCAGGCATCACGGGGCGGACACGGTCGACGTCGAGATCGATGGATGCGGTGCCGTCGGCAACGTCAGCCACGAGCCGCAGCGAGGTCCACAGGCCGGCCGCACGACTCATGGCGATCGCATGTCGACCGAGGTCGAGCACCTCGGCCGGGTCTGATGGCACCAGCACTGGAATGCGAAGGGCTGCCAGCATGTCGACCGATGACGACGGGATCGTCGAGCTCTTCGCCGCTGGGTCATCGCCGACGAGCGCAACGGCACCGCCGTGGGCGGCCGTTCCGGCGAATGTCGCATGACGGATGGCGTCACCAGCACGTTCGAGTCCCGGTGCCTTGCCGTACCAGAGACCGAGCACCCCGGGATGCAGCGCATCGGGCCGTGTTGTCACGAGTTGCGAGCCCATCACGGCCGTTGCGGCGTGCTCTTCGTTGACCGCAGGCACGTGGCGTACCGGGAGGTCGGACCGCAGCCGCAATACCCGGTCGAGCTCGTCCCCGTAACCGCCGAGGGGCGAACCCGGGTAGCCGCTTGCGAAGGCCGCGGTATCGAGACCCTGTGCCCGGTCGGCCATCAACTGCTCGACCGGAAGTCGGCACAGTGCCTGCACTCCGGACATGAACGCCGTCGTTCGCTCCCGGGTGTAGCGGTCTGCGAGTACGTATCCACTCTCGCTCATGTGCCGACATTACCGAGTCGACGAGACGCGCTTGGACGGCTCAGCTGAGTCGGTGGTTGATGATCTCGATGACGAGTCCGGCACACGACACCGACACGAGAGTGATCACCATTCGCTCGAAGGTCGGTCCTGAAAGTCGTGCTCGTAACCAACCGCCGAGAGGCACGGTGGCGAGTACCACCACCGCTAGCAACGCCGACACGGTCAAGCGGCCTTCTAAGAGGCCCTGCTGGGCCAGCGTTACTGTCTGCACTACTCCGATCAATCCGAAGGCGGTGGCAATTGAGAACACGAATGCCTCACGGTCGATGCGGATCGCAAGATGCCACGCAGCGACGACCGGGCCAGACACGCCCGATCCGCCCTGGAAGGCGCCGGCGACGAAACCCGCCACCGGACTGAGTGCTCCGACCCTCGCCGGTTCGACTTCCAGCCCAGGGTTCCTCACCCGCTGGGCAAGCCAGACAGCGATGATGAGCGCCAGTGCGCCGAGGGTCACGTCTTCGGGCACTGCGCCGATCGTGAGGGTGCCGAGCACCACGCCCACCGACCCGGCGAGGCAGAACGAGGCGAGTCCGTGCGTCCGACGACGGGCCTCGCGGTGGCGGACCACGATGCCGATGTTCTGCACGACCGCTGGGATGGCCAACACAGCAATGCCCGTTTCGGGTCCGACGAAGGCCGAGATGATCGGCAGCGCAATGATCGGGAGCCCCATTCCGGTGACGCTCTTGACGATTGAACCGACAAGTACGGCAACGCCGACAACCGCGATCTCCCAGATCTCCATCTCTCAGGCAGGTCCGAGATCGTTGAACGAGGTGAGGCGACGTGTGCCGGATGGCGATTGTTCGATGATCTCGAACGTCCGAGAGTCGAGGTCGATACTTGCGGCCACCGAGTGGGAGCCGTCGAGTGATCGACGTGTCAAGGCAAGCACGTGTTCCCGGTCGGTTTGGGGATCAGCCACGTCGCATGTGCCATCGAACGCCGGGTGATCGGTCCTCCAGCGCAGCATGCCGAGCAGGTTTCGAACGACTGGTCGCTCGAGTTCAGCGATCAACTCGCGCGGTCCGAAGTGGTGGCGGTTGATGTCTCGGCCGACACCGGTCGATTCGAGCAATTCGACGTCGTTCGAGCCGGCGAGCAGACCGACGTAATAGATCTGCGGGACTCCGGGAACCAGCATCTGGATGAGGCGGGCGAGTAAGTAATCGTTGTCGTTGCGGCCGAGAGCATCGAAGAAGGTGCAATTCACCTGGTACACGTCGAGATTCGAAGCCGCTGCTCCAGTGGCGAGTCGGCTCGTGCCGCCCGAATTGCGATGGATCATCTCGATCAGCGCCGCCATTCGCTCAGCACTGAGCAGCCCGGGTCGTGATGGATCATCGGGATCAACGCCGACGTCGACGATGCCGATGCCGTCGTGGGTGTCGAGCACCGTGACGCAGTTCGTCGGCCGGATGTCGAGCCAGTGGCGCAACGCGCTGGCATTGCGTTGGCCGATGGCGTCGAGCACTAACGGTGGCAAGGCGAAGTCGTAGACCATGTCGACACGTCGGGCGATCTCGATCTGCGAGCCGTGGTATCCGTGGATCTCCACGAGCACCGTCATGTCTCGCTCGCGACACAGCGCAGCGAATTCGTCGATGAACTCGAATGTCTCGGGGATCATGAAACACGAGGTGCCAGCACGCTTGATGGCGTAGCCCACCGCATCGAGGCGGATGAGACGGACGCCGGCTGTGGCGAGGCGATCGACGATGGCGAGCAGATGGGCACGACCCGGTTCGCTCTCAACATCGATGTCGATCTGTTTGGAGGTGAAGGTTGTCCACGCCAGCCTGGTCTCGCCCGACGCCATGGCGACCTTGGTGAAGGGCATGCCCGGACGGGGACGATAGATGCGAGCGAGATCGGCCTCCGCGGCACCATCGGGGAACACCGAGGACAAGGTGAGAAACATGGAGGCGTAGGCAGATGCCTCACCGAGGAGCTGCCAGTCGCGGAATTCGGCCGATTCGTCCGAGACGTGGTTGACGATGATGTCGGCCATCACCTCGTAGCGGCCGGCTATCTCCGCAACGTCATCCCATGACCCGACCCTCGGGTCGACCGCAGTGTGATCGATGGGGTCAAAACCAGCGTCGGCACCGTCGATCGGCACGAAGAACGGGAGGATATGAACCCCGCCGAACGCTCCGGACAGCGGGCCGTCGAGCATCTGCAACACGCCGAGGAGGTCGCCGGCGAACCGGTCGCCGTACGTGATGAGCTGAGGTGCGTTGCGCATCTCAGCCGAACCGAACGGCGACCTCAGCGAGGATGGCGTCCTCGCTGACGGCATCGTCGTGATCGGCGTCCGCCACCTCACGAGCGGCCGAAAACAGCGCGCGACGCAACACGGTCGACGAGATGCGCGCATCGATGTCGGCGATCATCTCGACGACACGGCCGCCCTCGACCGCGGCGCGGGCTCGATCGACCGCGCCAGCGAGATAGTGCTCAAATGATTCACCCGTTCCGCGCCAGTCGTCGGAGATGTCACGGATGGCCTCGACCTCGGTTGGATCCATTCGGCGATCGGCCATCATGACCAACGCCAACAACTCGAGAGCGGCCTCGTGCTCGCGGTCAGCCGTGGCGTGCACAGCGACGCCTCGGTACAGCTCGGCCAGTCGTTCGTTCATGATCCCATCCTGTGTTCGATGAGCCGCGCTCGGCTCATCGCCAACCGTACTCAGTGGGTCAGGTCGGCGATCGAAAGGGACCGCCGAAGGAATTCGAGTTGGTGGGTGAGCAGATTCTCAGCAACAACCTCCTGTGGCGTCATGTGGCTGACCCCGACGAGGGGAAGAACCTCGTGAGCGCGCCCTCCGGCGAGCAAGGCAGAGGAGAGCTGCAAGGTGTGGGCAGCGACGACGTTGTCATCGGCGAGGCCGTGAATCAACAACAGCGGCCTAGTGAGGTCACCAGCCAGCGGCAGCAGTGATGACCGGTCGAAGTCATCGCTTGCCGTCGCCGGGTCGCCGAGGTAGCGCTCGGTGTAGTGCGTGTCGTACCACCGCCATTCGGTCACGGGAGCCCCCGCCACCGCGGCGTGGAACACGTCGGGTCGTCGAAGCACGGCGAGTGCAGCAAGGTATCCGCCGAAGCTCCATCCCCTGATGCCGACTCGAGAGAGGTCGAGCGAGGCGAGGCCTGATTCCGCTGCCGCCGCCGATGCGATCTGCAGTGCCGCAACCTGGTCGTCGAGTGCAGGGGAGGCGAGATCCCCGGCCACCGACCGCTCCCACGCCGATCCTCGCCCGGGTGTGCCACGCCCATCGCACACGATCACGGCGAAACCCTGATCGGCGAACCACTGCGACGATGCAAACGCTCGTTGGGACCGGACGACCCGGAGTGCGTGAGGCCCGCCGTAGGGGTCAAGCAGCACAGGAAGCGGGCCACCGTCGTGGTCCTTCGGCACCATGATCGCCACGTCGAGTGGATGTCCGGCTGGTGCTGCGCCTCGAACAAGATGGACTCGAGGGTCGACCAACGGCGACTCGGCGTGCGACACGATCTGTTGCCCACCTTCGAGTTGCCATGCCTGGTCCGGAGAGCTGAGCGTCGATACCCGAACGATCTGGCGCTCGACATCACCGACGGCGGCGACGATGCCATCGGGCTGAGCGATCGAGACCGCCCCGGCATCTGGAGTCCATGACCAGAGGTGGAGCACCGTGGCGTCGTCGATCGGGTTGGCGGTGAAGAGCACACCGTTTGCGGTTGCTGATATCACCGATCGAACCTGCAGGTCGCTGGGCGTGACGCAGTCGCCGGCGATTTCGAGTCGACGTGCACCGTCACGGTCCACGCAGGCCACGATCGTGTCAGGGCCGATTCCGACCGGGCAGCCGGGGACGAGTTCAACCCAGCGGTCGTCGGTGTCGGTATGGATCGTCTCAGTGGAGCCGTCTTCGGCGACCCGAAGGACGTCGACTCGTCGCTGATCTCGCGACTGCACGGCGATGAGCGGGCCGTGGTCGTCCCATGAGACCCGTGCTAGGTACTCGGCTGCGGTGCGGTCCCAGCGCACCGGCGTCACACTCGTGCCGTCGACCGCGACGAGATAGAGACTGACAGCGGCATTCGGTGTGCCGGCTGCCGGGTAGCGCACGCGCCGCGCCGGCTTCCATGGTGTTGCCGGATCGGTCAGGTCCCACTCGGATATCGGGGCGTCGTCGACACGACACACTGCGAGTCGGGTGCTCTCAGGACTCCACCAGTGGCCCCGATACCGACCCATCTCCTCAGCGGCGATGAACTCGGCCATGCCCCAGGTCACCGTTGGGACGTCCTCGCCGAGATCGAGGAGCACCACCGGCGGGTCGTCGCTGTTGGTGGCTTCGTGCGACACGTCGATGACGAGCAGTCGACCATTGCGCACCATGGCGCATCGTCGGCCGTCAGGTGACAGGCGCGGGTCGAAGACCGCCCCGTCGATATCGACTGCTGTGCACCGCCCATCGGCGAGTTCGGCGATGACAAGTCGGCCCGCCACGGTGAACACGGCTCGGGCCATCTGTTGATCACAGTCGTAGGCCGTGATTCCCTCAGCCGACTCACGCAGTCGCTCGCGCCGAGCGAGTTCGGCTTCGCTCATCGAGTCGCCCTCACCGAGGGTTGCCGGGTCCACCAGGAGGCGCTCTGTCCCGGAGGCGACGTCGACGGCCCACAGGCAGGTCATCGGGTCGGAACCCGAACGCGATCGCAGGAAATACGCGGTGTCACCGGACGGGTCGAGCCGCAGATCTCGCGGATCGCCGAGCGTCAGTCGGCGGGTCCGTGCGTACTGCCGGGGAAACGTGTCCCCGCTGCTCACACCGACCGACTCCCGGCGGCGATCGCTTCGATGGTGATGTCCCACGCAGCGTCGGCGTCGACATCGGTCAGCACCGTGCAGTTCGCCGCCGGCCGATCGACGAGCGTTCGTTGATCGACCACGGTCATCCCGCGGGTGTGCTCACCGGTCACCATCACGTCGACGAACGAATCCGACGTGGCGAACAACTCCCGGTGGGTGAGCGCGAGCACCGCCAATGGATCGTGCACAGCAGCGCCCGCCATGTCGTCATGGCGCGACCGATAGTTCTCGCTGAAGAAGTCGAACAGGCCGGACAGGACCGACGCGAGCCGTCCGTCGAGTGCTCTCACCCGCTCGATTCGATCGGGGGTGGCCTGGAAGCGGTGGGTCACATCGAGGCCCGCCATGATGAGCGGCAGTCCCGACCCGATCACGATGGCCGCCGCATGCGGGTCGGCCCACAGATTGAACTCAGCCATTGGTGTGCGATTGCCGAAGGTGCCGCCACCCATGAACGAGATGCCGGCAATGTGATCGCCGAGATCGGGTGCCATCCGAAGGGCCAGGGCAATGTTCGTCATCGGCCCGGTGACGACGAGATGGCATCCGGGTTCAGAGCGCACGGTGTCGATGATGAAGCCGACGGCATCTGTGCCGTCCAGCGGACGCGTCGGTTCGGGAAGGTCAGCGCCATCGAGCCCGCTCTCACCGTGCACGTATCCGGCGAAGGCAGGTGCCACGACCAATGGCCCGGCTGCTCCTGCCACCACGGGGACGTCGATGTCGAGGATGTGCCGCATGACGCGGGCGTTGTACGCCGTGCGTTCGAGCGGCGCGTTGCCCGCCACCGTGGTGATGCCGACGATGTCGCAGGTGTGCGAGGCGACGACTATCGCAACGGCATCGTCGTGTCCCGGATCGCAGTCGAGGATGATGCGAGGTCGTGCTGGTGTCGGCGCCATGGATCGCAAGGATGGCAGACGCTGCTGCCGCAGGCACCGATCAGACGGGCTCGAACCGATGGTCGGGGAGCATTCTCACCTGCTCGCCGACATGTTCACCGTGCACGAGGTGTGACAACGTCTCCGCTTCGTCTGTGCGTCCCCACGCCCGGCGTCCATCGGCGAGCCTGATGGCGCTCCACGCGGTCTCGGGGGATCCGTCACGCCCGTGCATCACCGTGTAGGCCTCGATCGTGCAATGCGTATCGTTGGCAGCATCGTCGGCCGTTGCGAGGACGGTGCTCGGCAGAGCGTCGATCCGAGCTTGGGGTTCGGCATGCCGGAAGTCGGTGGCGGGTGGCGTCGTCGAGTAGACGCCGAAGGCGTGCTTGGTGACGAAGCCACCATTTGCCCAAACCAGACCGGTCGAGCCCGCGTCGTTGCGCAAGGTGTGGACCATCGTTGCGATGGCATGCATCACGTACTCGTTCCAAGGGCCGCCGGCGAACGACAGGCCACCAGTCTGAGTGAGCGAGCGGGTCTCGTTGTACGGATCTATACCGAGCGACGTGGCACCGAGTTGAACCGCCGAAGGGAAGCAGGAGTAGAGGTCGAGGTGAGCGACGGCATCGATGTCGGTGTCGGCAAGTTCGAGCGCCATCGCGCCGCCGATTTCGATCGCCGGCGTGCGATGGAACACGTCGCGATGGGAGATGAACGGATGTTCATGGCAGTCCGTTCCAGCGTGGGGGAAGACCCAACGGTCGGCGGGAATGCCGAGCGCCTCGGCTCGCTCCACCGAACAGATGATGACGGCGGCTGCCATGTCGACGTCGTTGTTCGAATTCATCGCCTTCGTGTAGGGCAGCCCCACCATGCGATTCCCTGGGCCCGGGCTGATGATGTCCGAGGCGGTCAGTGCGTCCTGGCGCCATGCAAAGGGATTGCGCGAGGCGACCTCGGAGAAGCGGGCCCACATCGCACCGACCTGACGGAGATGCTCCTCAGGCCCGACACCGTCGACCGCGCGAGCTGCGCGGATAGCAGATTCGAACATCGGATACACCTGAATCGGCATGATCAGACCGATCTCGGTTTCTGCCTCGCTCGACATCTCGAGGTCGTGGCCCCAAACTTCGGGCGGTTCGACGGCGAGCAATTCGGGGTCGGCCTTGGGCCATGTGAGTTCGATGCCGTCTCGGCGCGCCCGCATACGGCTTCGCCATGCCTCCCCGCCAGTCAGGATGGCCATGTCGAGGTCGCCGGACAGGATTCGCGAGGAGGCCGCGTTGACGAGCGACTGAGGTGAGTTTCCACCCATCGGGGTCATGACGCGCCGGGGGTGTATCCCGAGTCGGTCGGTCACCACCCGGGCGGCATCTCCGTAACGCCATGTAAGCGTCGACACCACGGCGAGCACGTCGGCTGCGGCGATGGGGTCGCTAGCTGCCGCGCTGTCGACGGCGGCGGCGCGCACAGCCTCGCAGATGAGCAGCGTGGCATCGGCTGCGATTGACGGGTCGTCGGTTCGTTGCAGGATCTGGCCGACGCCAACGATGACGGGGGTGCGCGGATGTGGTCGAGCGGTCACGGGCAGAACCTATTCGGACGTCATCGTCGATAACGAGAGCACCGTCACGGCCGTCGGTCGGACACGGTCCTACACTCGTCGACGTGGCAACCATTGCGCTGGGCTCGGATCACGCCGGCTTCGAGTTGAAACAGCACCTGATCTCGCGGTTGAGCGAAGCGGGACACGCCATCATCGACCACGGCACCGACTCGACCGCGAGCGTCGACTACCCGGCTTTCTGCGCAGCAGCCGCACGTTCCGTGCGTGATGGCGCCGCCGATGTCGGCATCGTGATCGGCGGCAGCGGCCAGGGCGAGCAGCTCGCCGCCAACAAGGTGCGTGGGGCCCGTGCTGCGCTGTGCAACTGCCTCTACACGGCGCGTATGGCTCGCGAGCACAACGACGCCAATGTGTTGTCGATCGGTGCCCGAGTGGTCGGTCTCGGTCTCGCGGAGGAGATCGTCGACGTGTTTCTCTCCACTCCGTTCGAGGGTGGACGCCATGCCCGACGTGTTGCCCAGCTCGCCGAACTCGAGGAGCAGTTCTGACATGCCCTTTCCCTCCGACAACGATCCCGACCTCGAGGTCGAGGCATTGATCGACGCCGAGCTCGAGCGTCAACGAACCGGTCTCCAACTCATTGCGAGCGAGAACTTCACCTCGCCAGCGGTGATGCGGGCCGTCGGCTCGGTACTCACGAACAAGTACGCCGAGGGCTATCCCGGCAAGAGGTACTACGGCGGTAACGCCATCGTCGACTCCATCGAGGCACTCGCCATCGAACGGGTGAAGTCCCTGTTCGGTGCCGACCATGCCAATGTTCAGCCCCATTCAGGGGCCAACGCCAACATGTGCGTCTACCAGGCGCTACTTCAGCCAGGTGACACGGTGCTCGGGCTGAGCCTGGACCACGGCGGGCATCTCACGCACGGCTCGCCGGTGAATGCGAGCGGCATCCTCTATCGCTTCGTGAACTATGGCGTCGGTGCTGAGGAGCGGATCGACATGGACCGGGTGCGCGAGCTCGCCATCGAACATCGTCCGAAGCTCATCGTTGCCGGTACGACGAGTTACCCGCGGCGCCTCGACCCTGAGCCGTTCCGCGCCATCGCCGATGAGGTCGGCGCACTGCTCTTGTTCGACATCGCTCACCTCGCAGGGCTCGTCGCCGGAGGCGCCCATCCCAATCCGGTGCCGTATGCCGATGTCGTGACCTTCACCACGCACAAGACGCTGCGTGGCCCTCGTGGTGGCTGCATCCTGAGCAAGGCCGAGCACGCTGCCGCAATTGACAAGGCGGTGTTCCCCGGATGGCAGGGAGGGCCTCTCGAGCATGTGATCGCCGGAAAGGCGATCGCCTTTCGCGAGGCGTCCGACCCATCGTTCACCGAGTACGCCCATCGAATCGTGTCGAACGCGTCCACGCTCGCATCAGCCCTGTCCAGCCACGGGTTCCGCATGGTGTCGGGCGGAACGGATACGCACATGATCGTCGTCGACCTGCGAACCTTCGACGCTGAGCTCACGGGTAAGGAGGCCCAGGCGGTGCTCGACACCGCTGGCATCACACTGAACAAGAACACCGTTCCCGATGATCCGCGCAGCCCCTTCGTGACGAGTGGTGTCCGAATCGGCACGCCATCGGTGACGACTCAGGGCATGGGTGGCGAGCAGATGCCGGTCATCGCCGACCTCATCGCCCGAGCGTTGGGTGGGCGGTCCGACTCGGATGCGATCGCTGCGGTGCGCAGCGACGTGGCCGACCTCTGCGCAGCCTTCCCGGCGTACTGAGAACGGTCGGAAGAGGCCTACGACGGTGCAGCCCGGGTTCGTCGACTACCTGATCATCGGCGCGATCGCCGCCGTCGTCACGTTTCTAGTGACACCCATTGTCGGCGCGGTGTCTCGGCGACGAGGATGGGTGGCTGCACCGAACGACCGCAGTGTCCACACCATTCCAATTGCGCATGCAGGTGGTTTGGCCATGTTGATCGGGCTCGTCGTCTCGCTCATCGTCGCGGCATTTGTGCCGGGCCTCGATGTTGTGTTCGCTGACAACACGGAGCAGTTCGGCGTGGTCATCGCCGCGATCTGTGTGTTCGCCGTGGGCTTCCTCGATGATGCCTGGGACCTGCCACCACCGGCGAAGGTCACCGGGGTCGTTCTGGCAGCGATGGTGCTCTCATGGTTTGGGGCGACGATGTTCTACTTCCGCGTGCCCTTCCTCGACGTCTTCATCCTGTCCGGTGACTGGCAACCGGTGATCACGGTGCTCTGGCTGTTGGGTATGACACAGGCCATCAACCTGATCGATGGGCTCGACGGCCTCGCAGCCGGGATCGTCGCGATTGCCGCCGCCGCATTCTTTCTGTACGCGTTCAAGCTCGGGCAACTCGACCTGCTCAGCCAGCCAAACCTCGGCCCGCTGCTTGCCGTCATCACCGCCGGTGTCGCTGCGGGCTTCCTCCCACACAACTTCAACCCGGCACGGATCTTCATGGGTGACGGGGGAGCGTTCCTACTCGGACTGCTGCTGGCGGTATCGACATCGATGGTGGGCGGTCGTGCCGATCCGACCACGCAGGACTTCGTCGGTCAAACGTTCTTCTTCCTCGCCCCGTTGATCATTCCACTTTTAATTCTCGGGGTCCCCGTGCTCGACACCCTCTTCGCAATCGTTCGACGTGCGTCCAAGGGTCAGGCGCTCGACGTCGCGGACAAGGGGCACCTCCATCACCGCCTCATGAACCTCGGCCACGGTCACCGACGCAGCGTGGCGATCCTGTGGACGTGGACGCTGCTGCTCTCGGCGTTTGTGCTGTATCCGGTGCTGGCTGAGAAGAATCCGACCTATCTTCCGTTCGGAATGGGTGCGCTCGGCATCGTGCTGTTCACGGTGCTGCACCCGAGTGTTCGGCGAAAGCGGGCAGAGGAGATCGAGGCTGCGCTGGCTCGACCTGCCTCGGAACAGATTCGCCAGTAGCGATGTCATCGCAGTTGTTGCGCGGCCGAGGTTGGCGCGACTAGTTTGTGCCTCCGTTCACAAGCGTCGTCGAACAAAATCCCCTGCCACGATGAGACTCCTCTTCACCCGAGCCCGAGATGAGCGCGCAACCGGCGCCGACGACAACCTCGGTCGTGGTATGGAAGCCGCTCTCATCCTCGGGGTCTTCCTCGGTCTCGGGTGGCTCATCGACTCGTGGCTGGGCACGCGACCGGTGTTCATGATCGGTCTGGTTCTCTTCGCTGCCATCGGAACATTCGTGCGGATGAAGTACACCTATGAGGCCAAGATGACCGCCCTCGAAGAGGAGCGTCGACAGCTGTCCCGACAGGGGAGGGCGGCGTGAACCAGTCGACGGCCACCACCGTCGGATTCGACTCGGCCTCCGTCGATCCGATCGAGGTCCAGATCTCGCTCGACATGGTGAAGCGTGCCGTCTACGTGACGCCCCTCCTCGCTGCCATCGCCGCAATGATCTGGGACGGGCCCGGTGCCACGTCGGCGCTGTTCGCTGTCGGACTCGTCATCGTGAACTTTCTGCTCGCTGCTGCTCTCGTGTCGGGGGCAGCACGGATCTCGGTCGGCCTCGTCATGGCGGCGACGCTTTTCGGCTACCTGATCCGCCTCGGACTCATCCTTGTGGCCTTTCTCCTAGTGCGAGATGCGAACTGGATTTCGCGTCCGGCACTCGGAGCGACCATTATCGTGACGCACCTAGGGCTCCTCGTGTGGGAGTTGAAGTACGTCGCCATCTCGCTGGCTCACGCCGGCATCAAACCCGCCCGACCGTAAAGACAACAGGAACGGACCAACAGTGCTCGCACTCGAATTCCCACCGATTAACGAGATCCTCCGCTGGCAGGATGTCTTCCCGTCGTTCAACAAGATCGCAATCATCGCTGTGGCCGCCGCCCTTGTCGGCACGGTCATCTTCCTGATTGCCGGTAACGCCGACGGTTCGAAGGCTCCGCGAGGCATTCGCAACTTCGCCGAGGCGATCGTCGAGTTCATCGAAGGTCAGATCATCATGCCGACCATGGGTCGCGACGGCCTCGGATGGACGCCGTTCATGCTCAGCATGTTCTCGTTCATCTACCTGTGCAACGTGCCTGGAATCATCCCGATCATCCAGATGCCGGCAACCGCCCGCATGGCCATCCCACTGTTCCTCTCGCTGCTCGTCTGGGTGGTGTTCATCGGTGTCGGCTTCAAGCATCAGGGACTCGGCTATCTCAAGAGCTCATTGTTCCCCCCTGGCGTCCCCGCCGCTCTCTACATTCTCGTGACACCGATCGAGTTCATCTCGACCTTCTTGGTTCGTCCGTTCTCGCTCACAGTGCGTCTCTTCGCCAACATGCTTGCAGGACACATCCTGCTCGTGACCTTCGCGCTTCTCACCGAGGAGCTCGTCCAGGGCGGCAACATCGCCCTGATCCCGGTGGGCATCCTCCCGTTCTTCATGCTGGTGTTCCTCACCGCATTTGAGGTGCTCGTCGCATTCCTGCAGGCCTACATCTTCACCATCCTCGCCGCCGTGTACATCGGTGGCGCCGCCCATCCCGAGCACTGAGCCCGGGACCCGTCCTCTCCCCTACACACCAACCAGGAGACAACCCCAACATGGAAGCATTCACCATCCTCGCTCAGGAGGCCGACAAGGCCGCAGCAGCCGCCAGCTCGGCCGGTTTCGCCTACGGCCTCGCCGCCATCGGCCCCGGTATCGGCATCGGCTACCTGGTCGGCAAGTCGGTCGAGGCGATGGCTCGCCAGCCCGAGGCCGCCGGCATGGTGCGCACCACGATGTTCCTGGGTATCGCCTTCACCGAGGCGCTCGCCCTGATCGGCTTCGTGGTCTTCATCCTCATCGGTCTCTGATCGACGGACCGGGCTCGACCCGGACCACTGACACGTAACCGAGAACACCAGATCAAGGAGTTGACGTGCTGAGAGCCGTCGTGACATATGGGTCGACCGGACCCGAGGTGTTCCTCTCCGCAGAGGGAGAGGAGGGCTACTCGTCGTACAAGTACGAGGACTGTTCGATCATTCCAGAGGGCAAGGATCCTCAGGAGTCGATCGAGAGCCTCGAGGAGTGCGATCCGGGTCCAAGCCCGATCATGCCCGAGGCCAAGGAGCTCTATTGGGGAGCGGGCGCGTTCATCGTGTTCGCCCTCCTCATGCGCTTCTTCCTCTATCCGAGGCTGCGCAAGAGCATGGATGCTCGTTATGAGTCGATCCGCTCATCTCACGCTGAAGCAGATCAGGCCCGGGCCGAGGCACGTGGTGAGGTCGCAACCTACGAAGCAGCACTCGCAGAGGTGAAGGCAGAGGCGGCAGCTCGAATCGACGCAGCCCGCGCCACCCTCGAGTCCGAGCGCTCAGTGCAGATCACTGAGGTGAATGGTCGGATCGCGGCGCGGCGGGAGGCCGCAGCCGCAGCGTCGGTGTCAGCTCACCAAGCTGCTCGAGGCGAGATCGGCACTGCTGTGGCAAGCGTGGCGAGCCGTACCGTCGAGCTCGCGACCGGA
Source organism: Actinomycetota bacterium (assembly GCA_027730505.1). Classification (GTDB taxonomy): domain Bacteria; phylum Actinomycetota; class Acidimicrobiia; order Acidimicrobiales; family Ilumatobacteraceae; genus Casp-actino5. The sequence continues at coordinate 8,081 of JAQCGT010000009.1, read as the reverse complement.
ACGTCGCCTGACCCAGTGGCGGTGTCCCGTGTGGTCGACGAGATCATGAGTTCGGGGGTGTCGTCATGAACCTGTTTGCAGTCATCGTCGGTGCTGGCGACGTCGACCCGGCACAGAGCCTCAACTGGTTGTTCCCGGCAACGTCGGAGTTGATCTACGGCGGCCTCGCATCGATCATCATTTTCAGCCTGATCTACAAGTTCGCCGGGCCTGCCGCCAAGAAGGGATTGGCCGACCGTACGGCAAAGATCCAGGCCGAACTCGACGGCGCCGAGCAGGCGCTCTCCTCGGCCAAGGCCGAGGCTGCCGAGATTCGTCGGGCTGCCGGAGACATTGCGGCCGAACGTCAGCGTCTCCTCGCCGAAGCCGACTCCCAGGCCTCAGCGTTGCTCGCCGACGGCCGTGCCCGGCTCTCCGCCGAGATCGCTGACATGGAGTCACGGGCCGAGTCGGAGATCATGGGCATGTCAGGCCGTATGGGTGACGAGCTTCGGGTCGAGGTGGGTCGACTCTCCTCCGAAGCCGTCGACCGACTCGTCGCCGACACGGTTGACGGGGCCACGCAGCAGGCCCTCATCGAGGACTTCATCCGGAAGGTGGGTGCAGGATCATGAGCGACGCACGTATCGAGGGCTACGCACGAGCCCTGTTCGAGATCGCCCGCGCCGAGGGCACGCTCGACGAGGTCGAGGATGAGCTCTTCCGGTTTGCTCGATCGTATGAGTCGAGCGACGCGCTTCGCAGCGCGCTGACCGATGAGATGGTTCCCGCTGAACGTCGCCAAGCCGTTGTCGAGAGCCTGCTCGGGGGCAAGTCCACCGCCACGACGATCCAACTCATTTCGATGGTCGTCGGCTCGGGCCGCGGTCGCGATCTCCCAGAGGTCATCGATCGGCTCGTCTCTCGTGCGTCGGAGTCCAAGGACCTCGCAGTCGCCGAAGTGCGCTCGGCCGTCGCCCTGAGCGATGACCAGCAGCAGCGGCTCGCGGCAGCGCTGGCGAACGCCACCGGCCGTCAGGTCAACCTCAAGGTCGTCATCGACCCGTCCATCATCGGTGGCATTGTCGCCACCGTGGGCGACACCGTCATCGACGGGAGCGTCCGCACCCGTGTCGAAGAGCTGAAGAGCCGTCTCTAGGAGCACAAGCAATGGCTGAACTCACCATCTCCGCCGCTGACATCGCAGCGGCGATCACCAAGAATCTCGAGGGCTATGAGCCCTCGGTTGAGGCCCGCACTGTCGGTCGCGTCACCGAGGTCGGTGACGGAATCGCCCGTGTCGCAGGGCTGCCCGATGCCGCCGTGAACGAACTCTTGGAGTTCGCCGGTGGCGTTGTCGGACTCGCTCTGAACCTCGACGAGGACTCGATCGGTGCCGTTATTCTCGGCGAGACCGACCAGATCGAAGAGGGCCAGCCGGTCAAGGCGACCGGTCGCATTCTCTCGGTTCCCGTCGGTGACGGCGTGCTCGGCCGTGTGGTCAACGCCCTCGGCGAACCGGTTGACGGCCGAGGCGAACTCGTCGGCACTCAGCTTCGTCGTATGGAGATCCAGGCCCCCGGAATCATGGGTCGCAAGCCCGTGCACGAACCGCTCCAGACGGGCATCAAGGCCATCGACGCGATGACCCCAATCGGCCGTGGACAGCGCGAGCTGATCATCGGCGACCGTAAGACCGGCAAGACGACCGTTGCGATCGACACGATCTTGAACCAGAAGGGTCAAGGCGTGAAGTGCATCTATGTGGCGATCGGCCAGAAGGGCTCGACGGTCGCCCAGACCGTGGAGACCCTCCGGGAGGCGGGCGCGATGGAATACACCGTGGTCGTCACCGCGCCAGCGGCCGACGCTGCGCCGTTCAAGTACCTGGCTCCCTACGCCGGATGCGCTATGGGGCAGCACTGGATGGACAACGGTGAACACGCGCTGATCGTGTATGACGACCTCTCCAAGCAGGCTGAGGCCTACCGTCAGCTGTCGCTGTTGCTCCGGCGTCCCCCGGGCCGCGAGGCCTATCCGGGCGACGTCTTTTACCTGCACAGCCGGTTGCTCGAGCGTGCCGCCAAACTCTCAGATGAGAACGGCGCAGGCTCGCTGACCGCTCTCCCGATCATCGAGACCAAGGCTGGTGACGTGTCGGCGTTCATCCCGACGAACGTCATCTCGATCACCGACGGCCAGGTGTACCTCCAGGACAACCTCTTCAAGTCCGGCGTTCGTCCGGCAGTTGACGTGGGCATCTCGGTGTCCCGAGTCGGCGGTGCCGCCCAGATCAAATCGATGAAGGGTGTGGCCGGCACGCTCAAACTCGACCTCGCACAGTTCCGCGAGCTCGAGGCGTTCGCCACATTCGGTTCTGAGCTCGATGCCGTGTCCAAGGCCCAACTCGAGCGTGGTTACCGTCTGGTTGAACTGCTCAAGCAGCCGTTGAACTCGCCGATGTCGGTTGAGGAGCAGGTGGTGTCGATTTACGCAGGCACGAAGGGCTACCTCGATGACATCGACGTTGCCGATGTGCGCCGCTTCGAGTCGGGCCTGCTCGAGTTCATGCGCAGCCGGCACGCTGGTCTCCTGCAGGAGATCCGCACCGCCGGTGTGCCAGATGCTCTCGCCGATGCAGTCCAGTCGTTCAAGGATGGATTCGTCGCAGAGACCGCAGCCGCACGTGGCATCGATCCGACCAGCGTCGACGCCGATGAGGTCGGCGAGGCTGCTTCCGACAAGACCCTCGCCACGGAGTGACCTGAGATGGCGGGCGGACAGGAACGGATCCTCAGGGGTCGCATCAAATCGATGCAGGCCACGAAGAAGATCACGCGCGCCATGGAGCTGATCGCCGGTTCCCGAATCGTCAAGGCCCAGCAGCGTGTGACAGCTGCCGTTCCGTATTCGGAGCAGATCACTGAGGTCGTTCGTGACCTCGCTGCGGTCGGGGCCTCAACCGACTCGCCGCTTCTGGCGGGACGCGCCGAGATTCGCACTACCTGCTACGTGGTCATCACCGCCGACCGTGGACTCTGCGGCGGCTACAACGCCGGCGTGCAGCGTGCGGCCGAAGGTGAGATCAAGGCCGACGTGCTGTCAGGCAAGGACTACACCGTCGTCGCCGTAGGACGCAAGGCTGAGGGTTACTTCAAGTTCCGTGGCTACACCATCGACCGAGCCTTCGGTGGGTTCAGCGATAACCCCTCGTACGCCGACGCCCGGGCGATCGGCCAGCATGTGGTCTCCCTTTACGAGTCCGGCGCCGTCGACCGGGTCGAACTCGTCTACACCCGCTTCATCACGGCCGGCAGCCAGGAAGTCGTGCTCCGGCCGCTGGTGCCGTTGTCCGCCGAGACGGTTGCCGGCGGTGACGGCAAGGCCGGCTCAAGTGACGGCAGCGGTGGCGACTACGAGTTCGAGCCTGATCCGTCGACGATCTTGGAAACCCTCCTCCCTCGCTACGTGGAGGCTCGTGTCTATGCAGCGTTGCTCAATGCAGCCGCCTCTGAACACGCCTTCCGTCAGCGGGCCATGAAGTCAGCCACCGACAACGCCGAGGAACTCATCAAGAACCTCAGCATCATCATGAACCGCGCCCGTCAGGACGCGATCACCACCGAGATCATGGAGATCGTCGGTGGTGCCGAAGCACTCGGTTCGGGGAAGACCCCGGACGTCCGATACGTCGACCTCCTCGGAGCGTCGCCAGTTCCAGCATCCCAGCACGGAGACAACTGACATGACTATGACAGAGACCGAACTCGCCGCCGGACGCGTCGTGGCGATCGCCGGACCGGTGATCGACGTCGAGTTCCCCCGCGGCTCGCTGCCTCAGCTCAACACGGCTCTCGAATTCGAGATCATGGTCGACGGCAGCCCGATTCCGGTGCTGGCCGAGGTGGCACAGCAGCTCGGCCATGGCCGTGTCCGTGCGGTCTGCCTCAAGCCGACTGACGGCCTCACCCGTGGCACCCCGGTGCGGAATACCGGCCGCGGCATCACGGTGCCGGTTGGTGACAAAGTCCTTGGACACGTGTGGAACGTGTGGGGCGAGGCGCTCGACGAAGATCCCGAGGGTTTCGACCAGATGGAGCGATGGGAGATCCACCGTCCTGCTCCCTCCTTCGACGCACTCGAGCCGCAGGCCCGCATGTTCGAAACAGGCATCAAGGTCATCGACCTCCTCACCCCCTACGTTGCCGGTGGCAAGATCGGCCTCTTCGGCGGTGCCGGCGTGGGCAAGACCGTGCTCATCACCGAGATGATCAACCGCGTTGCGTCCCAGCACGGTGGTGTCTCGGTGTTCGCCGGTGTCGGTGAGCGCACCCGTGAGGGAACCGACCTCCGTCTCGAGATGATGGAGTCCGGCGTGTTCGAGAAGGCCGCGCTGGTCTTCGGCCAGATGGATGAGCCGCCGGGCGTGCGCCTGCGCGTGGCCCTGTCGGCGCTTACCATGGCGGAGTACTTCCGCGATGTGCAGAACCAGGACGTGCTGTTGTTCGTCGACAACATCTTCCGGTTCGTGCAGGCCGGTTCAGAGGTGTCGACGCTGCTCGGTCGCATGCCCTCGGCCGTGGGTTACCAGCCGACGCTCGCCGACGAGATGGGCCAGCTGCAGGAGCGGATCACCTCGACCCGCGGTCGTTCGATCACGTCTCTCCAGGCCGTGTACGTGCCCGCCGACGACTACACCGACCCGGCACCGTTCACCACCTTCACCCACCTCGATGCCACCACTGAGCTGTCCCGTCAGGTGGCGGCCCTCGGCATCTACCCGGCGGTGGACCCGCTTGCTTCGACTTCGACGATCTTGTCGCCCGAAGTTGTCGGTGACCATCACTACACGGTGGCCCGTCGCGTCCAGGAGACCCTCCAGCGCTACAAGGAACTGCAGGACATCATCGCCATTCTCGGTCTCGACGAACTCTCCGAAGAGGACCGTCTCACCGTGAACCGCGCACGCAAGGTGCAGCGATTCCTGTCCCAACCGTTCTATGTCGCCGAGGTGTTCACCGGTCTCAAGGGCGAGTACGTCCCGGTGGCCGAGACCGTCGAGTCCTTCGAGGCGCTCATCAACGGTGAACTCGACGACCTGCCCGAGCAGGCCTTCTTGAACGTCGGCAACGTCGACCAGGTTCAGGCCAAGGCGAAGGCGCTCAAGGAGAACGCCTGACCCATGGCTGCGACCATGACCGTCGAGGTCGTCTCACCGGAGGCGGTCCTCTACTCCGGTGAGGCCACCATGGTGATCACGCGCACCCTTGGCGGGGGCGAGATCGCATTCCAGGCCGGTCACGCACCGTTTCTCGCGGCGCTCACCGAGAATCACACGCGGGTGTTTCTCGCCGACGGTTCGGTTGAGGACATTGCAGTGCACGGCGGATTCGTCGAGGTGAGTGGCAACACGGTCTCGATCCTGTCCGACGCTGCCGAGATCGGCTCGTCGATCGATGTGGCACGGGCCAAAGCCGCCAAAGAACGGGCGGAGGAACGTCTCCGTCACGAGCACGATGCCGAGGCGGTCTCGGCACTCGGCCGTGCCAACGCACGCCTTCAGGCAGCAGGTTCGCTGACCCCCTGAACCTCGGCTCAGGTGTAGTCGATAGCGGAGAACTCCTGGAGTTTCCGCACCCGATGTCGGGCGTCGACGAAGCGAACCGTTCCTGACCTCGACCGCATGACGAGGCTTTGCGTGCGCGCCCCCCTCGAGTCGAATCGGACGCCCCGCAACAGTTGCCCATCGGTGAGGCCGGTGGCAGCGAAGAAACAGTTGTCGCCTTGCACCAGGTCATCCTGAGTCAGTACTCGATCGAGGTCGAGCCCGGCAGCCGTGACGGCGGCCATCTCGTCATCTGACTGCGGGAGCAGGCGGGCCTGGATCTCACCTCCCATGCTCTTGAGGGCTGCTGCTGAAATGACGCCCTCGGGGGTACCTCCTACACCGAAGAGCACGTCAACCCCAGCATCAGGCCACGCTGAGGCAATAGCGCCATAGACGTCACCGTCCCGAATGAGACGGATGCGGGCTCCGCTCGCGCGCACCTCCTCGATCAGCGCCGCATGGCGCGGTCGATCGAGGATGACGGCGGTGAGGTCCCGCACGCTCGACTGCTTGGCCTTGGCGATCCACTTGAGGTTCTGTGTGGGACTCGCAGTGATGTCGATCGAGCCGACAGCGTCCGGGCCGACGGCGATCTTCTCCATGTAGAACGATGGGCCGGGATCGAACATCGAGCCACGCTCGGACACCGCGATCACTGCGAGCGCGTTGTTGAGACCGTATGCCGTGAGCGTGGTGCCGTCGATCGGATCGACGGCGACGTCCACCTTGGGATCCGATCCATCTCCGACTTCCTCACCGTTGAAGAGCATCGGCGCATCATCCTTCTCACCTTCGCCGATGACGACGACGCCGCTCATCTGAACCGTCGACAGGCTGAGACGCATGGCGTCCACCGCTGCGGCGTCAGCACCTTCTTTGTTGCCACGTCCAACCCATCGGGCGGCGGCAAGCGCAGCGGATTCGGTGACCCGCACCAACTCGAGGGCGAGGTTCCGATCGGGCCGCTGTGCGCTGGGAGAGGGCATACGCCCACCGTAGTACGGGGCGATACGGTCACAGACATGGGTGAGGGTCCGACGGTCGACATGTGCCTTGGTGGAAGAGACATCTCCGAACCGCGGCTGTCTCCGGACGGATCGACCATTGCATTCGTCGCTCGGTCTGCCGGCGGAGCAGCTCAGATCGTGTTGGTGCCGAGCAGGGGAGGGCCGGAGCGGATCCTCGCAACAGCAGTCACGCCGACAACCGGTCGTGGCCGCAACGGTGGGGTGATGTGTTGGATGCCAGATGGCTCATCGATCATTCACGTCGGCACCGACAACACCTTGTGGTCACAGCCTGTTCCCGGTGGTGTCGCTCGTCGACTCGCAACGTTTGACGCGTCGGTCGAGGGCCCGGTCTGTTCCCCGGACGCAGGTCAGGTCATCGTGTCGGTCGATCGAGGATCGATCTGGGCGGTGTCGACGGCGGGCGAAGGCCGGCCCCGGCGTCTCGACGATGGTCGTCACGACTTCTGTCTCGATCCTGCGGTGCTCATCGACGACGACAGCGTCCGAGTGGCGTGGCAGGCATGGTCGGTCCCTGACATGCCCTGGGACCGATCGGTGATCGCTTCCGTGCCGCTCGTCGGTGGTGAGGTCTCGATAGACCATGGCACCGGCCAGATCCAACAGGTTGGAACCGGCCCGAACGGATCGACGCTGTGCCTGCGCGACGACACCGGCTGGCTCAACCTGTGGCTCGATGGCGAATGTCTCGTTGATGAAGACCACGAGCATGGTGGGCCGACGTGGGGGCCAGCGCAGCGCAGTTGGGCTCTCTCCCCAGATGGCTCGACGGTTGCGTTCACTCGTAACGAGGGTGGTTTCGGACGCCTCTGCGTCGTTGACATCCAAACGCGAGACGTCCACGAGGTAGCGCGTGGCGTGCATGGCCAGTTGCACTGGTCCGGAGAGATACTCACGGCGTTACGCAGTGGCGCGCGCACGCCGACGCAGGTCGTTGCCTACCGGACAACAGGGTCTCCTGACGCTTGGGAACGATCCGTCATCGCCGTCGGACCCTCAGCTGGCTGGGAGCATCTCGAGCTCGATGAACCCGAGCAGCACGAAGCGGTTGGAGCCGATGGCGCGATCGTGCCGCTACGGCGATACGGAGCTGGTAACGGTCGAGTCATCATCAACGTCCATGGCGGACCAACCGATCAATGGGAGGTCGAGTTCATGCCTCGCATTGCGTACTGGTGCGCTCGCGGGTGGGACATTGTCGTACCAGACCCGAGGGGCAGCACCGGACATGGCCGAGCGCACATGCAGGCCCTTCGTGGTGGTTGGGGGCGGGACGATGTCGTCGACGTCCGAACCGTGGCGCGCTTCGTCCATGACCAAGGGTGGAGCACGCCGAGCACAACCGTGGTGATGGGGTCGTCATCAGGCGGTATGGCAGCCCTTGGCGTAGCGATCGACGGCGGTGATCTCATCGGTGGATGTATTGCCCTGTATCCGGTGAGCGAACCCGCTGATCTAGCCGAGCG
>JAQCGT010000090.1 GCA_027730505.1 Actinomycetota bacterium | reverse complement strand
TCCGACAGAGTCTTCAACTCGGTCGTGATCTGATCGGCGAGTTCACGGGTGGGGGAGAGCACGAGTGCCTTCGGGTGATGTGGGCGGGCCTTGCGGGTCATCGCCACGAGCGGCACACCGAAGGCGAGCGTCTTACCCGAGCCGGTCGGCGCAGCACCGCACACGTCGCGACCGGCGAGGGCGTCGGTGATCGTGGCGGCCTGGATTTCGAACGGGTGGGTGATACCACGGCGCTCGAGTGCCGATGCGATGAAGTGGGGTACGCCGAGTTCGGCGAACGAGGGCGCGTCGGCGCCGGTTGGGGTCAAGGTGTCGGACATGTCAGGGACTCCGTCTGCGCGTCACGCGCGGTTATGGGTTCATGGCGCCCAGACCGGCGGGTCGGGGACTTCGGGGGTTCGGGTGGCTCACTCAGACCGGAGGAACCACATCCCGTTCAGCGAACCCATCGCACGGATGTCCCATACGACGCTCATGGGACGCTATCGGCATGATCTGTGAATCAGACGTCGAGGCCTTGTTCCTCGGCTTCGGCCGAGAAGCGCATCCAGTCGTCTTCGGCGCTTTCAAGACGTGACTGCGCTACTGCCAGGTCGTTGCTGATCTCGGTGAGTCGTGCGGCATCACGGCCAGCGGACCCGAGCGCAGCGGTGTGTCGGTCGATGTCTGCCCGCGCCGTCTCCATGGCCTTCTCGGCTTGCTCGATGAGTCGGCGCAATGTGCTGGGTGACCGTCGCTTCCCTAGGGACGCTTTCGCCGGCCGTTTCTCGGCGACAGGAAGTGGCGGCGTTGTGCTTGGCCCCGGTGCTGCGCTTGGCATCTGCTCGCGTTCGGCGAGCCAACCCGCAACCCCGCCGCGCACTCGGCGGATCGTTCCGTCGCCGACGGCCAGCACCTCGGCCACAACCCGATCGAGGAAGGTGCGGTCATGGCTGACAGCGATCACGATGCCCGGCCAGTCGTCGCAGAAGTCCTCGAGCGCTCGCAGTGTGTCGAGATCGAGATCATTCGTCGGTTCGTCGAGCAACAGCACGTTGGGCTGATCGTTCAATGTGAGCAGTAGTTGCAGCCGACGTCGCTCGCCACCCGAGAGCGTTCCGATCGGAGCGAACTGGGCATCGCCGTCGAACCAGAATCGCCGCATCAACCCGATCTGCGCTGGTGTCGGATCGGGCGCGTCACCGATGATCGCATCGCGCACCCGTTGGGCGAGGTTGAGGTCTCGGCCAGTCTGGTCGTAGTAGCCGATCCGCACGGTGCGCCCCGTCACGACCGTGCCCGAACGCGGTGCGAGCCGGCCAGCGATCAACTCGAGGAGCGTGGTCTTGCCCGCACCATTGGCCCCGACCACACCGACGCGGTCACCCGGGTCGAACGAGTGGGTGAAGTTGCTGAACACTGCGTCGGCGTCACCTGCGTAGCCGAATGTGACGCTGTCGAACTCGACGCCAGTCGAACCGAGTCGAGCACTGCCGAGCGCCAGATCGAGATCACCGAGGCGCGCCGGTGCCGGTGCTTTGGCATCGACGATGGCGCGGGCGGCATCGACACGTGCTTTGGGCTTGGTTGAACGAGCGGGAGCACCTCGGCGCAGCCATTCGAGTTCGCGCCGAGCGGCGTTGCGACGCACCTGTTCAGCGGTTGCCTCCCGGTCAGCCCGTTCGGCCCGACCAGCGAGGTATGCGGCATAGCCCGACCCGCGATGCTCGCCACTGGGCACATATCGATGTGTCCGGCCGCGGTCGATCTCGATGACGGCGTTTGTGACCCGGTCGAGCACGTGGCGGTCGTGGGTCACCATGATTAGCCCGCCGGTGAACGCAGCAAGTCGATCCTCGAGGAACCGCACGGCTTCGAGATCGAGATGGTTAGTCGGCTCGTCGAGAATGAGCCCGTCCCATTCCTGCATCAGTAGCCGAGCCAGCGCCACCCGTTTGCGTTGCCCACCCGAAAGCGATGACACCGACTGATCGAGCGCGGGGGTCATGCCGAGACGATCGAGCATTGCCAACCCTTGCCAGTCATCGTTCACCGCGCCTCGAGGCGTGTCAGCCGCAATCATCGGGTCTTGATCGAGCACCCCAATTCGGGCGCCGCGGCCCCGACGGACGACGCCAGACTCGGGTTCCAGTTCGCCGGTGAGGATCCTGAGCAATGTCGACTTGCCGCACCCGTTGAGCCCGACCAGCCCGATGCGATCACCGGTCGACAAGGTCACCGACGCATCAGCGAAGAGAGTGCGACCGGGGCGTGAGGCACTGAGCCCGGATGCATCGATGAGGATCACGGGCCAACACTACGGTTGGCGACGTGTCAGCCGGCGGGCGGGTCCCCGACAATGCGTTCTCGCCGGCGGTGGCGGCGTGTCTGGTCTGGTCGAGCTTCGTTCTGCTCCGGCTTTGGCAGGTGGGAGCCGGCGACATCGGTGCGTTCGTCGTCGCCGGCACCGAGTGGACCGATGCGTCATCGGGCTTACCCCTCACCGACGGCGCGGGATATGACGGGCAGTTCTTCCACCGCTTTGCCAGTGATCCATTTGCCATCGGTGAACGCGTGGCGGGAACGGTTCTCGACTCGCCAGCGCGGCTCAACCGCTTCGGGTATCCGCTGCTCGCTTGGATTGCCGGATTCACCGGCCTGCCGGCCGACTGGGCGCTTGTCATTGTCAACCTCGTTGCGGTGACGCTGCTCGGACTGCTCGGAGGTCTGATCGCTCGGCGCTCGGGCCGCCATGCGCTGTGGGGTGTGGTGCTGCCCCTGTACTTCGGCTTCACCTTCACGATTGCTCGTGATCTCGCCGAGGTGGTGGCTGCCACAGCGCTGGTCGGTGGGCTGTGGGGCGCTCACCGTGGTCGTTACGCCCTCGGCGCCATGTCACTGTCGCTCGCTGTGCTCACCCGTGAAACGGTGATCGTGGCGGTGTTCGCCATCGGGCTCGTCGAACTCTGGGCGTTGGCGCGTCGGCAGCGTCCAATCGGGGCACGCGACGCCATCTGGATCGCGCCAGGCGCGGTCGTGTTCATCTGGCAGGTGACCGCTCGCGACCGTTGGGGTGCGACCCCGTTGCTCGCCGGAGGCACCGGAACGGTCCGCCCACCGGGCGCAGCCTTCGCCGAGCAGTTCCCGACGCTTATCGACACCGACTGGCTCGGCGCTGATTGGCTTCACGCGGTCCATGCCTTTGAGGTGGTGGTTCTGCTCGGCGTTGTGCTCTGGGCGCTCGTCAGCGTGCGACGAGTCGACCGGTCATCGCCAGTCGTGCCGGCGCTCATCGGACTGGTCGCCGGGGCATCGATCGTCGACGTGCCCGAAGGAATCTGGATCGACCGCAACGACCTACGCATGTTCGTCGACCTCTACGCCGTGTCGATGATGGTCCTGATCATGGTCAAGGCGCGCCTCACCGTGCCTGCACTGGCAGTAGCTACGTGCACGGCACTCGCCGGGCTGTCGTTCCTGGCTGGGGCCTGACGCCTGACACCGGTCACGAGAACGCGCGGGGTTACGGTGCGACTGATGTCGACCACTGCCACCGTTGAGCCAACACGCCGACTCGGCGGTCCGTGGACCACGTTCTGGCTCTGTGCCACGGCGACATACATCGGCACCCTCGACTTCTCGATCGTCAACGTCGCCTTCATCGAGATCGAGCGGGCTTTCCCCGGCGCGTCACGAACCTCGATCTCGTGGGTGGTGACGGCGTACAGCATCCTCTACGGCTCCTTACTCGTCGTGTCGGGACGCACCGCCGATCGGATCGGTCGCCGTCGTGTGTTCGGCATCGGTGTGTGGTCGTTCCTAGTCGGCTCGATCATCTGTGCCGCTGCGCCATCAATTGCGGTATTGATCATCGGTCGTGCGGTGCAAGGCGCCGGGGCCTCGATGTTCACCCCGGCAGCGCTCGGCATGATGATCGGCGCGTTCCCCGCTGAGCGTCGCAATCAGATGGTGTCGTGGAACACCGCCCTCGCTGCGTTGGGAGTGGCAAGCGGTCCGACCCTTGGCGCATTGTTGATCGGTGCTCTCGACTGGCGTGCTGCGTTCTGGGTCAACATCCCCGTCTGCGCCGTGGTGCTCATGATCATGCGTCGCGTCGATGCGCCAGCGCCGAGCGAACGTGGCGCACTCCCTGACCTTCCTGCTGCCGTCTTCGTCACCCTCGGTGTCGGGGCGCTCGTGTGGGGGATCGCCGAGACCGAGACCGTCGGTATTGGCGACGCGCGAGTGTGGGCAGCATTCGTTGCGGCGGTGCTGCTCGGCGCGGTTGTGGTGCACCGCACTCGCAACCGTCCCGAGCCGCTGTTGCCGCGGGTCATGTTCGCCAATCGGTCGATGAATCTGGCGAACACGGCGATGATCATCTTCGGCGCAGCTTTCTCCGCGAACAGCCTCAACAATGTGCTGTTCCTTCGCACCGAGTGGGAGTTCGGCATCGTGAAAGCGGGCTTGTTCTCTGTGCTCTCGCCGATCACGGTCGCCACCACGTCGTTCCTCGTCGGTCGAAACGTGCAGCGCCTTGGTCTGCGCAATCTGTTGCTCGTTGGATCACTGCTGTTCGTCACATGCCAGTTGGGATTCCTGTTCATCATCGGCACGACCCCGCATCCTTGGGCGCAGTGGTTGCCGCTGATGTTGCTGCTCGGACTTGCTATTGGCTGTGTGGCGCCTGCCTTGTCGGCCTCGGCGGTACAGCACGCACCGTCTGCACAGTTCGCACTTGCCGGTGCGTTGAACTCAACGGCCCGTCAGATCGGATCAGCGCTCGGTGTGGCGCTGTTGGTCGCCGTTCAGGCGACAGCGGTTGGCATCGGTGGCTACCGGGCTGGCTGGGCGACGCTGGCCGTGTTGGCGGCGGCGAGCGGAGCCGTGTCGCTCATGCAGCCGCGGGTGCAGGCAGGTCGCTGACCTTGGGTTGTCAACGCAAGGTCTAGGGTCCATCGGATGAATCCGGGCGGCCCTGCGACGATCTACGTCGCGCGAACGATCATCACGATGGACGACGAGTGCCCACGAGCTACGGCGGTCGGCGTACGCGATGGACGAGTTGTGGCCGTCGGCGACCTGGATCATGTGGTCGACGTGATTGGCCCCGATCACGTGCTCGACGAGACCTTCGCCGATGCCGTGCTGTGCGCGGGCTTCATCGATCAGCACCTTCATCCGTTCCTCGGGGCGAGCACGCTCACAACCGAGGTCATCGCCCCCGAAGACTGGGTGTTGCCCGAGCGAACCTTTCCCGCTGCGCAGACGCCAGCCGCCTACGACGCCCGGATTCGTGAGGCACACGAACACCTGCCGGCAGGGGAGTGGCTGTTCTCATGGGGATACCACGCGCTCTGGCACGGTGAGCTCAGTAGGTCTCGGCTCGATGCGCTCACCGGTGATCGTCCCACAGCGATCTGGCAGCGCTCGGTGCACGAGTGGTACATCAATTCAGCGGCCACCGACGCCCTCGGCATCACCGTCGAATCGATGTCGGGACTCGGAATCGCCAGCGAGCAACTCGACGTCGAGCGCGGCCACTACTGGGAGAACGGCTGGATGCTGGCGCTCGGACGCTCATTGATGCCGATCTTTCTCACCGAGACGCGGATGCGAAACGGCTTGCATCTGCTTGTCGATTACCTGCACATGAACGGCGTGACGGCGATCAATGAACCCGGGGTGTTCTGGGCGATCGAGCCGTGGTCGCTCTATCAGGAAATCCTTGGCGCGCATGACGTGCCGTTCCTGTCGACCTTCATGGTGGAGGCACGAACCCAACCGGTGCGTGGCATCGAAGGTGACGAAGCGTTGGCGGAGTCGCGAGAGCGGATTGCCGCAGCGGGCACCGAGGGCAAAGTGGCAATGGTCGAGCGTCAGGTGAAGCTCTTCTGCGATGGGGCGATCGTGAGCCAACTGATGCAGATGGCTGATCCGTATGTCGACGAGCATGGTGATCCCGACCCCCATCACCACGGCGAGTGGATCATGGAACCCGATGAATTGCGCCGCATGTTCGACGTCTATTGGGACGACGATTGGCAGATCCACATTCATGTGAACGGCGACCTCGGTCTCGAGGTGCTGCTCGAGATCATCGAGGATGCGCAACGTCGACACCCCCGCACTGATCACCGCACCGTGATCGTGCACTTTGCGAATTCGACCGAAGCGCAGGTCGATCGCATCGCCGATGTCGGGGCGATCGTGTCGGCCAATCCGTACTACCCGGTCGGTTTTGCCGACCGCTATGGCCAATGGGGACTTGGGCCCCAGCGGGCTGACCAGATGGTGCGCGCAGCGTCTGTGCTGCGGGCTGGAGTGCCGCTCTCGTATCACTCTGATCTGCCGATCTGTGCCAGTGACCCGTTAGCGATGGCCTCCTGGGGCGTGAATCGCATCACGCCGTCAGGTCGTGTCGCCGGGCCAGACCAGCGGGTTTCGGTGCACGACGCGTTGCGTGCGATCACCATCGAAAGTGCGTTCTCATGGCGGCGTGAACATGATCTGGGCTCCATCACGCCGGGCAAGTGGGCCAATCTCACCGTGCTCGACGACGATCCGTATGAGGTTGATCCCACCCGCATGGCGTCGATCAGGGTGCTCGGCACCATCTTCGAGGGACGCTGGCATCCGGTGCCTGAGTCTCATGCCGATCGTCGCGTGGCTGGCCACGCCGAATCAGTATCTAGGGCCGGAATGATCGAGCCGTGTGAGCAGCACGGTCACCTCTGCGGTTGCGAGGTGGCTGAATTCATTGCTGAGTGGCTCGGCGGTGGTAGCCGCCCGGCTGCGTGAACGTCGTCTGTGCAGCGTGAGCGCTCAGTGTTGGGCGGGAGTGGCAACAGCATGCTGTGCCGTCATGGCAGCGAAGTATGGGATCGATTGGTGGGCGATCGGACCGATCAGAAGCGCGAATACGAGCGTGCCGATGCCGATCGGGCCTCCCAGCAGAATTCCGGTGAGCAACACGGTGGCCTCGATCGACGTGCGAACCAGCCGGATCGAATGACCCCGGGCGGCGATACCTGTCATGAGACCATCGCGGGGGCCCGAGCCGAAGCGTGCGGCGATGTACAGCCCGGTGGCCAGTCCGTTGACGACGACACCAGCGAACAGCAGAATCACACGCAACGTGATCGATCCGATGTCGTCGGGGATAACAGCGAGCGAGAGATCGACCCAGACACCGACGAGGACCGCATTGGCCAAGGTGCCGAGGCCGGGGCGCTCCCGAATCGGGATCCAAGCGAGCACCACGACGAAACTCGTCGCCACGATCACCGTCCCGAGCGACCAACCCAGTTGGTCTGAAACCCCCTGGTGGAAGACATCCCACGGGGCGAGCCCGAGATCAGCCCGCACGACGAGACCGAGACTGACACCGAAGAACGCCAAGCCGCTCATCAAGAAGACCCAGCGTTTGAGCAACATCGATGGCACGTTACGCCTCGGGTTGCGTCGGGACGCGCATCAGAGCCGGGGGAACCGCCCAGTCCCACCGGCCCCGATGCCGCCCCGATCACGGGACGTTCAGGTGCTCGTTCGAGCGATCGTCAGTCGATGAGCGACCTCCGACGTCGTCCGAGGGCCATGGCGAGCGCTGAACCACCCGAGATGAGCAGCCCGGCGAGGGTCGCGGTGGTGGCGCTTGAACCTCCGGTCTCAGGCAGAGCCTGAGCGGTCACCGTCACCGCTGTCGCCGTGGTTGTCGGGGCGATGGTCGTCGTCGCCGAGGGCTGTGCCACGGTCACCGGCAAGAGGCCCGAGACGATCACTTCCACCGAGTCCGGGATCAACGTCTGCGTGACCACAGTGGTGACGGGGGCCACCGTTGTTGCGGGTGCAGCGGTTGTTGTCGGGGCCGCAGTGGTGGTGGTTGCGGCGATCGTGGTCGTGGTGGTCGCTGGGACTGTCGTGGTGGTTTCGGCGACGGTTGTGGTGGTTTCGGCGACGGTTGTGGTGGTTTCGGCGACGGTTGTCGTGGTTTCGGCGACGGTCGTGGTGGTTTCTGCCACGGTTGTGGTGGGCGGAGCCACGTACGTCACCGTGGCCATGACCTCATCTGACTCGAGGTCGCCGAGCATTGCCATCGCCGTGTTCGTCACCGAGCCGGCGGTGACGTCGTCAGCAGTTGTCTCGTAGACCATCTCGCAGGTGACGGACTCATCCACCTCGATCTCGGCGTCGTCGTCACCGCAGTCGAATGCCGCGCCGCCGTCGATCATGTCATCGGTGATCTCGAACTGGTCGGGCCCGAGAGCGACGTTGCCGGTGTTCGTGATCTCGTAGGTATAGGTGATCGTCTCGCCAGCGCCGTTGTAGGTCACGGGATCGGCCGTCTTCACCAGTTCGATCGACGGCATCTTCTGCGTGACCATCCATGTACAGGTGATCATCTCGCCTTCCTTGTAGTCGATGACCGCGGATGCGCCGTTCACCTGCTGACTTCCGCCATTGTCGTTCTCGACCTCACACGAGACGTCGTCGAGCATCCAGTCGTCCGGGAGATCAAGTGCGAACGTGTACTCCTTTTTGCGGCGGAGCTTGATCGTCTCGGTGTCGCTCGATGAGCCATCGTCGATGAGGGTGAACGACGGATCCATCGGAGGCTTGCTGGTTGGGCTGACCGAGAAGACGAAGGGCGTGTTGCCCTCAGGGGATGCCTCGAGAATCGCCGTGAGTGAGCCGTGCTCGTCCTCGTGCTCATCCTCATCGTGATCGTCTTCGTGTACCTGTGGTGTTGCGGCGCTGGTGTGTTGGGCGCTCATCAGGGCCACGCCACCGGCTCCGAGGAGTCCGAGCACGGCCAGCAGTCCGAGCCGGCGACCTCGGTGGTTGTGTCGCCCACCTGGGAAC
>JAQCGT010000089.1 GCA_027730505.1 Actinomycetota bacterium | reverse complement strand
ACGCCGAAGCCGTGGCCGTCTAGCTGTCGCTCTCATCCTCGCCGCAACCGCGGTGGCATGCGGTGGGGGCGACGAGATCGTCGATCAGATCTCGGGCGCCGTTGAGGACCTCACGTCCACGACCGAAGGTGAGGTACTGACACCTGGGTCAAGCTCCCCAGAAGCGTCACCTTCGGAGACGACTCAGGCCGATGAGCCGGTGCCTCCCGCCGCGCGGATGCCGCTGACAGGCGAGCCCCTCGACTCGGCCGACGACATCCCTGATAGGCCTGCTTTGGCCGTGAAGATTCCCAACAACCCTCAGGCTTTGCCGCAAGCTGGACTCAATGAGGCTGACATCGTCTATGAGGAGATCATCAACGATCGGATCACGAGATTTGCTGCCGTGTTTCATTCCCAAGGGTCGGACCCTCTTGGTCCGATCCGATCTGGTAGAGCACAGGACGTCGACTTGTTGAGCAACCTCAACCAGCCGCTGTTTGCGTGGTCGGGTGGCAACGCTGGAGTCACCCGGGTAGTGAATGCGTCGTCTCTTGTCAGCCTGAGCTACGTGGGTGGTTACGGCAACAGCTATTACCGGCGAGACGGTCGTGGTGGCGCTCCGCACAACCTCTTCTCCGATACCGAAACCCTCTGGGCGCTCGCACCCGATGATTATTCAGTTCCAACAACCGTCTTCCCGTATCTGCTTCCCGGCGTAGATGTCGAGGGAGATCCCGCAACAACCGTCGAGGTCACCATGGACTCGATTCTTGCGAGTTGGACATACGACGTCTCCTCAGGTCGGTATCTGCGTTCCCAATACGGCGAAGCGCACATGACCGAGCTCAGCGGTCAGGTCTGGGCCGACAACCTGGTCATTCTCTTCGCTGACTATCGGGCGGGAGTCATCGATGCGAAGAGCCCGGAAGCGCAGACCGTCGGAAGTGGAACAGTCATGGTCTTTTCCGATGGTGTCGTTCGCACTGGTGTCTGGTCACGCGACTCCAACACCGATGCATTCTCCTTCCACACCGACGCAACCGGCGTGGTCGAACTCGGTCTGAAGCCGGGAAGGACATTCGTCGAGATCCCGAGAAACGACCCAGCCAACGTCGTATACGCAAGCTGACCGCGGCGGCATCGCCAATGCCTCGGTAACATCTGGCACATGTCGAACGTGTCGTCTGCATCATTCCCGGTCAAGCGGGGCCTCGCCGAGATGCTCTCGGGAGGCGTGATCATGGACGTGGTCACCGCTGAGCAGGCCAAGATCGCTGAGGACGCTGGCGCGGTTGCAGTCATGGCGCTCGAGCGAGTGCCAGCGGACATCCGTCGTGATGGTGGCGTGGCCAGGATGAGCGACCCTGAGATGATCGACGGCATCATCGGGGCGGTGTCGATCCCAGTCATGGCGAAGGCGCGCATTGGCCACTTCGTGGAGGCTCAGATCCTTCAGAGCCTCGGGGTCGACTTCGTCGACGAATCTGAGGTGTTGACTCCTGCCGACGAGGCTCATCACATTGACAAGTACGCGTTCGACGTCCCGTTCGTCTGCGGTGCGACGAACCTTGGCGAAGCGCTGCGCCGAATCTCCGAGGGCGCCGCGATGATCCGCTCGAAGGGCGAAGCGGGCACCGGAAACATCGTCGAGGCCGTTCGACACCTGCGCTCCATCCTTGGAGATATCCGTCGAGTCGGGCAGGCTGACTCGGCTGAGTTGTTTGACTGGGCAAAGAAGCTCCAGGCTCCGTTACCGCTGGTCCAAGAGATCGCGTCGACCGGACGGCTGCCGGTGCCGCTGTTCTGTGCCGGTGGCATAGCAACTCCCGCTGATGCTGCGCTGGCCATGCAGCTGGGAGCCGAGGCGGTTTTTGTCGGATCAGGCATCTTCAAGAGTGATGACCCGGCGCGCCGTGCCCGAGCCATCGTCGAGGCCACAACGCACCACAGAGACCCTGAAGTGCTGGCCAAGGTCAGTCGGGGTCTTGGAGCTCCCATGACCGGAATCGCCATGGATGAAATCAATCAGCGCTACGCAGAACGGGGCTGGTGAGGACAACTCGGTATGCGCATCGGTGTGCTGGCCCTGCAGGGGGCGTTCGAGGCTCATCTTCGGGCCTTCAGTGCCCTCTCAATCGACACGATCGCCGTGAGAACTCCTCCGGCGCTCGCTGGCATTGACGGCCTGGTCATTCCCGGTGGCGAGAGCACTGCGCTTTCGATGCTCATCCAGTCCGCAGAACTTGAGCAGCCACTCCGGTCTGCGGTGGTCTCCAAGCTGCCTTTGTTCGGGACCTGTGCGGGAATGATCCTGCTCGCAGACGAGGTCACTGGCCGACGACCGGACCAGGTCAACTTTGATGCGATTGATATCGCCGTCGAGCGCAACGGTTATGGACGTCAGTTACAGAGTTTCGAGGCGGATCTCGATCTCGATGTCACGAACGATCGCCGCTTTCGGGGTGTCTTTATCCGTGCTCCACGGGTGACTCGTCTCGGACCTGGTGTGCGTGTTCTCGCCCGCCACCTCAACGACCCTGTCCTCGTGCAGGAGGGGCGAACGTTGGTGGCATCCTTCCACCCTGAACTCACCAGCGATCTGTCACTACACCAGTACTTCATCACGAACGTCGTCCGTGCGGCCGAGGCCGCCTGAGACGAGAGCACAGGAGCACAACGATGTCCGGTCATTCCAAATGGGCCACGATCAAGCACAAGAAGGGAGCAGCTGACAAAGCTCGAGGAAAGCTCTTTGCGAAGCTCGCCCGACAGATCGAGGTAGCGGCGCGGGCGGGGGGCGGTGATCCCGACATGAACCCAGGTCTTCGAACTGCTGTTGCCAAGGCCAAGTCCTCCCAGATGACCAACGATGCAATCGATCGTGCGATCAAACGGGGGACAGGGGAAGCTGGCGCTGAAAACTATGAGGCGATCACATATGAGGGCTACGCGCCCGGTGGCGTCGCCCTGCTGATCGACGTGTTGACCGACAATCGAAACCGCACGGGTGCCGAGATCAGAAATGTGTTCACCAAACACGGAGGATCGATGGCCGAGCCTGGGTCGGTGAGCTGGCAGTTCCATCGACGGGGAGTCGTGCTCGTGGATGGCTCGGCCGATGAGGAACTTCTGCTCGGGATCGCCCTCGAGGCCGGTGCCGATGATGTGATCGATGACGGTGGCACGTGGCGTGTGATCAGCGACCCGTCCGCCCTTCACGCCGTAAGTGAGGCGGTGACACATGCCGGGCTCAGCGTACTTTCGGCAGAAGCGCCGATGGTCTCTGACAATCTGGTTCCGGTGGACACGATCGAAGGGGCTAAGGCGGTTCTCCGGATACTCGACGCGATCGAAGACAACGACGACGTTCAAGATGTGTACGCCAACTTCGACATCGCTGACGACCTCATCGAGGCCGCGGCGTCATGAGTTCCAAGGCACCTGGAGTTGGGGACCGTGCTCCGGACTTCGAGCTTCCCGGGACAAATGGGCGCCGTTGGTCGTTGTCGGAATTCCGCGGTCGTGCCGTCGTCCTGGTCTTCTACCCGGGTGATGACACCCCGGTCTGCACCAAGCAGCTGAACTCCTACAACAACGACCTCGAACAGTTCGAGCAACTCGACGCCCAAGTGCTTGGGATCTCATCCCAAGATGTGGGCAGCCACGAGCGTTTCGCCGAGCGTCACGGGCTTCGCATTCCGCTGCTCGCTGATGTGGACAAGACGGTTGCCGAGGCCTACGGCACCTTGGGTCCGCTCGGTTTTCCCCGCCGGTCCATCGTCATCGTCGACGCTGACGGTGTGATCCGCTTCGTGCATCGCGCAATGGCAGGACTCACGTTTCGACCGGTGGCCGAACTGGTCGGCGTGCTCGAAGCGTTGTAGGGGTCCCGTCACCAGTATCCCCCGGGAGGGTAGGATCGAACCTGTGTTCGCTACATCCGGCGTCGTGCGAGTGCTCGGGATCGATCCAGGACTGACTCGCTGTGGTTATGCCGTCGTCGATGCCCGCAGGGGCGAGCGTCCGCTTGCCGTGTCAATGGGGGTCATCAAAACCCCCGTCGATGCTGAATTGCCCGATCGACTGGCCGAACTGCGTCGGGAGGTCGTCGGGATCCTCGACGAGTTCCGACCACACGCCGTCTCGGTCGAACGGGTCTTCTTTCAGGTGAACGTCAGAACCGCAATGAGTGTCGGGCAGGCCAGCGGCATCGTGTTGTGTGAGGCCGCGAGCCGCGGCTGCGAGGTGGTGCAGTACACGCCAAATCAGGTCAAAGACGCCGTGACAGGCAGCGGATCAGCAGACAAGGCGCAGATGCAGCGCATGGTTCAGATCCGTCTCGGACTCGAACAGCTGCCCCGTCCCGCCGACGCAGCCGATGCCGCAGCACTTGCGCTCTGTCACCTGGCTCATGCTCCCTTCGCGCAACGCACCGCAGCGGCAGTTCGATGATTGCGACACTGAGGGGACGCATCATCGACCGGAGCATGAACGGCACGGTGATCGTTGAGACAGCCGGAGTCGGTTACGAGGTCACGATGCACACACGTGCTTCCGAACGCCTTGGGACGAGCGATGAGATTTTGCTTTATGTGCACCACCACATCCGAGAGGACGCGCAGTCCCTCTACGCGTTCGCCTCACAGCTGGAGCGCAACACGTTCCGCATCCTCATCGCTACGCATGGCGTTGGACCGGCTCTCGCCATGGCAATTCTGCAAACCCACGAGCCTGCCTCGCTGGTCGATCTTGTCGGTCGGGGCGACATCACGGCGCTCACCCTCGTTCCCGGAGTGGGACGCAAGACCGCAGAACGACTGATCGTCGAACTCCGATCACGACTCGAGTTGCCCGCCTTGGAGAATCCATCCGCAGACGGTGACGGTTCCGTGCTGACGGAGGTTCGAGGGGCACTCACCCAACTCGGGTACGACCCCAGCGAGATCGTCTCTGCAACGTCTGCCATTCCCGAAGGTGCCGACACCGCCTCGGCGCTGCGCCACGCATTGGGAGTGCTCGGAGGGCGCCATGCGTGAGGAATTCCTCGATCCCGGCGTTGGTGATCCGATCGCAGATCACGCCGAGGTCGGGCTCCGCCCGCAGGCGCTGGCCGAGTTTGTCGGACAGGGCGAGATCAAGGAGCATCTCGCCATTGTTCTCGAGGCCGCTCGACGACGGGACCAGGCTCTCGATCACTTGCTCTTCGCTGGACCTCCCGGGCTCGGAAAGACCAC
The DNA here is from genome assembly GCA_027730505.1 of Actinomycetota bacterium. Taxonomy (GTDB): domain Bacteria; phylum Actinomycetota; class Acidimicrobiia; order Acidimicrobiales; family Ilumatobacteraceae; genus Casp-actino5. The sequence goes on along the minus strand of JAQCGT010000089.1, from coordinate 3,640 downwards.
CCTTGCCGGAATCATCGCTACCGAACTCGGGGTAGAACTCCACATCACCTCGGGTCCTGCGCTCGAGAGGGCCGGCGACCTAGCGTCAATTCTCACGAAACTCGGCGAGGGTGATGTGCTGTTCATCGACGAGATTCACCGACTCTCGCGGTCGGTGGAGGAGATCCTGTATCCCGCCATGGAGGACTTTCAGCTCGACATCGTCGTCGGGAAGGGTCCGGCCGCATCGAGCATCCGTCTCACCATGGCGCCATTCACCCTTGTCGGCGCCACCACACGAACGGGAATGATCACCGGTCCTCTGCGCGATCGTTTTGGCTACGTCGGCCGGCTCGATTACTACACCGATGAGGAGCTCCGAGACATCGTCGTACGAGCGGCAGGTATCTGGGACGTCAGTATCGATCTCGACGGCGCCGGGGAGATCGCGCGCCGCTCACGGGGCACACCTCGGATTGCCAATCGCCTGCTGCGCCGTGTGCGTGATTTCGCCGAGGTGCGTTCCGACGGTCGGATCGATGCTGGCGTTGCCCGAGAGGGGCTCGCCGTCTTCGGCGTCGACGATCTCGGACTCGACAAGGTTGACCGTGCGGTTCTGCGCGCCATGTGTGTGCAATTCGGCGGGGGGCCCGTAGGCCTGTCGACGGTGGCGATCGGAGTCGGTGAGCAACCCGAGACCGTTGAAGACGTCCATGAGCCCTTCCTCATCCAACTCGGCATGATCGCACGGACTCCACGGGGCCGGATCGCGTTGCCTGCTGCGTATCAGCACTTGGGTCTCGCAGTGCCGGGCGGAACGCTGCCAGATCAGCCCACCCTGCTCGACTGATGGGAACGCTCGCAGAGGACTTCGAATACGAGTTGCCCGACGATCTCATCGCGCAGCGTCCGATAGAGCCGCGCAGCGCAGCTCGTCTTCTCGTGGACCAGGGATCGCGCCCACCGGAGCATCGGAAGGTGAGCGATCTTGTCACACTGCTCGAACCGGGGGATCTTCTCGTTGTCAATGACACGAAGGTCATTCCCGCACGGCTCCGTCTACGCCGTGCCAGTGGGGGAGCGGTCGAGGTTCTCCTCCTCGAAGAGCAGCCGGAGGGCTCGTGGGAGTGTCTGGTTCGCCCGGCACGTCGACTGTCGCCCGGAGAAAACCTCTACGACGAAAGCGACCGTGCCATCCTTCAGATGGGGCCGAGAAACGGTGCTGGCGACGCTTCGACGTTCACCGTGTTGCCCCTCGTTGACATCGATGATGTTTTCACCATCGGCGCCATGCCCCTTCCGCCGTACATCCATCAGACCGATTCCGACCCTGATCGCTATCAGACGGTCTACGCCCGTCGACCAGGGAGCGCAGCGGCACCGACCGCCGGACTTCACTTCACCGTGGAGTTGCTCGACTCTCTACGGCTTCGAGGCGTCCAGATAGCTGCCATCGAACTCGTTGTCGGGCTCGATACGTTTCGACCGATTTCAACCCCCGACATCGCCTCACACCAGATGCACACCGAGTCATATCGGGTTCCTGTGCAGGCGATCGACGCCATCTCACGAGCCAAGAGAGTGATCGCAGTTGGCACCACCGCCGCCAGGGCGCTCGAATCTTGGGCGACGCGAGAACAGACCGAGGGTCGTACGGATCTCTTCATCACCCCGGGCTATCAGTGGCGTGTCGTCGACCTCCTGATGACCAACTTCCACATGCCGCGGACCACGCTGCTCGTCATGATTGAGGCACTGATCGGTTCCCGCTGGCGAGATCTGTACGCCGCTGCAATCAGTGAGCGCTATCGCTTTCTCAGCTTCGGAGACGCGATGTTGCTCAATCGACATCTCTGATCCCTGTCACCTTCGACCGATAGCCTCCCCACGTGTTTCCCGTCGAACTCGTAATCGAAGCGAGACATGGATCAGCGAGGGCGGGTACCGCTACAACGGCGCGCGGTACGTACGCCACACCGACGTTCATGCCGGTGGGAACCCGAGGCGCAGTGAAATATCTCGATGCCTCGGATTACCAGGGGATCGGCGCACAGATCGTCCTCGGAAACACCTATCACTTGATGTTACGGCCCGGTGCTGACCTCATCGAACACTTCGGCGGGCTCGGGCGCTTCGCTGGTTGGTCGGGTCTCACGCTCACCGATTCAGGCGGTTTCCAGGTGTTCTCGCTCGACCCGAAGGTCGACGACGAAGGAGTCACCTTCAAGAGCGTTTATGACGGTTCGGCCCATCGCTTCACCCCGGAGTCGGCCATTGCTGTTCAAGAGGCGATCGGAGCGGACATCCAGATGGTGCTTGATGTGTGCCCGCCCCTTCCGAGCGAGCCGGAGGTGATCAGAGCCGCCCTCGAACGCACGTCAGCGTGGGCGGAGCGAGCGGTCTCCCAGCACCGCAGGACCGATCAATCCCTGTTTGGAATCGTGCAAGGTGGAATCTCTGAGTCGATGAGAGCCGAGAGTGCGCGTCGCACCGTTGCTCTCAACTTTGACGGTTACGGCATCGGTGGTCTGAGCGTCGGGGAGACGAGGCAGGAGATGCTCCCGGCTCTGGCCTCAGCGATCGCCGAGCTTCCTGAGAATCGTCCGCGCTATCTGATGGGTGTCGGTGACCCTGCATCGTTGGTCGAGGCGGTCGCGTTGGGCGTCGATCAGTTCGATTGCGTGATGCAGACGAGACTTGGACGGCACGGAACCGCGTTGACAAGCGGAGGCCGCTGGCAGGTCAAGGCCGCCGCGCACACACGTAGCGATGACCCAATTGACTCCACCTGCGACTGCCAGGTATGCGCCCGGTTCAGCCGTGGGTACCTCCGACACCTCTTCCGCGTGGGTGAGCCGACGGCATCGCGGCTCTTGAGTATTCACAATCTGCGTTGGACGATCGCGCTGGTTGAAAAGATGAGGGCGTCGATCATCGACGGTTCTTTTGAGACGGTGCGAGGCGAGATACTCAGCGTCTGGTCCTGATCGGGGCCATCTGCTCAGGGAGACGCAGGCTCGCTAGGCTCAGGAGCCGTATGTCGCACTTCACCGCCCTTATTGCGCAGGAATCCTCGTCCGGCGCCGCACTCTTCCAATTCGTCATCCTCTTGATGGTTCCTGTTGCGTTGTACCTGCTGATGATTCGCCCGCAGCGCAAGCGGATGAAAGAGACAGCTGCGTTGCAGGCCTCGCTGGGAGTTGGTGACGAGATCATCACCAACTCAGGTCTCTATGGTTTCATCACCGCAGTGGAGAACGACATCTTCTGGGTTGAAGTCGACGACGATGTACAGATCCGCATCGCACGAGCGGCGATCCAGGGTCGGGTCTCTGCGGTTTCGTCGGCATCGGGTTCCGACGAGCGCGATTCGGACGAGGCGTGACATCCCGCCGACTCTGGCTCTCGATCGTCACCTTCGTGGTGATCGTCGGCGGACTTCTCGGTGTCAACCTCGGCACCGGCAATGTGCCGATTCTCGGACTTGACCTGCAGGGCGGGGTGTCGGTCATTCTTCAACCCGTTGACGAGGCGAGTGCTGACGATCTCATCGTCGTTCAGGAGTTGATCCGTGATGAACTCGAGTCACTGGGAATAGCCGAGCCTGATGTCCGTGTCGAAGGGGTAAACATCGTCGTCGACCTTCCCGGGGTCAAAGATC
>JAQCGT010000008.1 GCA_027730505.1 Actinomycetota bacterium | reverse complement strand
TCCGGCCGGAATCGACACGATGTCTCCGGGCGGTCATGGCACCGCATTCGACCGGATCGGCGCGTTCCAAACCGGCGTGGAGGAGGGTGCTGGCGCGTGCGCATCGCTCATCGACAATCCGCTCCCACTGATGCCCAACGCCTACCTGAGCCTTGATGACTACCTTCGAGGCGGCGATGCGCCCTATGACTGCACGGGGGTGAGCGACCCTGAATGTCTGGCCTCATGGGAGTTTCTCGGGGCCGACCTGAACGAGTACTGGTCGATCGCGCTCGGCGCAACCGTGTCGCTCGAGGCAATCCCCGTGGCGTCTCTCGACGACGCTTGCAGGGACCTCCGCGTCGTGGATGGTCCGATCGCTCGGTGCGTAGACGCTCAACAGGTTGTATTCGAAGCGGAGGCCGTACAGGACCTGTACGTAGCCTCGGGTGACTTCACTCTCGGCTATCTCCTCGGACTTGCGTGGGCCGACCTCGCCCTCGAAAATGCAGGATCATCGGTGCGTGCCGATCCCCTGAAGGCGGATTGTCTGGTCGGGGCCTGGGTCGACGACATCACGCTCGGTTCTCGTCGCGACCCGGCCCGCACAAGCACGGTCATTACCTCACCGGGCGACCCGGATGAAGCGATCATGATGCTCATCAGACTTGCCGATGGTGAAGGCACCTCGCTGTTCGAGCGGGTGGCCGCATTCCGCTCGGGAGTACTTCTTGGCCCAGATGCGTGCCCGGCCGCGAGCTGATCAATCGTTCGGCGTCGCTGAGTCCTCTGTCGACGTTGACGTCGTGGTCGCAACGGTGGTCGAGGTCGTCGTGGTGGAGGTCGTGGTGGTGGACGTCGTCGAGGTGGACGTCGTCGTTGTGAACTCTGGCGGGGTCTCCGCCCACCAACTCGGCAGGCTTTCCTCATAGGTGACGTCCTCAGGCTCGGCCTCACCATTCCAAACCAGCACCGTCTCCCCGAGTTCGACAAGATCTTGGAAATACTCCGAGACATGCATCGGGATCCGCACACAACCGTGCGACGCCGGTTCGAGCGGCACGGTCAGTGCCCCGTGCACAGCAATCCCGTAGTTGAAGTACACCGGGTTCCACATGTCGCCGAGCGGACCGTTGCGAATGCCTGAGATCTCACGCTCGAACTTGAACACTCCGCCGGGCGTCTTCGCGTAGGCGCACACGAAGTCGGTCACCGGCTCCTCCAGAAGGTCACCGTTGTTGTCGGTGTCGTAGGTGACCTCCTCGCAATACACCGCAGGCTGACCGAATTCGTCGAGTTCTCCGGACGAGATGTGCGTGATGAGCACGGGCACGTCGGCCTGGAACACGACCATCACCTGCTCGGGCAGATAGATCTCGGTGTGGTTGCGCAATCCCCCCGTTGCACGTCTCGGCACAACGCCAAGGGGCTCGCGCATCCGATCCCACATGGCTGGTGTCACCACACCGGTTGCCTCGGTCCTCGGTGTTCCGAGAACGAACTTCTCGTACGCCCATACCGCCTGGATCGTCACCCCTCCGTAGATGCCATCAATCGGACCTGGGTCAAAGCCCAGATCATGGAGACGCTGCTGCACCATGGCCACATCGTCGCCGGCGACTCCTCGCTCGAGAACTCTCCCGAGGGGCGTCGAAGGCGCAGGCGGACCGGGATCGATTGTGGTCGTGGTCGTCGTCATGGCGACGGGTTCGGACACCGCCGGAACGGTCACCTCTCCGATCGCGACGTCATCGGACCCCGGCGAGGCTGAGATCGCCACAACGAGTAGGACAACAGCAGCGCCAAGCGCCGGAAGCCATCGCATCGGATGCTGGCTGAGAGGGGATGAGGGACGATCGTTCACGATGGTTCACGGCGACGGGTCCGGTCGTCGAAGGGTACCAATGATGCGGCTCGCGTGTACCGCGGATCAGCGAGGTTCGACCGGTGTCACACCTTCGAGGTCTCGACGCAGAGTCCACATCTCACGCAGGATCGTCAAAATCACGGCCGGGGACGACAGCGTCGACACACCCCGTGTTCTCGGGAAGTAATCCACGCCCATCTGAACGACCTCGAATCCGGAGCGACGGGCCCTGATGATCAATTCAGCATCGATGAACGAACCCTCCGAACGGAGGTCGATGTGGTCGAGCACCCGACGACGCACCAACTTGCAGGCGAAGTTGATATCTCGCACGCGTACACCGAACACAGACTTGATCAAGGCGTTGTACACGGTGGTGTAGATCGCCCGAACCGCGCCCTCACCGGTCCGATCGAATCGGTACGCACTCACGATGTCAGCGTCGTACTCGCGGAGCAGTCGCACGATCCGAGGCAGTTCGTTCATGTCGAATGGCAGATCCGCATCGGTATACAGCACGAGGTCACCAGTGGCCGCCGCGAAGCCCGACCGCATCGAGCCACCCAGTTTTCGATTGCGTTGGTGATGCACGACCCGCACATGGGAATCCTCTGCCGCGAGGCGATCGGCGATGGCCGGTGTGTCATCGGTCGAGGCATCATCGATGATGATGAGCTCATAGTCGCCGATGTCGCCACTGGCGAGAAGGCGCTCGCATGCCCGTCGCCCATACGCGATGGCCCGTTCGATGTACTCCTCTTCGTTCCACATCGGATAGAAGACCGAGAGGCGCTCGAACGCAGCGCTGGCGGCGTTGGAATTCACCCGCTGGAGGCTATCCGGCGTTGCGTGAGCGGGCCGGTCGCGAATGTCACCCATACACTGGCCTTGATGTCCGGCGAGCAGCGCCCACGGTCAATCCCCCATCCGAAGCGCCCGGGAGATCTGACCTCGGGCTGGTTCGTTGTGACCATCGTCGTATGGGCTGGCGTGTTCGCCGGTTTCGCCGCTGTATGGGCGGCCAGTCGTCAGATTGGACTCAGCACTTGGTGGCTCGGACCGCGTGCCGGTGGTCGCTCGATCATGGTGAGCCTGATCCCATTCGTGCCCGGCCTGACGATGGTTGTCGCTGTATTGGCCAGAGTCCGATACGTCTGGATCATCGGTCTTATTGCTTCGCTGATCGTCGTCGCCATCGGTCTCGTCGACCTCGGTCGAGTCGCTCGTCTCGGTGCTGTCGAGATCGCACTCGGCGTCGCCGGGTGCGCCGTGTCGCTCGCATCGTGGACCGGCACCGTATCGACACAGGCCAGAGCGAGCAGCGACCGGTAGGTTCACAGGTCATGTCGAACGTGTTGATGTCCCTCCCAGCCGGCGAGCGCGTCGGGATCGCATTCTCCGGAGGACTCGACACCTCCGCAGCCGTGGCCTGGATGCGCGAGGGCGGGGCTGTCCCCTACGCCTACACAGCGGACCTCGGCCAATACGACGAGCCCGATCTCTCCGGCGTCCCCGACCGCGCTCTCCAATACGGCGCTGAGGCCGCTCGGCTCGTCGACTGCCGTGCCGAACTCGTTCGCGAAGGGTTGATGGCGCTTCAATGCGGTGCCTTCCACATCCGAACCGCAGGTCGCACCTACTTCAACACCACACCGCTCGGTCGCGCCGTCACCGGAACGTTGCTCGTTCGGGCCATGCAGGAAGACGGCGTCGACATCTGGGGCGACGGTTCGACATACAAGGGCAACGACATCGAACGCTTCTACCGGTACGGACTGCTCGTGAACCCGCGTCTTCGGATCTACAAGCCATGGCTCGACCCCGCATTCGTCGATCAGCTCGGCGGCCGGACCGGGATGAGCGAGTTCCTGACCGCCCGCAATCTCCCCTATCGAGACTCGGTCGAGAAGGCGTACTCGACCGACGCCAACATCTGGGGCGCCACCCACGAAGCCAAGGCACTCGAAGAGTTGTCGACCGGGATGGAGATCGTCTCACCGATCATGGGCGTCGCCCACTGGGACCAAGGAGTGTCGATCGAGCCCGAGGACGTGACGATCCGGTTCGAGGAGGGCTGGCCGGTCGAGATCAACGGATCCACCTTCGCCGATCAGGTCGACCTCGTCGTCGAAGCCAACGCCATCGGTGGTCGTCACGGGCTCGGCATGAGTGACCAAATCGAGAACCGGATCATTGAGGCGAAATCTCGGGGGATCTACGAAGCCCCCGCGCTCGCTCTGCTCAACATCGCCTACGAGCGCCTCGTGACGGCGATCCACAACGAGAACACCATCGAGAACTACCACACGATGGGCCGACGACTCGGCCGTCTGCTCTACGAGGGACGCTGGTTCGATCCCCAGAGCCTGATGTTGCGCGAACCGCTGCTGCACTGGGTTGGCTCGGCGATCACCGGTGAAGTCACCCTGCGTCTGCGTCGGGGTGACGATTACTCGATCCTCGACACCTCAGGACCTGATCTCACGTACCAGCCCGAGCGTCTCTCGATGGAGCGCGTCGAAGACGCCGCCTTCGGCCCGCTGGATCGGATCGGTCAGTTGACGATGCGCAACCTCGACATCACCGACTCGCGATCGAAACTCGACGTCTACCGTCGAGTGGGCACGCTGGGTTCGGGCGGACGGCTCGAACTCGACCCCGGCGCGAGCTGAACCCGATCAGGGTGCGCAGCGCGCGGCGATGATTGCGGCGAGGAGTCGAGCCCGATCGGGCATGGTGTCGACGATTACGTGCTCGCTGTCAGCGTGCGCGCCGCCACCGACCGCTCCCAGTCCGTCGAGAGTCGGCACGCCGAGAGCGGCGGTGAAGTTTCCATCGCTTCCCCCACCAACCGTGATCCCGGTGATCGATGGGTCATGTGCAACTGCGAGTGGAAACAACTCCGCGGACGACGTCTCGGGCAGTGGAGGTCGGCTGATGCGCCCGTGCACCGCGACAGATGCCCCATCCAGCACCGGTGACAGCGCGGCCATGCAGGCCTCGACGCGCTCGGCCTCCGCCATGGTCGACACGCGGACGTCGACGCTGATCCTCGTCTCAGCGGGTACGACATTCTCGGCCGTTCCACCCGTGATCACCGTCGGAGTGACCGTGGTACCCGCCGCAGGATCAGCGATGGCGGCAATGGCCAACAATTGATGAGCGGCCTCCAACACCGAGTTCACTCCCTTGTGCGGCTCCAAGCCAGCGTGAGCCGCCCTGCCGGCGATCACCACCTCGAACGTTCCCACTCCCTTGCGTCCGATCTTCAAAACACCACCATCGGCGCTCGGTTCGAGCACGAGAACGGCACCGCATGCAAGCGCGCGTTCGCACAGCAGTTCTTTTGACGTGCCCGCCCCGACCTCCTCATCACAGGTCATGAGGATCTCCACACCCGACGGATCGTCGAGCGTTGCCACTGCATGGATCGCTTGAACAATTCCGGCTTTCATGTCGAACACGCCCGGGCCGGTGGCACGACCGTCGGCGACAGCGAACGGCCGCACAGCGAGGGAGCCAAGAGGGAAAACCGTGTCGTGATGCCCGAGGATCAGCACCTTGGGTGAGCCACCACCTGACCAGTGCACATGGCGACCGGCAGGTCCGTCCACCAGGGTCGGAGCCGAGCCGAGTCTCTCGGTCATGAGCGACGCAAGGACCTCGGCTGATCGGTTGAGGGCATCGCGATCATTCGAGGGGGACTCGACCTCCACCAACGTGGCGAGGTCTGCCACCATCGTCGAAAGATCGTTGATCATGTCAGAGACGGGCACGACGCCAACCTACTTCTCAGCACCGGAACCAGGCAGTTCGTCCCACCGGGGTGGGTCGGCACCACGACGCCCGACAACGACCGAGGCCGCCGCAATACCGCGACCGATGGCCGAACGGATCGCGATCGGTTCGAACGGATCGAGGTCGCAGTGAGCCGGCTCTGTCCACCACGAGAGCATTCCGGCATCGAACGTGTCGCCAGCCCCGATTGTGTCGACGACGTCGGTACTCGGAACGGGCACCTCGATCTCGATATCTGGGCCGATGGCCCGGACGGACTGACCGCCTGCGGTGATCACCACGAGGCGAGCCCCAGCGGCGAGCAGACGCTCGACACCTGAATCGATTGTCGATCCCGGAAACAGGTTCGAAAGGTCCTCATCGCTGACCTTCATCACATCGCAGCGCCCGGCGATGTGTTCGACCCGCGCCCGATGGGCTTGTGGATCATCGATGACCCGAGGCCGGGCGTTCACGTCGACCATGACGCGGGCGGACGCCGGAAGAGCGTCGACGATCTCGATCACCCGATCGGCCAACGGTTGGAGCACGAGTCCCAGTCCGCCGGTAAACAGCCATGCAGGCGCAGGGTCGATCGTGCGGCGTTCGAGTCGTGGGGCTGATGTGCCCTCGATATAAAAGCGGTATTCAGCTGACCCGCCGATGGACAGCTCAGCCGCCGCCAGGGTGGTCGGTGCATCGCACCGTTCGACCATGGCGACACCGACACCATCGGCGGCGAGTGCCGACAACAAGGACCCGCCGAATCGATCGCTCGAGATCGTGGCGCACAGTTCGACGCGCCCACCGAGGCGGGCAAGGGCCCGAGCCGTGTTGAAGGGCGCACCACCGAGCACTGCCTCAATCGGGGACGAATCCGGCATCACCAGATCAATCAGCGCCTCCCCGATGACCACCACCTGACCGTGCTCGCGACGTGCCACGGGCACATCGTCGCAGAACGCGAGATCCCGGGACATTACGGGTGGGATCGGCCACACGTGCTGCGATGATTGGAGACCATGACGGTCCTCACGGGTATCGCCTTCGCGATCGGGGTCGTCGCCCTTGTCGGGGGTGCCGACAGCTTGGTGAGAGGAGCCGCTCGAATCGCCGCTCGAACGGGTCTCTCGGCGGTGGTGATCGGCCTCACCGTGGTCGCCTTCGGAACGAGTGCCCCTGAACTCGCCGTCAGCATCGGCGCAGCGATCAACGACAGCAGCGATATCGCCCTCGGCAATGTGATCGGCTCGAACATCGCCAACATCTTGTTGGTCCTCGGCTTGTCGGCGGTGGCCGGCGGTGGCCTGTTCGTGGCATTCAGGATCGTGCGAACCGACGTTCCGATCATGATCGGGCTCTCAGTCGCGTTGCTCGTACTCGGTATCGATGGCTCAATCGGACGCATCGACGGAGCGATCTTCGTCGTGGCACTCATCGCTTACGTCACGTGGACCGTAACGAGCACTCGCCGCGAGGCGAGCGACACCAGCGACCTCGACCACGACGGTGTGAGCGACTCGGTTGAACTCGCCGATCAGTACACGGCTGGACTCGACGAGGATCTCTCCGGATCCACGCCTCTGTGGCGCGACCTCCTTGCCGTGTTGGCCGGCCTCGTGCTGCTCGTCGTCGGCGCGCAGATGCTCGTCGCCGCTGCCACCGACATCGCCGAAGCCTTCGGGGTCAGCGAACTCGTCATCGGGCTCACCGTCGTCGCCATCGGCACATCGCTGCCAGAACTCGCCACATCGGTCGTCGCGGCAGCACGAGGACAGCGCGACCTCGCCGTCGGCAACGCGATCGGCTCAAACCTCTTCAACATCCTCGCCGTCATCGGCATCGCCTCCTTGGTGTCGCCGATTCGCGTCTCCGATGGAGCCCTCGGATTCGACCTCCCCTTCATGCTCGCGGTTGCGGTCGCCTGCCTCCCGATGTTCGTCAACGGCTTCGAGTTGAAGCGATGGGAAGGGGGCCTGTTCGTCGCCTACTACGTCGCCTACCTCGTGTGGCTCGGACTCGATGCCGCTGAACATGGGCTCGAACCAACGTTCAGCGTGGCGATGTTCGGCTTCGTTGTCCCACTCACCGTGATCACCTTGGTCATCGTGGGGTTCAAGGGTTTTGCCGAATACCGGCGGGGAGATGTGACCCCGAGCTCGTGATCAGCGGCCGGCAACCGCGGCCATCGCCGCGCCGACGATGCCTGCCGAGTTCGCCAACTCTGCGACCGCCAAGGCGTGACGTTGGTCGAGGAGCGGAACCCAGTGATCCGGCTTCTTGCTCGCTCCCCCACCGAGGATGACGAGATCCGGCGAGAACAAGCCGTCGACGATCCCGAGGAAGGTGTTCACCCGCTCAGCCCAATCCGCCCACGAAAGGTCATCTCGCTTGCGGGCGCTGGCGGCGGCCCATCGTTCGACTGACTCGCCTCGGAATTCGAGATGACCGAGTTCGGTGTTGGGAACGAGCCGACCATCGACGAAAAGCGCCGAGCCGATCCCCGTTCCGAAGGTAAGGGTGATCACCACCCCAGCGACCCCCCGACCAGCCCCATGAGCCATCTCAGCGACACCGGCTGCATCGGCATCGTTGAGCACCGTCACATGACTGCCGGCGACCGGCGCGAACAGGGCGCGGGCATCGGTATCGATCCACGAGGCATCGATGTTCGCCGCTGAATGCACGACCCCATGTCGAACAACCGAAGGCAAAGCGATTCCAACGGGCCCAGACCATCCGAACTGGTCGACGAGTTGGCCGACCACCGAGGCCACCGATTGCGGGGTCGCTGGTTTCGGGGTCGGAATCCGATGGCGTTCGGATTCGAGTCGACCCGAATCGAGATTGACGACAGCACCTTTGATTCCCGTTCCGCCGATGTCAATTCCGAGAGCCTGTGCCGGTGCACCCACGGCGGGCACGATACCGATCAAGCCCGAGCGCGAGTCCGACGCAGAACCGGGTCGGCAACAGCAAGCACGCGATCCGCAGCACGCAGCACCCGACCCGACGAGCCGGGCGTGTCGGGGTCAACCAGATTGCCCATGACCTGGAGGGTGATTCCAGCGATGGCCTCGGTTCCGACCGCCAGTCGGAGGCCGCTGCGAAGCAAGAACGGATGTCCGATCAGAAATGCGAATCGTCGTCCGGTGCGCAAGAAGGCATCGAAGCGCTCGGCAACTGCCTTGTCATATGCATCCGGCGCGTCGACGGGTGACGCCATGAACGCATCTGCGGCGAGCATTCCCGACTCGAGCCCGTAGTCGATGCCCTCGCCATTCATCGGATTGACGAGCCCAGCAGCGTCACCGACCGCCACCCAACCGGGGCCGTGTCGACGGACCACACTCATCGGGAGTCTCCAGGCCCGAGGGCGCTCGAGATCCGGCCCCAGCTGCCATGACTCGCCCACGATCCCCCGGTACGCAGCGATCAACCGGTTCAGGTTGAGCCGCTTGAAGCCCTTCATCGTCGACAGCGCACCAACGCCGATGTTCACCGTTCCATCTCCGCACGGGAACATCCACCCGTAGCCAGGCACTGGGATGCCGTGTTCATCTCGAAGAGTGAGGCAAGCCTCGAGCATCTCGTCGGCATGACGAGGTGACTCGGCGTACGTGCGGATGGCGAGGCCGAACGGCTCATCGGGATTGCGCTCGGCCCCGAGCATCCGCGCCACAGCGCCGGGCGCCCCGGCCGCCACGACGACCATGTCGCTCCTCACCCGGTGGGTGCCCGAGGCATCGGTGACTTCAACGCCGACCACCCGGTCGTCCTCGACCCAGGGCATCGCAGACGTCTCGAAACGAACGTCGGCTCCCGAGGCGGCGGCCGCATCGATCAGTGCGGCATCGAGACGGCGCCGAGGCCACACGGCCCCGTAGGCCGGATATCGCCCGCCTCCCGGCCACGGCAACTCGCGCTCCACTCGGCCGGCGATCATCCTCAGACCCGAAATCCGGTGCGCCGGCTCGAGTGGGATACCCAGTTCGTCGAGTGCCGCCACCGCCCTCGGCGTCAGACCGTCACCGCAGACCTTGTCGCGACCGTGGGCTCCGGCCTCCAGCACCAGCACCGAGGCCCCGGCGCGAGAGGCTCGCATAGCGGTCGCCGAGCCAGCCGGCCCGCCGCCGATCACCGCCAGGTCGACGCGGTCTGATGCCATCAGGTGTCGCCGGCTATGCGCTGGTGATGCCGGATCACCTCGGCGACGATGAATCGAAGGAACTTCTCGGTGAATGCCGGATCGAGACCGGCCTCGGTTGCCAATCGACGCAACCGCTCCACCTGGCGCTGCTCCCGGTCCTCATCAGCAGCAGGGAGGCCGGCGGCAGCCTTGTATTCGCCCACCGCCTGAGTGATCTTGAACCGCTCAGCCAACATATGCACCAACGCCGCGTCGATGTTGTCGATGCTAGATCGATAGGTGGAGAGACGGTCGTCGGTCACGCGTATTCCTCGGTTTAGGGACGCCCAGACGCTACCGGCCCCCCGCCTCGGGTGCCCATACCTGCTTGGCCAAGCGCGGTACGGTCGGCCCTGCGCCGACGACGAGGAGGGCGAATGGAGCCGGCAGTGACGCTGAAGGATCGATGGGCATCCGGGGACGAGACCCTCGGGGCGTGGCTCACGTCACGAGATCCCTTGGTAGCGGAAGCCACCGGACGGAGCGGCTTCGACTACGTCTGTGTCGATATGCAGCACGGCACGGCTGAGATCGGCGATCTCCTCACCTTGGTGCAGGCAATCGAACTCGGTGGATCCATTCCCGTAGCCCGAGTTTCGTGGAACGACCCGGCGATGCTCGGCCGAGCGCTTGACAGCGGCTGCCACGGGGTGATCGTGCCGATGGTGAACTCCGCCGAGCAGGCCCGTTCCGTCGTGACCGCCTGCCGCTACGCGCCGCTTGGTTCGCGTAGCTGGGGACCGATCACTGCCGGGCAGCGTCACGACGATTACCGAACATGGGCTGACCGGTCGATTGCGGTGATTCCCATGATTGAGACAGCGGAGGCGCTCGCCAACCTCGACGAGATCCTCGCCGTTCCCGGGATCGATGCTGCTTACGTGGGACCAGCGGATTTGGCGATCAGTCTCGGATTAGGTCCAACCGGCAACGACGGCGTTCCTGCGTTCGACAACGCTCTCAGCACCATCGTCGCGGCGTGTCGACACCACGGTGTTCTTCCCGGAATTCATTCGGACGGGTCGACCGCAGTGCTTCGTCGCTCGCAGGGATTTCAGATGATCACCGTCGCCACCGATGTCGTCGCCATGCGAACCGGGCTGGCTGCATCGCTCCACGCTGCATCAGGGCACTGAGGCGACAGCGATCCGGTCGAGACCGGCCGCATCGGGGATGATCTCGGCTCCTGAGAAACCGGCAGCCAGCAACAACGATCTCACCGTCGCCCCTTGGCGATAGCCGATCTCAAGCACCAGTGAGCCTCCTGAACGAAGCCTGGCTGGGGCACCGCTCACGATCTCTCGAATCGCGTCAAGCCCATCACTGCCCGAAAAGAGCGCTCGGTGGGGCTCGTACTCGAGCACATCGGTTGCGACCTCGAGGTCACCGTCGGCGATGTACGGCGGATTGGAGACGATCACGTCGAAACGGAGTGACGTATCGAGAGCGTCGAACCATGAGCCTGCAGCAATACGGACGTTGCGGGCGGCCCGACCGATTCCGGCGAGGTTGGCCCGCGCCACGTCGAGGGCATCGGGGTCGATGTCGGTGATCCACACCTCGGTTCCCTCGATCGGCAACTCGTACGCCATCGACAGACCGATCGCCCCCGACCCGGTGCCGAGCTCGAGCACACGTCGCGGATGTACGCGCCGAGCGATCGTCAATGCCACACCCGTGACCTCTTCGGTCTCTGACCGCGGGATCAGGACACGAGGATCGACCGCTAATTCAAGATGCCTGAATGCCCAGTGTCCGAGCACATACTGCAGTGGTTCACCGCCTCGGTACCGCGCCACCATGCGATCGAGATGAGCGACCATTCGATCGGTCACGGGCTCGGCGACTGCCTCATCGATGGAGTCGACCGACACGGCGGTCTCCACGAGCCAGCGAGCGTGATTACGGTCGCCGATGACCTCGGTCGTGCTGGCCCAAAGTTCCCCAACCGTCGTCATCGCTCGTCGGCCAGCAGACGTTCGCGCTCATCGTCGAGAAGCGGTCCGATCACATAGTCAAGATCGCCGCCGAGAATGTCGGAAAGCCGATGGATGGTCAACCCGATCCGATGATCGGTCACTCGGCTTTCCTTGAAGTTGTAGGTGCGGATCTTCTCACTCCGCCCACCTCCGCCAAGTTGCGAACGGCGCTGCTGTGAACGATCTGCGTCCCGGTTGGCCACTGCCATCGCATGAAGTCGCGCTCGCAACACCTGCATCGCCCGTGCACGGTTCTGCAACTGACTGCGTTCGTCCTGCATGGTGACGACGATTCCCGACGGCCGGTGGGTGATGCGAACCGCCGAGTCGGTGGTGTTGACATGCTGGCCTCCAGCACCAGATGACCGGTACACGTCGACCTCCAGGTCACGGTCATCGATGCTGACCTCGACCTCGTCGACCTCGGGCAGCACGGCGACCGTCGCCGACGAGGTGTGCACTCGGCCTTGACTCTCTGTGACCGGCACCCGCTGCACACGATGCGGTCCGCCCTCGAACTTCAAGCGCTCCCACGCATCGGCGCCACGCACCACAAACGTCACGTGGTTGATGCCACCGAGGTCGCTCACGTCGGTCGACAGCACCTCGACTGTCCATCCCCGCTGCTGGGCATACGCTCGGTACATATCGAGAAGATCGCGAGCGAACAGGTTCGCTTCTTCACCGCCCTCAGCGCCGCGTATCTCCATGATGACCGCACGGCCTGCGTCGGGGTCAGTCGGGATGAGAAGCACCCGAACCCGGTCAGCGAGTTCGTCTAGATCCGCGCTGAGACGATCGATCTCGGCGCTCAATGCTCCACGTTCATCATCGCTCGCGAACTCGAGCAACTCGGATGCAGCAGCGCTGTCAGCGACCAAACGGTCATGTTCCACAACAGCGTCGGCGACGGCGCTCAACTCGTGATATCGCTTGCCGACGCGCTGTAACTCGGCCGGATCCGCGAGCGTCTCAGGATCAGCGAGGCGCGCCTCGAGTTCACGGTGTTCCTCGGCAAGCGTCGACAGTCTGGCAAACAGCCCGGCGCGCCGATCGGACTCAGCGGTCATGACCGATCCGGTATCGACACGACGGCGGTCGGGATGCCGCTCAACGCAGCGAGTTCATCGACGGAGCGAAGGCGGTTCCGTTCAGGGACGGCGATGACCAGCGAATCAAGTTGATTGGCCTCTCGGCGCCAGTGGAAGGTGTCGAACGCGTCTGCGGCAGCACCGAGGTCAGTTCCGGTCGTACATGCAATGAGGGTTCGCGAGCCGTCTCGGACTCCGACGAGGTGGGCCGGAGCGGGGTCGCCAGGTCCAGCGGCCGCACTCACGGATGGCACGGGTTCGAGTGACTCGGCGCCGACCAGTGCCGGAGTGTCGAGCAAGCGACGGCGCAGCGCTCGTTCGGGAGCGAGACGCTTGAGGGGGTGAGGGTCGGCGCCGGGCGCTCTGATCTCTTTCACAGCAGCGACGATTCGAGCGAGCGACTCTGCTGCTGGGGTCTCCCCGTGGAGCATTCTGAACGCCTCTCGATCGTGAGCACCGACGCCCACCTCAAGTCGTGCACCATCGGAGTCGTCGACGACGCGACACACCTCGAGACCGGCAACTTCGCCCGTGAGCACCCCGTGCTCAACCACGACGTCGGCGCCAGCGGCGGTGATCGTCGTCACGAAGTGCTCATGGGTGGGATCGAGCGACCGCTCAGGCACGTGCGCGCCGGCAACGACCAGCGACGTCGAACGTCCATCGAGGATCACCACCTCGGCCGGAGTCGACCATTGCGTGGCTCGGCGAGCCACGATCTGTGCCTCGGTTGCCCGCTCCGCGGGGAGGATGATTCTGAGAGCTGAACGCCCGGCTCGCGCCGTGAGCAGCATCGCAACGGCGATGAGGCGATCTGGTCGATCGTCAAGCCAGATGTGGCTGGACGATTCAGCGTGCAATGCGACACCACCGGGAAAGATCTCCGGCTCACCCGCCCGCTCATCGCCGACGAGGCTGCGCAACGCAGATGAGATCAGCCGCGAGCGCCGCTCAGGGGCGTCATCGGTGGCGGTCACCGATCGCCGGCGTCACTTCTTAGAGCGCTCGCCGTAGCGCTTGTTGAAGCGCTCGACGCGACCACCGGAGTCGACCAGCTTCTGCTTGCCGGTGAAGAACGGATGGCACTCGTTGCAGAGTTCAAGAATCTGCTCGCCCGTTCGGGTTGAGCGGGTCTCGAAGGCATTGCCACACGAACAACGGACCGTGACGACGTCGTAATTGGGATGGATGTCGGACTTCATCGGAATCTCCTCTTCGGCGGGGGAAGGCTAGCGGCGGTATGTGACGAATTGCGCCGATCACATCCCAGGCTGCTTGGCGACCTCAGCCAGGAATTCGTCGTTGGTACGGAAGGTCCTCAGCCGATCGACGAGGAGTTCGAGTCCTGGAGCGGCGTTGCCGTCGGCGGCGAGGCCCGAGAGCACCCGCCGGAGCTTCCACACCATCTGCAACTGCTTGCGGTCGAACAACAATTCTTCGTGGCGGGTGCTCGACGCGTCGACATCGATGGCCGGATAGATGCGACGTTCCGCCATACGACGGTCGAGACGGAGCTCCATGTTGCCGGTGCCCTTGAACTCTTCGAAGACCGCCTCGTCCATGCGCGAGTTGGTCTCGACGAGCGCCGTGGCGAGAATCGTGAGCGAGCCGCCCTCCTCAATGTTGCGTGCCGCACCGAAGAACCGCTTCGGCGGGTACAGCGCCCCGGCATCGATACCGCCGGACAGGATTCGGCCACTCGCCGGTGCCGCCAGGTTGTACGCCCGGCTGAGCCTGGTGATGCCATCGAGGATGACGACGACGTCCTCGCCGTACTCAACCATTCGCTTGGCCTTCTCGATGGCCATCTCGGCAACCTGGGTGTGCTGGTCACTCGGGCGGTCGAAGGTGGACGCGATGACCTCGCCCCGCACATGCCGACGCATGTCGGTCACCTCTTCGGGACGTTCATCGATCAACAACACGATCAGTTTGACTTCTGGGTTGTTCTTCTCGATCGAGGTGGCGATCGTCTTCATCACCGTCGTCTTGCCGGCCTTGGGCGGCGAGACGATGAGACCGCGTTGGCCTTTGCCAACCGGACAGATCAGGTCGATGATCCTCGCCGTCATGTTGGTGGGGTCGTCCGGATCCTCCATCCGCAACTTCTCGTCGGGGAATAGAGCTGTCATATCCTCAAATCGGCGGCGACGCTTCGCCTCCTCGGGATCACGTCCGTTGATTCGGCTCACCTCGAGCAGTGCTGGGTTCTTCTCGTTGCGACCAGCCGGTCGCATCATGCCGATGATGTGGTCGCCCTTGCGAAGTCCGAACTGACGCGAGAGCTTCACCGGGACGTATGCGTCTTGTTTCGATGCGAGGTAGTTGTTGACGCGGACGAAGCCATATCCCTCATCCCGCATGTCGAGGTACCCCTCGACCGCCACCGGTTCGTTGCTGAATGAAATGCTCTCTTCACCCTCGGCGACCTCGCGGTCGTCACCTTGGGGTCCATCGAACGGGCGCCCGTTGCTCTTGCGGCGGCGACGCCGGCGACGGTTGCGACTCTCACCGTCGTCATCTCGCTGGTCCTGGTCGCGGGCAGGGCCACCGCGCTGCGACTGGTCTCGACCTCCCTGACGCTGGTCGCGTTGACCCTGATCCCGTTGACCCTGGTCGGACCGCGGCTTCGCACCATCACCCGATGAGCCGGCCGCAGTGTCATCACCAGCTTCTTCGACCGGCTCAGCCGAGAACTCGAGTTCCCATTCGGCGGGCGGATCAGCTAACTCCTCGGCTGGTGGGGCCGAATCCTCGACGGCAGGCGCCGGCGCCGTAGGAGCCTCAGCCGGCGCCGAGGCCACGGGCTGGGATTCGGTCGGTCCATCACCACCACCGGTGGTCTCCAGGATCTGACCGATGATGTCCGCCTTCTTGGACCGTGCCGTCACCTTGAGGCCGAGCGCCTTGGCGATCGCCATCAACTGTTCCTTGTCCTTGGTCTCGAGGACCGACTGTTCGAGCGCTTGTGCAGCCACGATCACCTTCTCTCCGCCGACGATGGCGGGACGATGTACACACGGACCAGGACCCGGCTGGCGGCAATCGCCAGAAGAGATGTGTCGAAAGGGCCACCCGGACCGTCCGTGACCAAGGAGATCAGAGGTTTCCGGGACGGACGCCCATCGGCGCCGTGTCGTCGGGAGAAACCCGACGGGTGAAACCTACCAGCGCCGCACCGAGTGCGCAATCACCCGACCACTCTCGACACTGACCGCACGAAGTCGGTGATTGCTGCCAGATCGGCTGGCAACCTCACAATCCGCTCGGGACGATCCATCAGATCGACGAGCGCGCCCGGCAACTCCGGTCGGATTCCCGTCGCCTGCTCGACCGCATCGGGGAACTTTGCCGGGTGTGCTGTGGCGAGGCTGATGACGTCCGCATCGTCGACCAGCTCCCGGGCGGCCGCCGTGGCGGTTGCGGTGTGCGGATCAATGAGCATTCCGCACTCGGCGTGAACCCTCGAAATCTCCGTGAGCGTTGCGGCGTCATCGACTCGGAATGCCCGGAACGAACCTCGGATCCACTCGTCCATCGCCGATTCGGGAACGTCGAGTCGACCCGAGTCGCGGAAACCGGCGAGGCGCTCCGCCGTGGCAGCACCATCTCGGCCAACCATCTCGAAGAGCAATCGCTCGAAGTTCGACGAGACCTGGATGTCCATGCTTGGGCTCAGCGTGGGCACGACCTCCCCCATCGACATGTCACCGTGCTCGATGAACCTCGTCAAGATGTCGTTGGCATTCGATGACACGATGAAGTCTCGGATCGGCGCGCCAGAACGGCGGGCAATCCAGCCGGCCAGGACGTTGCCGAAGTTCCCCGTCGGGACCGAGAACCGAACCGGACCACTGAGCGCGTTGGAGGCCGTGACGTAATACACGACCTGCGCCATCACGCGAGCCCAGTTGATCGAGTTCACCGCCGAGAGCTTCAACTCAGCTCGCAACACCGGATCAGCGAACATCGCCTTCACCAGGTCCTGGCAGTCGTCGAAGGTTCCGTCGACAGCGACCGTATGGACATTCGGCGCGTCGACAGTCGTCATCTGCCGACGTTGCACCTCACTGGTACGACCCTGCGGATAGAGAATCACGATGTCGACATTCGAGCAGTGCCGGACACCGTCGATGGCCGCAGATCCGGTGTCACCACTGGTTGCCCCGACGATCGTGATCCGCTCCGACCGCTCAGCAAGCACGTGATCGAACAAACGGCCGACCAACTGCAACGCAACGTCTTTGAACGCCAGCGTCGGCCCGTGGAACAACTCGAGAACCCACTGGTGGTCATCGATCTGCACGAGCGGCGCGACGGCCGGGTGACGGAACGTGGCATAGGCCTCCCGACACATCGAGGTGAGGGCCTCACCATCGATGTCGTCGCCGACGTACGGCGACATCACCTTCGCTGCTGTCGTTGCGTAATCGTCGGCCGCCGACGGGACATCGAGCATCGGCCAACGCTCCGGCACGTACAGCCCACCGTCAGGCGCAAGACCCGACAACAGCGTGTCGGAGAATCCGAGCTCGGGGGCGGCACCGCGCGTCGAGCGAAAACGCATCAGGAACCGATCACCCGCAGCAAGCCGCCGACCCGGCGGACGACCTCGAGTTCGCGCAGATCACGCACCGTCGATTGCACTGCCGATTCAACAGCGTCATGGGTGATGAACACCAGGCGTGCTTCGGGTCCGGCCCCCTCTTGTTCGGCCGCCCTGATGCTCACGCCGTGTCGGGCGAATACACCGGTCACCTGGTGGAGAACGCCCGGCTGATCGGCCACATCGAGGGCCAGCAGGTATTCAGCGCTTGTCGCATCGATCGGTCGCATGCGAGCCCGCCCGAACGTGCCGAGCGCTCCATGCGTTCCACTTGCGAGGTTCACCGCCGCATCGATGAGATCGCCGAGCACGGCGCTCGCCGTGGGGTTGCCGCCCGCACCGCGCCCGTAGAACATGAGCGAGCCGACAGCATCACCTTCGACGAACACCGCGTTGTACGAGTCTCGGACCGATGCAAGGGGATGGTCAATCGGCACCATCGCCGGATGGACCCGAACGGCGACCTCACCGCTGTCGGCCTCACGCTCTGCGATGCCGAGCAGCTTGACCACATACCCGAGCCTGCGGGCAATGGCGATGTCGCCAGCTGTAATGCCGCTGATCCCCTCGTGGTAGACGTCACCGGCAACGACTTTCACCCCGAAAGCGATCGAGGCGATAATCGCCGCTTTCGCGCCGGCGTCATAGCCCTCGACGTCAGCCGTGGGATCACGCTCGGCGTAGCCGAGTCGCTGCGCCTCGGCCAAGGCGTCGCCATAGTCGGCGCCCTCGTTCGACATCTTGGACAAGATGTAGTTCGTGGTGCCGTTCAAGATGCCCATCACTCTGGTGATCGGCTCACCCCTCAGGCTCTCCCGCAACGGACGGATGAGCGGGATCCCACCAGCGACCGCCGCTTCGAAGAGAAGGTCGACACCATTGGCGTCGGCGAGAGCGAACAGTTCCGCACCGTGATTGGCCAGCAACTCCTTGTTGCCAGTCACGACCGGCTTGCCTGCCGACAACGCGGCCATGATCAGTTCGCGAGCTGGTTCGATCCCACCGATCACCTCGACGACGAGGTCGACGTCAGGGTCAGCCACCACCGCCATGGCGTCGCGAGTCAGAACACCCTCGGCCAAGTCGATGCCACGGTCACGCGCAGTGTTGCGAACCGCAACTCTCGTAATCACCGGGTCGATTCCGGTGCGTGCCGCGATCGCCCCCCGCTGCGACTCCAACAGAGGCACCAGAGCGCCACCGACATTGCCGCAGCCAAGCAGGCCGATGCGGACACGGGTGGGCTGATCACTCGGCTCGTTCGACACGCCTCGGGAGGCTATCCGTCGCACGATCGACCCCGCCCATGACGTCCCGATCCGCACCGTCGAACGCCGAAGTGCTTCGATGTCGGGATGGACCACGCCGACCCGATTCCCCATCTCGAGAACCTGCGGTGGGAGCACGACAGCGGCACGGCAATCGGCACGATTGTGCTCAACAGGCCGGAGCGACTGAACGCGCTGTCGATCGCCCTCATGACCGAATTGGTGGACCTCTGTCGATGGATCGACCGCCAACACGAGATCAAAGTCGTCGTGGTACGCGGCGAGGGGCGGGCCTTCACCGCCGGCTTCGACCTCGCCGACTTCTCCGGTGTCTACGGTGGCAACGACCCGCGCGCCGGCGCCGACCTCGGCAGAGTGATGGCCGAGACGGTGACAGACATGCGCCCGCTCACCATTGCGGCGGTGCACGGTCACTGTGTCGGCGGCGGCGTGGTGCTCACCGCCTCGTGCGACCTCCGGTTAGCGGCAGCCGGGACCACGTTCTCGATCCCCGAGGTGGACCTCGGTATCCCGCTGGCGTGGGGCGGTGTCCCTCGACTGGCGCGCGAAGTCGGTCCGGCAGTCGCCAAGGAGCTGATCTTGACGTGCCGCCCGTTTGATGCCGCCGAGGCTCATGCGCTGCGCTTC
The DNA here is from genome assembly GCA_027730505.1 of Actinomycetota bacterium. Classification (GTDB taxonomy): domain Bacteria; phylum Actinomycetota; class Acidimicrobiia; order Acidimicrobiales; family Ilumatobacteraceae; genus Casp-actino5. The sequence goes on along the minus strand of JAQCGT010000008.1, from coordinate 26,944 downwards.
GTCAATCGCGTCATCGACGACGCCGACGTGGTGACCGAGGCCATGAAGCTCGCCAGGTCGCTCGCGACGAAACCGATGTTCGCTATCAGGGCCACCCTCACACAAGTCGACGCCGTGATGGAGGAGATGGCTGGCACTCGTCGCAATGCCAACGACGCAGACACCCTCGTCGTCGCCCTACACGATCCCGAGTCACGGGCTGCTTCGGCGCAGTACCTCGCTGACCGCGGTCGTTGAGCGTCTCAGCATCCGGCGTCGAACGTATCGGTGGCCAAGAGATCGTCGAAGGTCTCACGACGAACCACTTGACGAACAATCCCATCGCTGACAAACACGACCGCCGGGCGGAGAACCTTGTTGTAGTTCGATCCCATCGAGTGCCCATACGCACCGGTGACCGGCGTGACAAGAAGATCACCGACGGTGGTGTCAGCGGGAAGTCGGGCATCGGCTAGGAGCACATCGCCGCTCTCGCAGTGCTTACCGACGATGCGTGCAGCCATCGGCCGTTCGGCGAACGGTGCTCGGGCGAGCGTTGCTTCGTAACCCGAGCCGTACAGCACAGGACGCGGATTGTCACTCATACCACCGTCAACCGCGATGTATCGGCGGATACCGGGGATGTCCTTCATCGTGCCGACCGAATAGACGGTGACCGCCGCCGAGGCCACGATCGAGCGGCCCGGCTCCACACTCACCCGGGAGCTGACACCAACGTGGTCGCACGCGTCGAGCAGCGCCGAACCCCACGCCGAGATTGTGGGCGCCTCCTCGGATGCCACGTAAGCAACGCCAAGTCCCCCACCGAGGACGAGTTCGGGCAGATCGAGCGGCGCCGCGAAACGGGCCATCACCTCAGCTGCTCGGGCGAAGCCACCAGCATCGAAGACGTTCGAGCCGATGTGGCAGTGGGTGCCGACCAGATTCATCGCCGATGAGCCCTGAGCGCGCTCGACGGCGAGCATGGCGTCACCATTCGCAAGGTTGAATCCGAACTTCGAGTCGTCCTGTCCGGTGGCGATGAACTCGTGCGTATGGGCGTGCACACCCGGCGTCACACGGACGAGCACATCGGGCTTTGGCAGTCCCTCTGCAACGAGTGCCTCGATTCGATCCATCTCGTCGAACGAGTCGACGACGAGATGGCGCACGCCGGCACTCATCGCCATCCGCAGTTCGGCCACGCTTTTGTTGTTCCCGTGAAGCACACACGAACTGGCTGGAACCCCAGCAGCCAGCACAACGTGCAACTCACCACCCGAGGCCACGTCGAGCAGGAGCCCTTCGCTGTGAGCGACATCGGCCATCGCCCGACACAGGAACGCCTTAGTGGCATAGACCACCCGCTCAGACCCGAACGTTGCAACGGCCTCCCGGCAGCGGGCCCGCAGGTGCTGCTCGTCATAGACGAACAGCGGTGTGCCGAACCGCTCAGCGAGATCGTCGAGTCGACAGCCACCAACGCGCAGCATCCCATCGACGTCGACATCAGCCGTGTCGGGCAACAGCCGTTCGGGAAGGACGGTCACATCCGCTCCGGGGCGTCGATGCCGAGCAGTCCGAGACCGTGCGCAAGCGTCCGGGCTGTCAGGTCACACAGTGCGAGACGCGAGCCGCGGACCTCGTCATCAGAGCGCAGCACCGGGCACTGTTCATAGAACGCCGTGAAGTCTTGAGCAAGGTCGAACAGATGGGTGCACAGTCGGTGGGGAGCGTTGGCCGACACGGCATCGGCCACGACCGTGCCGTGGGAGAGCAGTCGCAACGCGAGCACCCGTTCAGCCGGCTCAACCACAGCGTGAGCGGTCATCGCCACACCGAGTTCATCGGCTCGACGGAAGATCGACCGAATACGGGCATGGGCGTACTGCAGATAGGGGGCAGTGTTTCCGTCGAAGGCCAACATCCGGTCCCAGTCGAACACGTAATCGCGCACGCGATCCGTCGACAGATCGGCGTACTTCACGGCACCGATCCCGATCATTCGCGCCACGTCGCCTTGCTCGTCGGGGCTGAGATCGGGATTCTTCTCGGAGACGGCAGCGAGGGCGCGCTCCACAGCCTCGTCAAGCAGGTCAACCAACTTCACCGATTCGCCGCTGCGACTGCGCAGCATCTTGCGGTCCTGACCGAGCACGTTGCCGAACGCGACGTGCACCGCCTCGACACCGTCAGGCATCCAACCTGCCATCTTCGCAACAGCGAAGACCATCTCGAGGTGCTGCTGCTGGGGGGCGCCGACCACGTAGAGCATGAGGTCGGCGCCGAGGCGTTCGACACGGTCGATCACGCAACTGAGATCGCTCGTGGCGTAGTTGAACCCGCCGGTACGGGCACGAACGATCAGCGGCAGCGGGTCGCCGTCACGGTTGGTGAAGCCCGGAGGGAACACGACGCTCGCCCCGTCGCTCTCGGTCATGAGACCCGAGGCTTCGAGCCGAGAGAGGGTTCCCGGCATCAAGGGCTGATAGAGACTCTCTCCCGCCAGGTCATCGTCGACCAAGAGCACTCCAAGCTTCGAGTACACGGTGTTGAAGTACTCGGTCGACATGGCGACCAACCGGTCCCAGAGTTCCCGAGTCTCCGGATCACCGGACTGCAAGAGCACGACCCGTTCGCGCGACCGCTCCTGGAATTCGGGTGACTGGTCAAATTTGACGTTGGCCGCCTTGTAGAAACCGTCGAGATCTCCCTGACCGAGTCCGGCGGCTGCGACATCAGTGCCGAGGTCGAGAAGATGCTCGATCAACATGCCGAACGGCCGGCCCCAATCACCGATGTGGTTCTCACGGATCACGTGGTGACCGACGGCGGTGTACAGGCGCACGAGCGCGTCGCCAATGACCGTGGACCGAAGATGCCCGACGTGCATCTCCTTCGCGACGTTCGGAGCCGAGTAGTCGACGACGACCGTAAGCGGGCTCGCAGCCACAGGCGTACCGAGTGCCTCGTCTCTGGCCATCGCTGCAAGAAGCCCGTCGAGCAGCGACGCGTCAAAGGTGACGTTGAGAAATCCGGGACCGGCGACCTCGGCCGTGGAACAGATGCCTTCGAGCACCCCTGATGACAGCACCGACTCGGCGATCTCGCGCGGTTGGCGTCCGACCTCGCGCGCCAGCGCCATGGCGCCGTTTACCTGGGCGTCGGCGTGATCCGAGGGACGCACCACCGGGTCGGCATCGTCTCGCCCGGTGATCGACGCGAGAACGGGGCCCACCGCGGTGGCGAGCCGGACGCGAGGGTCGACGGAGGACGGAGGCAGCGGTGAATGGGCGGTCGACATGGAAACCCCATTGTGCCGTCTGACGACCAGCGAGCGGCGACCCGCACTTCAGAACGTGGTGGAGCAGACGGAGTCGCCCCGGGCAACCGACGACTCAGTGACGACCTCGCCGACATCTTCGCCGTACAGCTCGGCGAGCATCCCGCGGACCATCCCACGGTCGACAGCACAGATCACCGGATGCTCGGTTGCGACATCGCCGAACGGGCAATGGTCGTTGATGATCCTCAGCTGGTTATTGCGACTGTCGGCGTGCGCAGCGAAGCCGTGAGCGGTCAAGGCGTCAGCAACGGCACGAATCGCCGTACGCAGCGACCGGTGCCCGTGGTCGAGGGTCTCGCCGTTCAGGCCGGCCGCCATGGCCCTGCCGTACTCAGCGCCGACCTCCTCAGCGAGCGCCTCAGCCTCGACCCGGTCGAGACGGGTCAATGCCCGGCCGAGCAGCGACAAGACCAAGTCGTCACTGCGAACCGGGAACTCCTCGATCGCAGCAGTGATCGCTGAGTACCGCTTCGACGGCCGGCCGGCACCTCCGGAGCCCGCTCGCGCCGCACGGACCTCGAGATATCCGCCAGCGGTCAACTTCTCGAGATGGTGGCGTGCCACATTCGGGTGGATACCGACTTCGGTGGCCACCTCCGAGGTCGTGACACCCGACCCGTCGTCGGCATCACGCACGAAGAGCCAGATTCGCCGCCGCGTCGGATCGCCGAAGGCATCGGTGATCGCCGAGACCGTGGCGTTGAACGCCGCCGGAGTCGCGGAAGCGCTGGACATGTGTCGAGTGTAGGTCGATTTTCTCCTACCGGCGTAGTGCAAACCCGTGACTCGATGGCCACAATGGTCGCATGGCCACCTCCGATGCCGACCTCGTCGAAGCCCTCCGCCCGGTGGAGGATCCCGAACTGCACCGATCGATCGTCGATCTCGGAATGCTCCGGCGTGCCGAGATGAGGTCCGACGGCACCGCCGACATCCTCGTCGCCCTCACGGTCGCCGGCTGCCCGTTGCGAAACGAGATCCAGAACCGGGTCACCTCCGCGGTCCGCACGCTCGATGGCGTACGTGACGTGGCGTTGGAGTTCACCGTGATGACCGACTCCGAGCGAGCCGCCCTTCGTGAGGTGCTTCACGGCTCCCCCGGGGCCACGGCCGGACACAGTCACGCCCACGGCCATGCCGAGGGACGCGCCATCCCATTCTCTCAGCCCGGGTCGCGCACTCGTCCCCTCCTCATCTCGTCGGGCAAGGGCGGCGTCGGCAAGTCAAGCGTCACCACGAACCTCGCTGTGGCACTGGCTCGTCAGGGCTACTCGGTCGGCGTCGTCGATGCCGACATCTACGGATTCTCGATCCCTCGCATGCTCGGCACCGACCGAAAGCCGACCATCATCGACGAGATGATCGTGCCGCCAGAGCAATGGGGGGTGCGCTGCATCTCGATCGGATATTTCGTGCCCGACGGTGAAGCCGTGATCTGGCGTGGGCCAATGCTCCACAAGGCTCTTGAGCAGTTCCTGACCGATGTGTACTGGGACGAGCCCGACTTCGTGCTGGTCGACATGCCACCTGGCACTGGAGACATCGCGCTCAGCCTCAGCCAGTACCTTCCCCGGGGCGAGGTCTTCGTGGTCACAACCCCGCAGCCGGCGGCCCAGAAGGTGGCACGGCTTTCAGCGGCGATGGCTGCAAAGGTCAATCTGCCGGTCCGTGGGGTGATCGAGAACATGTCGTGGTTCACCGGCGACGACGGAAAGCGTTATGAGCTCTTCGGCGCCGGCGGTGGAGCCGAACTCGCCGATGAACTCGACGTACCACTTCTGGGACAGCTTCCACTAGTGCCGGCCCTTCGCGAAGGCGGAGATGACGGCCGACCGATCACAGCGGTCGAACCCGACTCCGAGGCGGCGCGGGCATTCATGTCGATCGCCGAGCACATCGCCGTCGACATGCGCCCGAAGAAAGTGTTCAGCCCCGAGCTCAAGCTCATCGACTGAGCGCCTTGGAGGCGATTCCGCGCTACCGCTTCGAGCGTCTCGTTCGCGATGCCCTCGATCAGTTGCCCGACGAACTTCTGTCGATACTCGACAATGTCGTAATCCAGGTGGACGACCGCAATCCGGACGAGCCGAGTCTGCTCGGGCTCTATGACGGAGTCCCCCACGGCGACCGAAACGGCGACACTGGTCCCGATGTGATTTCGATCTACCGCCTCGCCCACTGCGAAGCGGTCATCGACGAGACCGAACTCGCCGCCGAGGTCACCGTCACCGTCATTCACGAGATCGCCCACGCCGCCGGCATCGACGACGAACGTCTCGATGAACTCGGCTGGGGGTGAGCGACCTGACCTTCGCCGACTAGGTTCGCGTCAGTGACCGATCGCGACGGGGGCTTGCCGCTCCCGCCTCCTCCACCTCCCCCCGATCTCATCGCTGGCGCTGGATCTGGTCCCGTGCGGCCGATCTCCGGATTGACAACCACGCTCTCGATCCTCGTGAGCGTCGTCGGTGTGCTCGGCGTGCTCTTCGCCGCAATCAATGAGACGGCGCTCGATGAAGCTCGATCATTTCTGATCGGGTCCCTCGACGAGGACCGCTTCGTCGAGGCGTACGGCCCCGCCTTGACGATCCAGCTCGTGCAGTCGCTCGCGCAGCTCACTGCCGGAATCACCGTCATTGTCTGGATGCACCGTCTGGTGACCAATCACCGAGCGGTCGGGCGCGTGGGACGGTGGCGTCCGGGATGGGCGATCGGCGGATGGTTTGCCCCACCCCTGGTGCTCTACGTGATCCCGTTTCTCATGTTCAGAGAGATCTGGCGTGCCAGCGACCCCGACTCGGACGACTGGCAGAACTCACCGGTTGCGCCGGTCGTCACCTGGTGGTTCGTACTGTTCGGCGCGTTGCCGTTGGTCTTCGTCGCCGCCCAGGGGATCGACGGTCTTGGCGGTCTCGGTACGGGTGCCGAGGCAGTCGCCACCCAAGCGATCGACCAGCGCAGCACCATCTGGGGTTCTGCAGTGCTGAACATGGCGGCGGCCGTCGCAATGGTGGCGATGGCCCGGCGGATCGCCGATCGACATCGTCGTCTCGTCGGCGAACGAAACGGGCGGGCATGAGCACGGTGATCTATCTCGTCCGTCATGCCAAAGCGGGTGAACGACGAACATGGGAAGGGCATGACATCGACCGCCCGCTGTCAAAAGCCGGCTGGCAACAGGCCGAATCCCTTGCGACGAGGCTTGCGACAAAGACACCCAGCGTGTTGCTCTCGAGTCCGTACAGGCGTTGCATTCAGACCCTCGAACCGCTCGCCGACGTTTTGGGGCTCGACGTTCAGGTCGAGCAACGACTCTGCGAGGACGAACCCTTCGAGCCCGTTCTCGACCTCCTCAGCGAGGTCCCCGATCGGGCCGTGCTGTGCAGTCACGGCGACCTCGTCCCGGCCACGATTGCTGCACTCGTTCGCCGTGGAATGGAGATTCAGTCGACACCCGACTGGCGCAAGGCATCGACCTGGGTGCTGAAACGTTCGAAGAAGGGGACCTTCTCGCGCGGCAAGGTCTGGCCGCCCCCGGCTCGAGGTTGATTCAGCGGGCTGAATCGCCGACGAGGCCGAGCTCGGCGGCGATCCCCTCCATCAGCGAGAGCACCATCGCCGGTGGATCAGCGTCGAGGCACGCTGCGACGAGCGGTGTCGCAGACTCGGCGTCGCCGACGAATCGATATTGGATGATCCCGAGAAAGCACAGCGGATCCGCATAGGTGGGATCGGCTCGCACCGCAGCCACCAACGAGTCGACCGCCTCCGACAGACGTTCTCCAGCGACGTCCACGTCGCTTTCCTGCCGGGCGGCGAGCGCAAGGGTCCAGCCTCGATAGGTCAACGCCTCAACATTGTCAGGGTCGAGTTCGATCACTGCGCCGTAGAGTGCAGCAGCCCCGAGCGGATCGGCCATCGACCCGGCCCGAGCCTCGGCGAGCAGAACCGACACCTCGTCGCGCGGATCGAGGCCGGTGATCTGCTGGCCGGAAAGGCGTTGACCCGATGACGATGCCACCGCCCACGACAGGCCGCCGGCCAACGCCATGGTGACGACGATCGCGATCAGACGTCTGCGCCCGCCGAGCCGAAAGCGCCCTGCCTGGGGGGCCTCCTCGGTAGCCAACGCTCTGATGACCGCTGCCGCTCTCGCCGTATACCCGTCGCGTAACTCGCGGTAATCATCCTCATCGACATCGCCCGCGGCAAATTCGGCCTCTAGGTCGGTGAGCGACCGTAGGAGGAAGTCGCGCTCGTCGGCGAGTGATTCGAACTCAGTCGCCACCAGCGTCACCAAGACGTTCGCGTTCGGCGGCAACGATCTGGTAGTCCTCGTCGTTCGCCACACCTGCCAGACCCGCCTCGATTCGCCAGCGGCGAAAAGCGAATACAAGGGCAACGATTCCGATCACACCGGCGGTCACCGGCAGAGCCCAGACCAATGCATCGAATCCCGTGGCACGCGGCACGAGCAGCACACGGCCCCCGTACGCCTCAGCGATGGCAGCGAGAATTGCGTCATCGTTCGCGGTGCCCTGTGACACGGCCTCTCGAATGGCTGCCCGGATGGCCTCTGAGGCAGGGTTCCGTGACTCATACACGCTCTCACCGTCACACACCGGGCAGGCCACACGACGGGACAACTCGTCGATGCGATCCCCGGGATCGAGTGGACCGCGGTCGCGTGTTGCGCCGACCACCCCGAAACCAACGACCACAAGAACGAGCAGCACCCACCCGGGCCATGACTTGAGACGGCGGTTCAGCAACCGACTGTTGCTCATGCGCCCTCCCGAAGCCGTTGAATGGTCGTCGAGAGGAACTCGGCGGTGACCTCAGCAATGACTCGACCACGAACCACACCGTTGGGATCGATGATCCAGGTTTCGGGCACCTGAGCTACTCCGAAGCCGTTCTGAAACGAGAAATTGGGGTCGTACACGATTGGCCAGTCGCCTCCATTGTCGGCGAAGAAGGAATTGACCGAGTCTGGTTCGTCGTGTTGAACGATCGTGTAGAACTCGGCCCCATCGACACCGAGCGAACGCTGCTGATCGACGAAGGCCACGAGTTCAGGATGCTCGTTGCGACACGGGATGCACGTCGACGTGAAGAAGTTCAGCACCACCCATGAGCCGCGTCGTCGGGACAACTCGAATGGTGTGCCGTCCTCGAACTCTCCCAACACAGCCGGTGCCGGTCGGTCGAGCAGCGTTGTCGCCGCACCTGACTGCTGTTCGGGAGCGGCAGCGATCAACACAGCGATTAGTCCAACGAGCACCACGGCCACTCCTCCGGCGATCCATGGTGCAAGCCGCCGTTCAGCCGACACGGCCGACCTCTGCCAACGGCGCTGACGTTGCATCAGTCGGGCGACGATGCCTTGCCGATGGCACCGCTGAGAGCACGGTGCCGATCGCCATGATCGCACCACCCACCCACATCCAGAGGATGAGCGGCTTGACGAAGACCCGGAGGGTGACCTCGGTCGAGCCCGCCGGCGGCGGACTGTTGCCATCGATCGTCAAGTAGACATCCTTGGCAAAGCCAGTGCGCACACTCGGCGTGGGAACCACCATGCCCTGCAAGAGATAGGTCGTGACCGCTGGTCCGTAGATCTTCGTTCTGTCGACAAGAACGTTGGCCCGAGCGACGTCGACCCGCTCGTCGAGTTCATCGACTACCTCGACGAGTTCGAAGGTGTGCCCCGCCCAGGACACCTCCTCGCCCTGCTCGAGCACAAGCGTGGCCGAATGCGTGTAGGAGTTCGAGGCTGCAAGAGCAACGGCGATCAGAATCACGCCGAGGTGGACGAACATGCCCCCATTCGCTCGACCGACCAGTCCCCTCCAACCTTGCCGCCTGGTGGCGAGGGCAATCTGCCGGCCCGCCGCGCCAGCGGCGAAACCGCCGAGAGCGAACGCGACGAGCGGTGCCCAGCCGTCGGCACCGGTGAGAACCGCAATGGCCAACGCGGCCGCGCCGCACCACGCCGGCCAGAACAACCTGTCGCGGAGCAGTTCGGTGGACGCTTTGCGCCACGGCAACACCGGCGCAACCGCCATGAGGAACAACAACACCAATCCGATCGGCATCGACAGTCGATCGAAGTATGGGGCGCCGACGACCGTCTGACGGTCCTGAATCACCTCGACCAGCAGCGGAAACACCGTGCCGAGCAACACGATGAAGGCGAACACGGCAAAGACCACGTTGTTCGCGAGAAATGCCCCTTCACGAGACACCGGAGAGTCGATCTGCCCGGGAGAACGCAGCCGGTCACCTCGCCAGCCAATCAGACCGAGTGACACCAGCACGACGAGGGCGAAGAACCCGATCAGGTACCCGTCGACCTCGCCAGCGGCAAACGCGTGGACACTGTTGACGATTCCCGAGCGAGTGATAAACGTGCCGAGAATGGTGAGCGAGAAGGTGGCCACGAGGAGACTGAGGTTCCAGACCCGCAACATGCCGCGCCGCTGTTGCACCAGTACCGAGTGGATGTACGCCGTGCCGGTGAGCCACGGTAAAAGGCTGGCGTTCTCGACCGGGTCCCACGCCCACACGCCGCTCCACCCGAGCACCTCGTAGCTCCACCAGGCGCCGAGCAGGATGCCGATGGTGAGGAACCCCCAGGAGAACAGCGCCCAACGACGAGTCTCGAGCAGCCACCCTTCACCGACTCGACCCGTGATGAGCGCAGCGATCGCAAATGCGAACGGCACGGTGAACCCCACGTAGCCGAGGTAGAGGATCGGGGGATGAAACATCACCAGGATGTGGTTCTGTAGCAACGGGTTCGGTCCGGGTCCGACAAAGTCGAGCGGCACCGCCTCGCCGCGAGCGAACGGAGATGCCGGCCCGAAGCTCACAAGTGCAAAGAAGGCGCAGACCACATACATGACCACCAGCGCCCAGCCGACGAGTTCATCGTCGCTGCGATCTCGGAAACGTCGGGCAACCGCCGCAGTAAATCCGGCGAGCACGATCACCCACAGCAGGATCGAGCCTTCAAGTGCGCTCCACATGGCCGCGAGGTTGTACAGCCAGGGCGTGGTGGTCGAACCGACCTGTTGTATGAAATCGATCGAGAAGTCGCGGGTGAACAGCGCTCGCTGCATCATGACCACCGCCAGCACCGCCCCGGCAAGGATCACCCAGGCGAAGGTAGGACCCTGGCGAATCGCTCGTCTGTTGCCGCCCGCGATCGCCATAGCGGTGGCGAATGCGCCGACCGTCGACGCGACCAGCATCACGAGCAACCCGGCGTTGCCGAGCGCGGCGTTCACGCTGAGGGCTGGCACGCCATCGCCTCGGCCTCGCTGAGCCGGTCGTCGTTGACCGCCACGTACTCCTCCGAGTGCTTCACCTCGACACGATCACCCAGGAACAGACCCGACTCTGTGTCGAACACGCCGTGCACGACTACCGGCAGGCACTCACGGAATATCCCGCCGGGTTCACCTTCGTACTCAACCGCCACGACGACATCGTTGAACTCAATGTCGAAGATGGTCGCCACGGTTCCCGTCACGACCGATCCCTCGGCAACCGTCCCCTGAAGCCGCAATCGGCGGTCCTCGTCACAACCGCTCCGCACTCCGATCTCATCGACGTTGCAGTAGTAGTCGACGGCAGTCGACAGGGCTTGGGTGATGATGACCCCGCCAGCAATCATCACGAGGGTCAGAACCACAATCGGCAGGATCCGGCGGCCTGATCGTCGAGAACGCTCTGCGGTCGGTCTGGGGGTCAGATCAGGAGCATCGCTCACAGCCATGGCTTGTCCTCGTCGGGAACACTGTCTGCCAGTCGTCGCCCGAGACGAAGCGTGCGAACGGCGAACGCCCCGATCGCACCGAGCGTGATCAGGTACGAACCGATGATGAATCCCGCATCACGCACGCTTCTCACCGCCCTCGGAGATTCGGGAGGCGAGCGCCTCGTCGAGCGCACGCTCACCGGCGAGGTCAATCATGGTGAGCATCCTCGAACGGTGGAGCACCAGCCAGATGAAGAGCAGGGTGAATGCGACCACCCCGCTGAACAATGAGAACAGCATCAGGCCGTCGAGCGAGACATCGAGGTCAGTGCCGAGCACCGTCGCCTCCTGGTGAAGGCTGCGCCACAGTCTGACACTCCAATGCACCAGCGGGATTTCGAGAACCACCAACAGCCCGATCACTGCGCTTCGCCGGGCACGTTGTTGACGGGTTCCCTCCAGACCGCGAACCGCCAGGTAACCGATGTAGCTGATGAAGAGCAGCGCAGTGGTCGTCAGTCGAGCGTCCCACTGCCAGTACACCCCCCATGTGATGCGACCCCAGAGCATTCCGGTCACGAGCGTGACCGCCATGAAGACCACGCCGACCTCTGCCGATGCGCCGGCGACGCGGTCGACGCCCAGAGAGTGACGGCGACCGAACAGGTGGATCGCCGAGCAGATGGCAGTGACGATGAACGCGAGGTACGCGAGCCACACCGACGGAACGTGTACGTACATGATCCGCACCGAGTCGCCCTGATCGCGATCCGCTGGGGAAATGAGGAGTCCGAACACGGCGAGCCACCCGATCATCACGATCGTCGCCAGACCGATGATTCGGGTGGCGCGGGTGCCGGTCCCGCGTCGGCGGGCCGGAACCTCGAGACTCTGGGGGGTGATGGTGGTCATATCGCTCCGATCCGGCGGGCCGGCGTCAGTCCTCGATCAGGGGTCCGAAGGCGAATGAGCCGCCGACACCGAATGCAACGGCGAAAACCGACAGCAGGCCGAGCCACGGCCAGCCCTCTGAGATCGCCGTGCCGCCGGTGCCGAGCGCCGCTTCGACCGCTCGGGTGGCCCCGATGAGCACGGGCGACGCCACTGGAAGAACGAGAAGGGGGAGCAAGGTCTCCCGACCCGAGACCCCAGCGGCGAGGCCTCCGTAGATCGTACCTACCGCAGCCAGACCGCACGTCGCGGAGATCGAGGTGGTGACGAGAAGCACAACACCCTCTGCTCGAAGGTCGACGCCGTACAACAACACCGCTGTTGCGACCAGCAGCACCTCGAGAACTACGAGTTGCACGACGAGCGCCGCCCACTTGCCCCAATAGACACCGAGAGCGTCAACGCCGGCCGACTGGAGCGCCTCGAGCGCACCATCGGCTGATTCGACGGCGAAACCCCGCTGGACGATCACGATCATCGAGAAGAGCACAGCGAGCCAGATGAGGCCGGGAGCGACTCGGGTGAGCACATTCGTGGCGTCAAGGGCGAAGGCGAAGAGCACCATGACCAACGCTGAGAACGGCAGAATCTGATTCACAAGAACCCGCGAGCGAATCTCCACTCTCAGGTCTTTCACGAACACCGCCTTGGCCACATCGAATCGGCTCACCTCAGCCATCGACGGCCTCCACCCGACCAGCGACAACACGAACCGAACGAGTGGCCAGCTGATCTGCCCGATCGGCCTCGTGGCTTGCGAACACCACGGTCGCTCCCGAGACAGCCGCGCGCCTGAGCAGCGCATCGAGTTCGTCACGGCCCTGGGCATCGAGACCGGTGTGGGGTTCGTCGAGCAACCACAGCGCTGCCCGGCGCACGACGAGCACCGCCAGTGCCGTTCGACGTCGCTGCCCAGCCGACAGTCGTCCAACCGGCACCGTGGCGAGGCGACCGTCCACCGCCATCGCCGATGCAGCCGCTTCGATCTCCGACGACGTCGCTCCGCTGGCCGCTCCCCAGAACCGGAGGTTCTCCTGAACGGTGAGGTCCGCGTACAGGCCGTTGCGATGACCCACAAGTCCAACGCCAGCACGAATCGACTCACGTTCGCGCAGGAGATCGAACCCGAGTACGCGCCCAGACCCTCGAACCGGTCGGGTCATTCCTGCGCAGGCACGCAGAAGCGTCGTCTTTCCTGCGCCATTCGGTCCAGCGAGCAAGAGAATCTCGCCGCGCTCCACCCGAAGATCAGCGCCAGCGAGTGCCGGGAAGCCACCGAGCACGACGACCAGCCCTTCAAGGTCAATGACCGGGTCGGTTGTGGCGTCAGGTGACGGATGCATCTCTGCCACACGCTAGGCGTCACGCCGCTCGAACACCCCCGTCGCCGCTTGAGGGCCACCGGTATCGTGAGCGTCGTGTCAGGCCCCGACAGTCCCCGTCCCAACGAGGGGTACCGTCTGAGTGAGGTGGTGCGTCGGGCGCATCGACGTGGCCCGACCAGCCGCTGGGCGGGTTTCTACCGGAGACATTGGAACACCTGGCGCCGACATCGTCGAGCTCAATGGGACCGACCGCCGGAGCCACGAGACTGGAGGTGGGTGATCGGACTCTTCGGCCGGGCACTCATCGTGATCGGTCTGCTCATGCTCGGGTTCGTCGGCTACCAGTTGTGGGGAACGGGCCTCGAAACCGCTCGTGCCCAGCGCGACCTCGCCGACAAGTTCGAGCAACAACTCTCTGTCGAGACGACCACCGCAGCGGTCGTCACGACCACCGCAGCCCAGACCACGACCAGCATCGCTGACGACACGGCGGCGCCGACGAGCACCGACGTCACCACCACCTCCACGTTGCCGCCGGCCCCCGTGCTCGACATCTCACTCGGCGACCCGGTGGCGCGTCTTGAGATCCCGACCATCGGCACCGACCACTACGTGGTCGCTGGAGTCGGAGTCGATGAGTTACAACTGGGGCCGGGCCACTTCCCTGACACGCCGTTGCCGGGCCAACTCGGCAACGCGGCCATCGCCGGCCACCGAACCACGTACGGTCAACCGTTCCACGATGTCGACCGGCTGGAACCCGGTGACGAGATCATCGTCACCACTGCAGCGGGACGATTCGTCTACCGCGTGCGCGAGACGCTGATCGTCGAGCCGTCCGACTACCACGTCGTTGCCACCAGCGATCCAACGATCGCTGAACTGACCCTGACGTCATGCCACCCGAAGTGGTCTGCCGCTCAGCGAATCATCATCCATGCCAACCTCGACCCGACACAGTCGGATACGCCCACCGCTCGAAGCAGCTACCTCGCTTCGTCGTTGTCGTCGATCGCAACGACAACGACCCTGCTTCCCGATGAGACCGCAACAACTGTGGCTGCGGCCGAGACGACACCAACTACAGCGTCGCCCACGACGTCGTCCACCAGCACCAGCGTGCCAATCGTCGTCGAAGACACGGGCGGCACATCGACGGCGACCACCGATGCCTTCGCTGCGGGTTGGTTCCATGACCCTGCCGCCCTCACCCAAGGGATTCTCTGGACGATCCCGATGATCGTGCTGATCCTCGCTGTCCGCTGGTGGAGTCACCGGCGGCGCAGTTGGTTCCCAGCGCTACCGGTCGCGCTGATTCCCGGGATCGTGGTGCTCTATTTCATCTACGAGAACGTCAACGGATTGCTGCCGCCTAACCTCTGACCTGCATCACGATGCTGTGAAACGCGGCGGACGCTTCTCGAGAAACGCCTGACGGCCCTCACTGGCATCGGCCGACGCCCACGCCGCCAGCCGGAGCGATTCGACGTCAACTGCGGATCCGGCCGGGTCGGCAACAGCGTCGAGCGCCGCTTTGTGAGCGACGACGGTGAGAGGCGCCTGTGCAGCGAGCGTCTCCGCCCAAGCCAGTGCCGCATCGAGATCACCCACTCGATGGACCGCACCAGCCGACACCATCCGGTGAGTGTCGAACACTTCAGCTCCGACGAGCATCGCTCGGGCGATTCCCCAACCGAACTCACGGACCAGACGGTCGACGGTCCACTGATCGACGGCAAGTCCGAGACGGGCGGCGGGAATGCCGAAGGTGCTGCGCTCGGTGGCGACGCGCAGATCGCACACCGACAGCAGTTGGCTGCCCGCGCCGAGCGCCGGACCGTCGATCGCCGCCACCACCGGCACCGGGCATCCGGCAATGGTTCTGAGCGCACCGGCGAGTGATTTCTGGAACACCTCGGATTCGGCGCCGCCGAGATCGGCACCAGCACAAAAGGCAGGTGGAGCACCGGTGAGCACCACCACCCTCGTGCCGGGAAGAGCCACCTCACCAAAGGCTGCTGACAGCCCATCGAGGGTTGCGATATCGACGGCGTTGCGACGTTCGGGCCGGTCGATCGTCACAAGGACGATCTCAGCACTTGGGCGTTCCACGCGTACCATGAGTGAACCCTATGGCAGACCGCAAGAAGCACGACCATTCGGCGATCGACGATCCCGTGAGAGCCCGCCGCTCCGTCATCGCCCGCTGGACACTGCTGGCCAACCGCGTCGGCTATCTGATCCTCTCGGTCGGTGTCGCAGTGTTCATCATTGCGTTCGCCGTCGGCTTCTCCTCGCCGCTTGCAACGACCGTCGTCGTCTGCCTCATCGTTTCCTCGGTGCTCCTCGCCCCATCGATCGTGTTGGGCTACGCGGTTCGAGCGGCCGAGCGCGAGGATGTCGAACACGGTCTATGAGCCCGTCGAGATCGCCCCTAGCATGACATTCCCATGACTCATGCCCGTCTCACCGCCGCGGCCCGGCGCGAACAGATCCTCGACGTTGCGCTCGAGATCTTCGGACGCTCCGGCTATCACGGCGCCTCGATGAATGAGATCGCTGAAGCCGCCGGAGTGACCAAACCAGTGCTGTATCAGCACTTCGATTCCAAGAGCGACCTTTTCTCTGCGCTCCTCGACGAGGTGGGCACCCGTATGCGAACGGCGATTTCCAAGGCGACAGCCGATGCTGATGACGGAAAGTCGCAAACGAGGCTCGGATTCCTCGCATACTTCCGATGGGTGGCAACCGACCATGACGGGTTCCGACTCCTCTTCGGCGGCGCAGCTCGACATGACGCCGAATTCACCGAACAGGTCCGACGGATCACCTCTGATGCGGCAAGCGCAATCGCTCCGCTCATCGCCGTCGACCTCGACCCTGAGCGGCGACGCATCATCTCCCATGCCCTCGTCGGACTCGCCGAAGGCGCAAGTCGGCGGCTGCTCGACAAAGGCACCGAATTCGACCCTGACGAGATCGCTGCAACGGTGAGCGCCCTCGCCTGGGCAGGTCTGCGCGCGCTCAACGACGGCAACTGAGCCGACCACACACCGTGACCTCCCTGCGCCTGCGCCCTTGGCAACGGGCCGCCTTCGATCAGTTCACCGGGTCGAACTCCCCTGACTTCCTCGCCGTGGCAACGCCCGGAGCCGGTAAGACCACATTCGCGCTGACCTGTGCTCTGGCCCACCTGGCATCGAGCCCCGGACGACTTGTCGTCGTCGCTCCAACGAGCCATCTCAAGACGCAATGGGCGAGAGCGGCGCATCGTCTCGGATTGGCCCTCGATATCGACTGGGCGCCGGGCCAGGGTCTCGCCCGTGACGTCCACGGCCTCGTCACCACCTATCAACAGGTTGCGAATGGATCGGCCGCGGAGCGACTCCAGGGCATCGCTCGCGACGGCCTGGTGGTGCTCGATGAAATCCATCACGCCGGAGACGAGCGCGCCTGGGGCTCGTCAGTGCTGTCGGCGTTCTCGACGGCATCACGGCGGCTCGCACTCTCCGGGACGCCCTTTCGCAGCGATGACACACCGATCCCATTCATCACCTACGAGACCACCGCCGAAGGTGACCTCGCCAGAGCAGACGTCACCTACGGATACGACGATGCGCTGCGCGACGGCGGGGTGGTCAGGCCGGTCTACTTCCCGCGTTTCGACGGCCAGATGGAATGGTCGACACCAACGGGTGACGTCGTCCGGGCCAACTTCGCCGACGAGTTGAACCGTGACCAGGTGTCAGCACGATTGCGTACGGCACTCAGCCTCGACGGCGACTGGCTCCCTCAGGTGCTCACCCAAGCAGATCAACGTCTCCGGGCGATCAGGTCGACCGACCCGGACGCCGGCGGACTCGTGATCGCCACCGACGTTGACCACGCACACGGGGTCGCCCGACTGCTTCGGAATCGGTTGGGTGTCCACGCCGATGTGGTCGTCAGTGACGACCCCAGCGCGTCGGCCAAGATCGCAGCCTTCGCCAATGACGACCGTCCGTGGCTTATCTCGGTCCGAATGGTTTCCGAAGGTGTCGACATTCCACGCCTGCGAGTCGGGGTCTACGCAACGACGGTCGCAACCGAACTGTTCTTCCGTCAGGCCGTCGGTCGCTTCGTGCGCTGGCAACCCGGCCGAGGTACCCAGCGCGCCTACGTCTTCATTCCCGACGATCCAAGACTGCGGACCCACGCGTTTCGGATCGCCGAGTCGAGACGTCATGCGCTCCGACCGCCAGGCCGAGACGACGATGAAGAATCATTCCAACGAGGCCCGACTGAAGCGAACGCAGTCGACGAGCGGCCTGAGCAACTCTCACTGTTTTCCGTCGTCTCATCGACGGCAACCGGAATGCAGGTTCACGCCATCACCGAACACGGACTTCAGGAATTCGATGACGACGAACTCGTTCCTGAACCCGCTCAGGGCGATGGACTTGAGATCGACCTTCCGATCGTGCTGACCGAAGCCGGACGCGTGCCATTCGGCGAACTATCGGTCGCCGAGCGTAAGGAGGACCTTCGCACGCGAAATGCTGCGTTGGCACGCCGCCTCGTCGACATGACCGGTTGGCCGCACCCACGAGTCCAAGCCGAGATGAACAGGCGTGCCGGCGTCACCTCGGTGGCCTCGGCCACAGAGGAGCAACTCGACCGGCGCCTACGACACGCCGAGAGTTGGCTTCGACGCCTGCGACAGTGACTTCTTCACTGGTTGACACGAGGGGCGCGGATCGTTGGGGGGCATCTAGGCTCCAACCATGCCTGCACCCGGCGAGCATCATCCCGCCTTCGAGGAGTACTGCGAATGCATCTTCGAATTAGCTGAGGATGACCTCGAAGTGATCCAGGCGCGAATCGCCGAGCGGCTGAACGTCAGTCGACCGGCGGTGAGTGAGATGGTGCGTCGTCTCGAGTCCGAAGGCCTCATCACGACCGAAGGTGGCATCAAACTGACGACGGACGGTGATGCGCTGGCTCAACGGGTGGTGCGTCGACACCGATTGGCTGAGCGATTCCTCACCGACATTCTCGGTCTGTCCTGGGCTGAGGCACATCATGAGGCCGGCAAGTGGGAACACGTGATGAGCGAGTCCGTCGAGGATGCTCTCGATCGGTTCCTGGGCTCGCCGACAACATGCCCACATGGCAATCCGATCCCTGGATCCGACTACATCTCCGATGGTGCCCACCCGCTCGCGGTCCACCCGATCGGCACGACCTTCAGCATCCGCCGAATTCCTGAAGAGCTCGAGTTCACGCCAGGCCTACTCGAGTTCCTCGAGGACGCCGACCTGCTTCCGGGCCGATCCGGCCGTGTCACCGCCTTGGCTCCGGACGGCACCGTGACCGTCGAGATCGAAGGGCGCCACATCGGCGTCGGCGCCTTCGCCGGCGAGCGCATTCTGGTCACCGGATGAGCAGCCGAACCACCTGGCTTGCCACCGCGCTGGTGGTCGTGTTGGTCACGGCGGGCTGCGGTTCGACCTACGTCGATGAGTCGCTCGTCACGACCACGGCACCGGAGCCCGTCGACGGCGGCACCACAGCCCCGGGTCCTCGAGCCGACGATGACATCTCGACCGTGCTGAGCCGCATCGCTGGTGCCCTGGACAGCTTGAGCGATGCAATCGTCGATGATCCTGAACTCGCATCGACCATCCTCGCTGCAATCGACGCTGACTGGGCATCGATCAGCGCCGCGATCCGTCGCGACTTCCCCGAGGAACTGTTCGGACTTGAGCAGGTCGTCTCGCTGGCGCACAGTGCCGTGGAACGCAAACGCCCGGCCGACGCATCAAAAGGCTGGAAGCTGCTGATCGATCTCAACGCTGGAATCGCCGGCGCCTGAGTCCTCTCGGTGCATTGCATCGGGTAGGGCCCGCCGGTGCACGACGGTGAGGCGTCGGGTCGAGCGGGTCAACGCCACGTAGAGCGAACGCAGCCCGTGTCGACCACTCTCGGCTATCTCGACTGGTTCGACCAGCACGACACCATCGAGTTCGAGACCCTTCACAACGCTGACCGGCACCACGGTGAGTTCATGCTCGAGCCCCGAGACTCCAGCCCGACCGTGGTCGACTCCTGCCGCCGACAGCGCTGCAGACACCTCGTCGCATCGCTCGTCCGCGGCCACCACTGCCACCGATGCACGACCAAGGCCATTGACCATGGCACGCACAGCCGACACCACACCAGCGGCGATGTCGTCCACCTCGACCACCGAGGGCTCGGCATCCCCGAGACGAACCGACGTCGGTGCACGCAAACCAGGAGCCGCAACCTTCATCACGGCGTCAGCAAGGGCCATGATCTGAGCCGGTATGCGATAGCCGACCGAAAGCCCGATCACTCTCGGTGGGCGCCGATCCGGCAAATGTTCGAGCACGTCTGACCAGTCGCTCGGGGCTAGGGGCCCAGTTGCTTGCGCGATATCGCCGACGACCGTCACTGATCCGTTGAGAGAGCGCCTCGTCACCATACGAAGCTCCATCGGTGTGAGGTCCTGCACCTCGTCGACCACGATGTGCCCATAGGTGCGCAGTTCATCAACCTCGTCGATCCGGCCCGAGCGGCCCGGTCGCGGACCGAGCGCCTCTCGGGCATCATCAAGTAGGGCCACATCGGCAGTACTCCACACGACCTCCTCGACCGATGCCGACCGGGGGCGGTGCAAGAGATCGACCGCACCTG
Organism: Actinomycetota bacterium; assembly: GCA_027730505.1. GTDB lineage: Bacteria > Actinomycetota > Acidimicrobiia > Acidimicrobiales > Ilumatobacteraceae > Casp-actino5. Next base: position 6,882 of record JAQCGT010000008.1, on the reverse strand, counting down.
GTTCGAGCAGTCGGCCGATTGCGGATCGCAACAGCGCTTTCGAACCGTACAGGTCATGGAGGAGTTCGGCAGGGGTCAACACCGGCCACATTCGTTCGAGCGCCTCACGCATCTCGGGCGACGACCGCAATTCCGCCCGAACGTCGGACGGGTCGACATCTCCGTCGCGCCACGTCGCCGCCAGCGATGACCAGACCTCTGCTTCGAGCTGCCGCCGCGCCGCGTTATGGCGGCGATGACGGCGGCGGACCATCCGCACGATGCGCTCGGACTCCTCGACCCGCAGTCGCACGTATCCAAATCGGAACGGCAGAACCAGGTCCTCGCGCAGCGGTCGCTCACGGTCTCGGATCGCTCGGTCGATGACCTCGGACATCACCGCCGCACCCTTCGCACGGGCCACCTCGGGCGGATCGTCGCCACGCACGGTCACGTCGGGAACGAGGTCAGCCAACACCACCTGGGCAATGCCCGCCTCACCGAGGGACGGAAGGACCCGCTCGATGTACCGGAGGAACACCCGGTTCGGCCCGATGACAAGCACGCCTTGGTCTTCGAGCGGGAACCGATGCGTGTACAGCAGGTAGGCGGCCCGATGGAGGGCGACGACTGTCTTCCCCGTTCCCGGTCCTCCCTGAACGACGAGGACGCCGGCTTGGGGTGACCTGATGATCTCATCCTGCTCGGCCTGGATGGTGGCCACGATGTCGCCGAGACTTCCGGTGCGCCCTCGTTCGAGCGACGCGATCAAGGTGCTGTAACCCCGCAGGCCTCCCGACCGATCGAGGCCCTCGTCGTCACCGACACCGAGATGGCCCTCACCGAACAGTTCGTCTTCGAGCCCGAGCAGATGTCGGCCCTCCACGGCGAAGTGACGTCGGCGGCGCAGACCCATCGGTTCACGACCGGTCGCTCGATAGAACGGTTCGGCGACCGGAGCCCGCCAGTCGACCACCACTGGCTCGCGGTCCTCATCGGCGACGGCGAGACGACCGATGTGAAAGCTTTCGACGCCGTCCCCCTCGGGATCGGAGCGGTCGATCCGGCCGAAGACGAGCGCTGCGTCACCGAGATCGAGTTCCACAAGGCGCTTCACGAGAGTCTCGTCGACGGCGTTTCGTTCGAAACGCGCCTGGAAGGTCCCGCCCAGATCCGCCTCGTGCATCTCCCGCATGCGCCAGGCCGCTGCGCGGCTGGTCTCGAGACACTCGTAGGCGTGATCGATGTACGCCTGTTCGGGGACGAGATCTGGGTGGTTCTGGCTCATCGGTGCTGATACGGGACCATCGGAACGACACCTCGTGTCTCTCCGAGTCCAGCGGTGTTCAGGGGTCCATCGAGTGTATCGGCGGCCGATATCGTCGACATTCTCTAATGAGTTCCTCCCGCGACTTCCCCCCCGACGAACCGCCATTCCTCGCTGCGGCCTTCGGCCGTCCAGCGGCCCGGACTCCGGTGTGGTTCATGCGTCAAGCAGGGCGCAGCCTGCCCGAGTACCGGGCAGTCCGCGGCCCGGGATCGATTCTCGATGCCATCGCCCGACCCGAGACGGCAGCCGAGATCACGATGCAGCCGGTCCGTCGCCACGGCGTCGACGCCGCCGTGTTGTACAGCGACATCGTGGTTCCCGTCCATGCCGTCGGTTTCGGCATCGACGTCGCTCCCGGAACGGGGCCGGTGGCCGAGAATCCGCTGCGATCCGCTGCCGACCTCGAACGCCTCCGACCCCTTGAACCGGCCGACGTCGACTATGTGGCCGCCACCGTCGACATCCTGACCCACGAGTTACCGCCGATGGTTCCTCTGCTCGCCTTCGCCGGCGCCCCATTCACCCTCGCCAGCTACCTCATCGAAGGTGCTCCGAGCCGCACCTACCGCCACACCAAGGCGTTGATGCAAACCGACGAGGTGCTCTGGCACGCCGTCCTCGACCGCCTGGCGGGCTCAGCGATCGAGTTCATCTCGGTGCAGCTCGCCCATGGCGCACGAGCGTTCCAACTCTTCGACTCATGGGCCGGATCGCTGTCTGACGCGGACTACCAGCGCTTCGTACTTCCGCATTCGACTCGCGTCTTCAGCGAGCTCGCCGAGCGTCATCCCAACGTGCCCGGCATCCACTTCGGCATCGGCTGCGACCACCTGCTCGAGTCGATGCACAACGCAGGACCGCAGGTGCTTGGCCTCGACTGGCGCACGTCGATTCAAGCCGCCCGGCGTCGTATCGATCCCGATCTCGTTGTCCAGGGCAACCTCGATCCCGCCCTGGTGCTTGCCGGCCGTGAACCAGCTCTGGCCGGAGCGGAAGCAGTGCTCGCGGACAACGCCGGGCACCCGGGGCACATCTTCAATCTCGGTCATGGCGTGCAGCCCGATTCGAATCCGGAAGTGCTGACGGCCGTGGTCGATCGAGTCCATGAGATCACCGCTCGTCACGGCACCGGCAACGATCTGCTGGGAGCATGACGGACATGAGCGCAGGCACCCCTTCAACCGCTGTGTTGTTGATGGCGTATGGCACCCCACGTCATCGAGACGAGATCGAGCCGTACTACACCGATATCCGACGCGGGCGTCCACCAACCCCGGAGGCGCTTGCCGAACTGGTCGCACGTTATGAGGCCATCGGGGGCCTGTCGCCGCTCGCTGAGCTGACCGAGGCCCAGGCTGCTGGATTGCAGGCCGCGCTAGACGACCTCGCCCCCGGAACCCACCGAGTCTTTCTCGGGCTCAAGCACGCCGCTCCGATGATCGAGACAACGGTGGCCGAGATCGCTGATGCTGGGTTTACACGGATTGTCGGCCTGGTGCTCGCGCCTCATCATTCGTCGTATTCGATCGGTCAGTACATCGGCCGTACCAAAGCTGCGGCAGAGCCACTCGGCATCAGCGTGGTCGGCATCGACTCGTGGGCCGTCGAACCGGCCTTCGTCGACTTCATCGCCGATGATCTCAGGACGCGACGGGAAGCCATGGGCGAGGGGTCGCTGGTTGCGTTCACCGCTCATTCACTCCCACAACGGATCATCGACAGCGGTGACCTCTATCCCGACGAACTCCGTTCGACAGCCGTTGCCATCGCCGAACGTCTCGGCATGGAGGAGGGGTCCGACTGGACGATCGCCTGGCAGAGCGCCGGACGCACTCCTGAACCATGGATCGGACCCGACATCGGCGAACTCATCGATGATGTCGCCGCTGGCGGCGCCCATCGAGGGGTCATCGTGAGCGCTGTCGGATTCGTTGCCGACCACCTCGAGGTGCTGTACGACCTCGACATCGAGGCCCGCGTGCGGGCCGAGCAGCACGGTCTTGCCTTCGATCGAACCGCCTGCGTGAACGACCGACCTGACGTCATGGCGGCCCTCGCCCAACGAGTTGTCGAGGCCGGAGCAACGATCACATGACCCGTTCGGTGGCGGTGATCGGCGGCGGCATCACCGGCCTCGCCGCATCTCGCCACCTGGCCTACTTGTCGTCTGACCACGATCTCTCGATCACGGTGTTCGAAGGGGAAGAACGCCTTGGCGGCAAGATCAGCACCTCGCCGTTTGCAGGCCGCGCAGCGGTCGACGAGGGCCCTGACGCGTTCCTCGTGAGGATGCCGGCCGCCATCGATCTGACGAGATCACTGGGACTTGGTGATCAAATCACCGCGCCAACCGACGCGCGGGCTGCGATCTGGTACGACGGCCTGCGATCCATCCCCGACGGTGTCCTCCTCGGCGTTCCGACATCGCTGTTGGCAATCGCTCGCAGCGGCCTGCTCTCTCCAGTTGGCCTGGCTCGGGCCGGTCTCGACCTCGTGCTGCCGCGAACGCCGACCGCCCACGACTCGATCGGGCATTGGGTTCGGACACGCTTTGGCGATGAAGTGCACGACCGTTTGGTCGATGCCCTCGTCGGCAGTATCTACGGCGCCGACACCGACCGGTTCTCTCTGGCAGCCGTTCCACAAATCGCAGCGCTCGCCGGACGAGGACGAAGCGCCCTCCTCTCTGGCCGCTCGGCCATGCGGACAACGCCAAAATCCGACGGGCCGATCTTCGCGGCGCCAATCGGCGGACTGGCCGACCTGATCAACGCTCTCGAACGCGATCTCGCAAAGCATCACGGCGATCGAGTTCGAATCATCACGTCGTCACCCGTTGCTGAGATCACGGCCGACAACGGCCGTTGGCGGGTGGACGGTCAGGCATTTGACGCCGTCATTAACGCCGCCCCCGCTGCCGCTGCGGCGGAGATGATGTCCGGCGACATCGCCGAAACGCTTCGGACGCTCGAGACCTGCGGCGTTGCCATGGTCACGTTGGCGGTACCGATCGCCGATTGGCCCGAACATGCACTCGGCCGATCGGGCTACCTGGTTCCGAAGTCGGTGCAGCGAACGGTTACCGCCGTGTCATTCGCCTCACAGAAGTGGGCCCACCTCGGTGGTCACGACAGCGTCGTGCTGCGGGTGTCGCTCGGCAGAGATGGACTCGATGTGCTCCATCTCGACGACTCTGCGCTCATCGACGCCGCCGTCGCTGAAGTCTCAATGCATCTCGGTACCGACCTCGCCCCGGTGGAAAGCCGCGTCACTCGCTGGCCGGGAGCCTTCACCCAGTACCGGCCGCATCACCACACGACCATCTCGCACATCGAGCGCGGAACCGGCGCAGGTCTGGTCCTCGCCGGGAGTTCATACCGGGGGATCGGCATCCCGGCATGTGTCGCAGACGGCCACCGAGCGGCTGAGAGAACGATGTCCCATCTGGAAGAATCGGTATCGCCATGAACCCCTCACGTGCACCAATCGCTCTCGTGATCGCCATCGCCGCGGCCCTCACAATCTCCGCGTGTGGTGACTCGACCGCCTCGGTCGTCATCCCTGAAACGACCGCCGCCACAACCTCCACCGTCGCCCCGACCACGACGACGACGTCGACCTCCACGACAACGACGACGTCGACGACCACCACATCGACCACTACAACCACGGTGACGCTCCCCACACCGGTGCCCCCACCACAGGACACCCGATCCACCGAACCGGTGATCGAACTCGCCAGCATCAGCATCCCCGCAATCGATCTCGAATCGACGATGTTCGAGGGGATTCGTCTGACGACCCTCGACCTCGGACCCGGCCACTGGCCCGGAACGGCGATGCCCGGGGACCTCGGCAACGTGGTGGTCGCCGGACATCGGGTCAGCAAACATCAGGTGTTTCGCTACCTCGATCAGTTGGTGCCCGGCGATGAAATCATCTTCGAGGATGCCGAAGGGCGCCACGTCTACCTCGTGGATCGAACCGAGATCGTCGAGCCCACCGCGCTCTGGATCATCGACCAGACACCTGAATCCACCGTCACGCTCTTCGCGTGCCATCCGCCGGGGTCGACCGCCCAGCGGATCGTGGTGTTCGGCACACTCGACGGGTGAACGCCACCAGATCATTGCTGCTGCCCTTCGTCGGCGGGCTCTGCGTTGCAGCATCCATGCCGCCGTGGGGATTCTGGCCTTTGTCATTCATCGGGGTCGCGCTCCTCGGCTGGCGACACGATGCCCGGGCGAGCCGGCGAGCCGTATCAGGGTTCGTCTTCGCAATCGGTTGGCTCGCTCCGTCCACCGCTTGGATGTGGTTCCTCACCCCACCCGGGCACGTCGCAGCGGTGATCGTCTTCTCTATGTTCCACGCCGTTGCCGCAGCGACCGTGGCCCCATCGTCATGGTCGCCGTTCGCTCGAGCTGGGGCCCACACGCTCGCCGAGGCCGCTCGCCTTGCCGTGCCATTCGGCGGTGTTCCCCTCGCCACAATGGGTATCGCCCAGGCGTCGGGACCGCTGCTCGACGTCGCCCGGGTCGGTGGTGTGTTGCTGATCTCTCTGGTCGTCATGACGGTCAGCTTCACGATCCCCCCGCTCATCAGGTCGATCCGCGATCGAGCGGTGACAGGCTGCTCTCTGGCTCCGATCCTGGGGTCGTCCGCTGTGTTCGTTCTCGCAACGATCGCGCCAGCCGGCCACGACATCGACGGCGGCACTGTGCGGGTCGCCGCCGTGCAGGGCGGTGGCCGCCAGGGCACCAGCGCACTCGAGGTGCCGTCGCGCGATGTCACGGCAGCACATCTTGCGGCAACCGCCAAGATCGAGGTCGATCCCGAACTCGATCTCGTGGTTTGGCCGGAGAACGCCATCGACGTCAATCGAGTTTCCTTCGCCGAGAGCGATCAAGCGGCAGCCATCGCTGCTGAAGCATCGCGATTGGGTGTCCCGTTCCTCGTCGGGGTGACAGAGGATGCCGAGTACGTCTACGACGTCGGTCCTGGCAACTTCGTCAACGCTCAGTACACGGTCATGCCCGACGGTTCGGTGGTGGATCGGTACGTGAAGGTCGTTCGGGTCCCCTACGGCGAATACGTGCCGCTGCGTGGGCTTCTCGAGGCGCTCGGCGCCCCGGTCGACCAGATTCCGAGCGATGCCCTCGCCGGACGTGGCCCGGCGGTCCTCGACGTTCCCGGCGTGGCGCGGGCAGCCGTAGTCATCTCGTGGGAGGTGTTCTTCGGCCGTCGGACGCGAGACGGGGTCACATCGGGAGGCGAACTGCTCGTCAATCCCACGAACGGAGCGAGTTATACCTGGACCATTCTCCAGACCCAGCAGGTGGCCTCCAGCCGACTTCGTGCCGTGGAATCCGGTCGTTGGGTCATTCAGGTCGCCCCGACAGGATTCTCGGCGATCATCGACCCCGACGGTCGAGTGCTGCAGCGGTCCGACATCTCCGAACAGCGGGTGTTGACAGGTGATGTGATGCGTCGAACGGGCCTGACCTGGTACGCCAGATTGGGAGACACGTGGGTGGCCGCTGTTGCTTTCTTCGTGGTTGCAGCGCCGATGTTCA
>JAQCGT010000088.1 GCA_027730505.1 Actinomycetota bacterium | reverse complement strand
CGATGAGCTCATGCAGCGAGCTCACAGGATCGTGGACGCCGCTGGTATCGGGTGCGCCGAAGCGTGTGAGTCTCTCGTCGGTGCCGGTGCCGCGCCCTCGGCGCTGCTGCCGTCGGCGGGTGTCGTTGTCGCGGGTGATGTCTCCCATGCCTTGCGGTCGGCGAGGCCGTTGCCGATCATCGCCAGAGTCGCCGATGGGTCGACCGTGATCGACCTTCGTGCCGTGTCACCTGATGATGATCGGGTGCTCGTCGATGCTCTCGTCGCGATTGGCGGTTGATGTGGCGGTCATCGCCACCGCTGGGCATGTCGACCACGGAAAGAGCGCGCTCGTTCGGGCGATGACGGGGATCGAGCCGGACCGGTTCGAAGAGGAACGTCGGCGAGGGCTCACGCTCGATCTTGGATTTGCGCACACGGTCGCTCCGGACGGAACATTGCTCGACATCGTTGACGTCCCCGGCCACGAGGATTTGGTGCGGACGATGATCGCCGGTGCGAACCACGCGAGTGTCGCATTGCTCGTAATCGACGCGGTCGAAGGCCCGCGTGCGCAGACCTATGAGCACATGAAGGTGCTCGAGGGGGTCGGCATCAACGTCGGGGTCGTCGCGATCTCGCGCTGTGACCTTGTGGACGGTGATCACCTCGATCTCGTCGACCTCGAGGTGCGCGATCTGCTCGCCGTCTCGCGTGTCGACTGGGCCTCGATCGTGCACACCTCGGCCGTGACGGGGGCGGGTATCGAATTGCTGGTGGAGGCGCTCGCCGAAGCCGTACGAGCCGGTGGCGTACACGATCGTTACCGCGCAGCTCGACCTGCACGCCTCGTGGTCGACCGCAGCTTTCATATCGCTGGCTCAGGGACTGTGGTGACCGGCACGCTCGACAGTGGGAATCTCGCTCGGGGCATGGTGCTGGACGTGAATGGTCGCTCGACCACGGTGCGGGCCCTCCAGCGTCATGGAAACGATGTTGACTCGGTTGCGGCGGACGCGCGTTGCGCCGTCAATCTCAGCGGCATCGAAGTCGCCGAGGTCGTTCGCGGCGATGTGCTCTGTGAACCCGGGCGTTGGGCAATCACGGAGGTCTTCGACGCGCGTGTTGACCGCGACACGGTCGACTCGTTGCCTCGACGAGTGGAAATCCATCTCGCTGGTGCTCGTCGTCATGCATCGGTTCGGCTGCTCCCGACGACGCCCAACCTCGTCCGGATTAGGTTCTCGGGGGCACTGCCGTTGCGGCCACGCGATCGTCTGGTGATGCGCAGCATCGGCTCGGGTCGTGTGCTCGCCGGCATCGAGGTGCTCGATGTCTCACCGGTGCTTCGTCCCTCCCGGGCGAAGCCCGATGGCTCTGTCGAGTCGATCATCGCCCCTCATGGATGGCTTCGAACCGACGAGGCTGCTCGGCTTGTCGGCGACAACGTGCCCGAGACGATCCCGGGCTGGGTTGCCGCAACAGGCGTGGTCGGGGTCACGCTGGAGCAACTTCGCAAGCGTCTGGAATCGGGTCCGGTGCCGACAACGGTGCTGTCAGAACCCGAACGACTGCTCATCGAGCGGATCCCCGGCGTGGTGGTCGAACGCGGTGAGGCGCGCCTCGGAGATCGCGATCCAGTGCTTGACCACGAGGTCGTGGCGAGGGTTCGCGATGGGGGCGTGACCCCACCGTCAGTCGATGACGTCGATCGAGCTGTTCTTGGCCGGCTGGTCCGACTCGGGATTTTCATGACCCATGACGGTGTGTACTTCCACGTTGATGCGGTCGGTGAGGTGAATCCCGTGCTCGAGCAACTGTGGGAAGCCAACCCAGATGGATTCACGGTGTCAATGCTGCGGGAGACCCTCGGGATCACCCGCAAGCACGCGGTTCCGCTCGCCGAGTGTCTGGACGACCGTGGGGCGACGCGTCGAGTCGGCGACAGGCGGGTGAGGGGATCTGCAGGTTGATCAGCGGAGATGGACGGGAATCCGCAGCGCGTCGCGTTTCCCCAGCGTGTGGAGTCGAACGATGTCCAGAAGAGTCGTTTGAGAGTAACCCTGAGAGTTACGGCATGAGCTGGGACGCTGGAGGGCCGACGACGTCCACGGGCACGGCTACGCACTGCTGTGGCTGGATGGCGCGTGGCACAAGGGGTCGCCGGCGTTCAACCGCGAGCTGTGCGAACGCTTCGCTACGCAGCCGCTGGCGTTCGACGGTGTCCACGACGCGCTCCTCCACGCCCACGATGGCGACGGGCGGAGGCACATGAAGTACCTCCACCACCGCGGGTGTACGCGGATCTCCCCCTGGAGGACGTCTTCGCCACGTTTGGCCGGGAGTACCCCACATCCGGTGCGGGCAAGTCCGAGGACCCGGCGTTCGCACCACCTGCCGAGGTGGGAGACCCCACACCTCGGCTCGACGCGTGGAGCTGTGGTACACCGTGCATGTGGGTTGGCAGAACGCTAACGCGGGACCATGACCATCTCCGGCACGCTCGACGCCATTGACGCGCTCGCGTTCGATCAGCTCATCGCCGCACGGCGGCCTCAGGCATGACGGGCTCCGCGCAGCTGCGGTTCGGGTGGTTCATCCCGACGGCCGGCGACACGACCCGACTGTCGGCCATGGACGAGATCCCGCCGAGCATCGAGCTCTTCGAACGCGTCGCACTCGCCGCCGAGGACGCCGGCTTCGAGTACGCACTCGTGCCCGTGCAGACGGCGTGCTGGGAGGCCTGGATCACCTGCGCGATGGTGTCGGCCCGCACCGAGCGCCTCACCATGCTCGTGGCCGCCCGGCCGGGTCTGATCGCACCGACCGTCACGGCCAAGATGATCTCGACGTTCGACCAACTCAGCGGCGGGCGGATCGCCGTGAACCTCATCGCCGGTGGGAGTGCCGCCGAGATGGCTGCCGACGGGATGTTCGTCGGCCACGACGATCGCTACGACATCATGGACGAGACGGTCACGTTGATGAAGCGGGTCTGGACCGAGGATGCGCCGGTCACGCACACCGGCGTGCACTTCACGGTGGAGGGTGCCGTCGTCCGACCGCGCCCGCTGCAGCGCCCGCACCCCCGCTTCTACCTCGGGGGCATCTCGGACGCGGCCGTCGAGGTGTGCGCCAAGCACGCCGACGTCTACCTGTACTGGGGCGACACACCGGAGAACATCGCGGTGCGCATCGCGCACGCCCGCTCACGTGCCGCCGCGCACGGCCGCGAGGACCAACTCCAGTTCGGTATGCGCCTGCAGGTCATCCTCCGTGACACCGAGGACGAGGCGTGGGCGGCAGCGGAGGCGCTGATCGCCGGTGCGAGCGAGTTCCACCGGCAAGCCATCAGCCAGATGTGGGACCAGTCCGAGTCGAACAGCCGGATGAAGGAGCTCGTGGAGGCGCCCGACCACCGTCTGGGCCCTCACCTGTGGAGTGGCATCAGCACGCTGCGGCCCGGTGCCGGCGTGGCCGTCGTCGGCGATCCCGAGCAGGTGGCCTCGACGCTCAGGGAGTTCGTCGACATCGGATGCAGCGAGTTCTGCCTGTCCGGTTACCCCCATGACGTCGAGGCCGAACGCTTCGGCCGCCTCGTCATGCCGCTGCTGCGCTGAGCCGGCCGAGCATCACTCAGCCTGCCGGAACGATCGGCCGCACCCCGCCTCGACCGCCGCGCTCGTCCAACTCACCCATGCCCCGGCCGAAGTGCGGATCGAGGCGGCGCCCCTCGCGCAAGGTCAGCCACAGGCGCAGGAGGTGGCGCTTGCGCTCCGGTTCCTCGAAGTCCTCGTAGTCGGTGCGTGAGTGCAGGATGACGTAGTTGTTCACGAACTGCATGTCACCGGGCTCGAAGTCCATCAGCAGCTCGACCTCGGGGTCCATCGTGATGGCATCGATTACGTCGAGCAGCTCACGCTGGCGCTCCGTCAGCCGGGGGACCTCCGGGAATCGCTGGGCGCTCTCGATGAAGCCCCGGATGTACCGCACCGACAGCTTGCCGTCCACGTAGCAGGCGATGGGGCTCGCGTACCAGGGTTCCTCGCCAGGGGACTGCTCCTCGCGGCGGTCGTAGAAGAACGGCTCGTACATCAGGTCGACGAGGTCCGCACGGCGCCGCACGACCTCGTTGAAGACCGTGGTGGAGCTCACGATGCTCGACAGACCGCCTGATCGGGCCGGGCGGAAGCACAAGAGACCGACGACGTCGGAGCCGTCGGTGTGGTACGGCAGGCGGATCCGGGTCTGGTAGCCGCGCACCGACGGGTCCGCAATGCTGCGTCCGGTGTCGCGGACGTGGCCCAACAGGTCGCCGGTGGCGTTTTGTGAGACCGGCACGCCCATGTGCTGGCCGATGCCCCAGTAGATGGTCGACACGTCTTGCTCGCTGTAGCGATCGATCGGGAGACCCTTGACGAGGAGGAAACCGCGACCGTCTTCGAGGTCATGCACCCACCGGTCGATGATCGGGGACAGGGTGGGCAGGACGAAGTGCTCCCGGGTGACGGAGGCGAGCTCGATCCCCTGCGCCTTGACCCGCGCTAGGGCGGCCTCGAGCTCGGCGATCTCGGGTTCACTCAGGCGGTGGATCCACTCGTCCGTCACCCGCATCTGTGCACCCGTCCAGGCCGCAGGGCTCGATGTCGTCTCGGTGAGCCTCGCCGTCATGGTCTTCCTCCGCTGTAGCCGCTACCTTTTTGACACGACGCTAACAGGATCGAGGGGTCCGGACATGAACGAGACGACGGTGCTCGATGACTGCGTTCGCTGTGGCGAGGCCGAAGACCAAGGGCCTGGCACCGAGGGCCCGCAACCGTCCGGCGTCCACCCCGATGCCGATGACGGACGTCCACGAACGTCCACCGACCGCTCTACACATAAACCCTGGTCAGAGCGATTTCTACAGTTCGCGATGCACGCCCGTGAACGTGTTGGCGGAGGTGGACGGGAATCGAACCCGCCGGACGGAGGTCGTCCGTCCCGACCGTGTTGAAGACGGCGGAGCCCACCAGGCGCTCGGACACCTCCGTCGCGCAGGGTACCGTGCTGACATGACGGTGTCGAAGGTTGGGCCCAGTGTTGCCCCGCCGCTGTCCGATGGGCTGGTGGTGGTGGTCAAGAAAGAGTGTGAGACGTGTCGGATGACAGCGCCGCTGCTCAGCGAGATCGCTGCGGTGACTGCGCTGACCGTTCACACCCAAGATGACCCTGATTTCCCAACCGGAATCGACGCGTTCCACGATGCCGACTTGGCTCTGTCGTGGCATCACAACATCGAGACCGTGCCGACGCTGATCCGGGTGGTTGACGGTGTCGAGGCCGAACGAACGGTCGGATGGTCACGTGACGACTGGCGCCGGATGACCGGAATTGACGGACTGGGAGAGGACCTTCCGGTTATGAGGCCGGGCTGCGGCTCGATGAGCGTCGACCCCGACCTGGTCGATGCCCTTCGAGCACGCTTCTCAGGCCTGCCGATCACGTCGCGTCACGTCGAGTTCGCCACGAGCGAAGATCCGTTCGAGGCAATGTTCGCGCGCGGCTGGACCGATGGCCTCCCGGTGGTGCCGCCCACGCCTGAACGGGTCATGAGGATGCTGACCGGCACATCGCGGCCTCCTGACGAGGTGGTGGCGTTGGCGCCGCCCGATCTCGTCGAATTGACTGTCGAGAAGATCGCGGTGAATGCGGTGATGGCTGGATGTCTGCCCGAATACCTGCCTTGGGTGATCGCTGCTCTCGAGGCTGCCTGCACCGACACGTTCAACATGCACGGTGTGTTGTGCACGACGATGGGCGTCGGTCCGGTCATCATTTGCAATGGTCCCGGCGCCCGGGCCATCGGGATGAACTCGGGTATGAACGTTTTCGGACAGGGCACCCGGGCGAACATGACCATCGGTCGTGCGGTGCAACTGACGATTCGCAATGTCGGCGGTGGTCGACCGGGCGAAGTCGACCGAGCCACGCATGGCAATCCGGGAAAGCTCTCGTTCTGTTTCGCGGAGGATGAGGCTGGGTCGCCATTCACACCGTTGTCGGTTTGGCGTGGCATAGACCCGGGTGTCGATGCGGTGACCGTCTTCGCGGGCGAGGGGCCGAAGTGCATCGTCGACCAGCTTGCCCGCACCCCTGAAGAGCTGATCGCGACCTTGGCGGTATCGCTGCAGGGCTTGCATCATCCCAAGCTCGCAATCGCTTTTGACGTGGTGCTCGTGATCGCCCCTGACCACGCTCGAATCTTCGCCGAAGCCGGCTGGAGCCGCGAGCGAACGCTCGCCGCGCTTCACGAGGCAACGCAGCGGCCCGGTGCCGAGATGGTTCGTGGCGCCGGCGGAATCGCCGAGGGCCTTCCCGAGTCGATGCGAGACACGCCATCGATCGCGAAGTTCCGGCCCGATGGCATTCTGCTCGCTCATGCCGGCGGAGGAGCGGGATTATTCTCGACGATGATCGGAGGCTGGGTAAACGGCGGCACGGGGAGCGACCCGGTGACGGTCACCGTTTATCGGTGACGTAGTGATGACGAGTATGGTTCAGAAATGACAACGGTGCTGGATCCGACCTCGGAGCGTGTTCCGTCGACGCGTCAGCGACTCGCTCGACCGACATCCCTCGACGGCCAAATCGTGGCACTGCTCGATATCTCAAAGCCTCGTGGCGACATATTTCTCGATGAGCTTGAGCGGCTGATCGCCGAGCGCGGCGGCAGCGTGCGTCGCTATCGCAAGCCGACCTTCACCAAGCCAGCTCCGGTGGATCTGCGGCATGAGATCGCAACCCAGTGCACGCTGGTGATCGAAGCACTGGCCGATTGAGGCAGTTGCACGTCGTGCAGTGTGCACGACATCGTCGATCTGGAGTCTCGTGGTGTGCCCGGGGTTTTCGTCGCCTCGAACGAATTCATGTCCGGGGCGGATTCCCAGGCTGCAGCGCTCGGGTTCCCCGACGTCGCCCGTTGCTATGTGGCTCACCCAATTCAGGACCGCACCGACGGCGAGATGCGAGCACTTGCCTGCGCGGTTTTCGACGAGGTTCTTCGTCTGATCGTCAACGCTTGAGCGCGCTGGTACGGGTGTACGACCCGCTATGCGCTGACCTCTCGTACGCTGCAGCAGCGCCCCACATGGATCGGAGTTCGTGGTGAACGGTGGCGATCGCTGGCAACGAATGATTTCGACGATCGATCGGTCGTTATCACGGGTTGATCCCGTTGCGGCGGCTTGTGAAGGGGTTCGCCGGGCTCTCGGTACTGCTGGTTGTTCGATCCTGGTGAGATCGGCATCCGGGCTGCTGACCATGTCTGGGTCAGATGAATTCTCGTCCATCGCCGATGAGGTTCAGGTCGTGATGGGAGAGGGACCAGTGGTGGCTGCCGATACGTCCGATCTGCCGGTGCTTCTCCCAGATGTGTCACGGCCGGACGATCGTTGGCTCGTGGTCGCACCGTCGCTGAGTGATTGTGGCGTTGGTGGCATGATGGCGCTGCCACTTCGATCGGGTCGAGCGAGATTCGGGGTGTTGACCAGTTACTGGCGCACACCGGTGATGATCTCCGCTGAGATGTATGCCGATGGGTTGGTATTGGCTGACATCGTGACGGAACTGCTCGTGCGGCATCTGGCTGGTGAGTCCATCGAGTTCGAGCAGAGCCTTGGCTCACTCGGATCCCCAATCGTGCAACAGTCGGTCGGAATGCTCGCGGAGCGATATGGGGTCGAGGTGGCTGAGGCACAGGTCAGGCTTCGTGCGATGGCGTTTCGCCGAGGGAGCACCGTCGTGGAGTTGGCGCAACGTATTGTCAATCGTGAGGTGATCGAGGAGCAGGACTCATGACAGGACCGGAGAATCAGGCCGCCCCAGCGTGGAATGCCTTAGAGATCGTGTCCGCGATCCATATCGCGGCCGCCGGGGGCGACCTTGTCGATGTGCTCGATCGGGTTGCGGATGCCGCTGCCAGATTGGCGGGTGTTCGAGCGGGGGCGATCTATCTCGGAACAGGCGATCGGCTTCATCTGGTTGGAGGCAGCGCCGACCGACAGGCGGTGCTCGATCTCATGAATGAGTTGGCGAATGCTGGTCCGTGTGTGGAGTGTCGAGACAGCGGCGTCGTGGTGGTGCGCTGGTTGTCGGTCGGCACCGGAGGAGCGCAAGAGCCTGTGGTGGGAATTCCGCTGTCGTTCCGGGGGGAGATGCTCGGGGCTGTTGGTCTCATCTGTGAGGTAGAGCCCGCTGACGACTCGGTCATCAAGGCACAGGCACTGGCCGACGTCGCCGCTGTTCTGGTCGCATGTGGGGATCCGTCACCAGATTCAATGTCACGTATCAGGGCTGTTCGTATGGCGGTCGATGGCAGGGTGCTCCTGGAGCAAGCCAGCGGCATGCTCGCAGAGCGGCTTGGGTTGACGCCAGCACAGGCTCATCAGCTGATGCGAACTGCTGCCAACGAGATCGACATGGGTCTCGCAGAGATCGCCCGTGCCGTTGTCGACAGACGGGTGAGTAACGAGTTGGCATCTCACTTTCGGCGCTTGAGCGCACGATGGTCGGGGGATCAGGCGCAGCCCTAGCTGGACGAATCGGGGGGTGGTCTACGAAGGACGACCTCCTCGGCAACCTCGCGCAGGGTGCGTCGCTGCTGGCGTGCCGCAATCCGAAGCCGGGCAAAGGCTTCCTCGAGGTCGTCGCCATGGCGCTCGGCGAGCATCCCTTTCGCCTGCTCCAGCAGTATTCGACTCTCGAGGGCTGCGCTGAGTTGAACGACCGCTAGGCGTGAACTTTCGGCAGCAAGTGTTCTTTCGAACCGTTCGGCCATCAGGGTGCTGAGCAACGTCAGTAACGCAAACTCGTCATGTGTCCATGGTGTGCCTCTGGTCGGAGGCGCTACGCAGATGCGGCCGATCAGTCCACCATCGCCACGAAGT
>JAQCGT010000087.1 GCA_027730505.1 Actinomycetota bacterium | reverse complement strand
TGGGATCTCGCCGTGCACCCACACCGGAGTGCCCATCGGCATCAGATCCTGATCCCAGATCCAGTCCATGGCAGCGGTGCTCACCCGCACACAGCCGTGCGATGCCGGGTAGTCGGGAATCGAGTACGACCCGTGCACGGCGATGCCACCGTTGAAGTATTTGGGGCGGTAGATCGAGCCGAGGTCGCCATCCCACCAGCCCTCTTCGCGCTCGCGATCGACCTTAAAGAGTCCAGGGTCAGTGATCGAATCGCCCCGCTCGATCTTCGATGGGTCACGCTGATTCGGTTCCTCGTAGGCGATCTCCGAACCGGTCGACACGTTGAGCACCCACTCGGTGACCCCGTTGTTCACGAAGAATGCGAGCTGGCGCGACTTGTCGACCTCGACGACCGTTCCGGCCTGCGTCCGGCCGAAGGGGCGCTCGGTCAGCGACGACAGCAAAACTGCCGTCTCCTCGTCGACTGCCGAAGTTGTCGGCAAGCCGTAGTACTTCTGGGCTGCCATCACCGCCTGGCGGGTGGTCACACCGAAGTCGCCATCGGTCGACTGCACCCAGAATCCGAGCTCAAGCAACCGTTCCTGAAGCCGAGCGGTCTCAGCACCATCGGCGGTGCCGACGGCGATGAGCGGTTCGGACATCGCGGCCACCTCGAGCACCACTCGAGGAACCTCAGGCAGCGTCGTCGTTGTGGTCTCGGCAACCGTCGTGGTCGTCGTTGTCGACGACGTCGTTGTCGTGGTTGTCGCGATGGTGGTCGGTGCCGCCGTCACGATCGTCTCTGCGATCACGATGCCCTCGGCCGATGACAGCGACGTCCCAGCGCACCCTTGTAGTGCAAACGCCAACATGACGAGCCCTGCCGTCGAGACGGTGGCGGGTCGTGTCGGGGCCATGACGCAACCCAGAGTACCGAGCGCCGCTATCGGCCGACCGTCAACATCTGTACCTACCGCAGCTGAATCAGTGATCGTCGTCGGCCTGTCATCGCCCCGTCATCGGACCGTCACACGTAGAGCGTCGCATTGACATCGCTCGGCAAATCACACCAGATCGTGAGCCCATACTTCACACCAGACTCGAGTGTCGTCGCCTCATGCGGGTGGGTGACGAGCGACGGCCAGGCAACGAGCGTCCCGACCGGTTGATCCCGATTGTCCCAACGCTGTCGGGGGAATGACAGATGCGCACCCTCATAGCCATCACAGAGCCGAACGGTCATCGACACCTGCGCGATGTCCTGGTGCAGGCGCAATGACTCCTGCTCCCCCGATCGATAGCGAATGACGAACGCATCACGCAGCCCGTGGTAGTCGATCAACGGCCATTGACGACGCAAAACCGGCCACACCCGGCGGCCGATGTCGTTCTGCAAGGCGTCGAACAGAACCGGAGAGATGGTCGCCAACGAGACCTCGTGCCCGGGGACGGGATCATCAGGATCGGGATCGAACCGTCCGGTCGCCTCCGCTGCTGCGATCACGGCCTCACACATTGCCGAAGTCCAAAACGGCATCATCACGATCTCCGGTGCGACCTCGGTGACCTCGATTGGCACGTCATTAGGTGGATCGGTCGCCCCGTCGTACGACAACAACAGGCGAAGCGGATCAGACGAGATGTCCACACCTCGATCGTGTCATGTGTCGAGTCCCAACTGAGACACCTCGGCCGGCTGTCGGCTCACCCGAGACAGGTGCCACTCGTCAGCCCAAACGCCGACAGGGTCATCGGTCGGTCCAAGGGCAGTCAGCCCGAGCGACGCTGCGAGCGCATCGCGAACGGCCACCGCAGACAGACCCCGCGCAGAGAGATCGCGGAGGGTCACCGCACCGTCGCGCTTGGCGAGCCGCTCCCCTGTCGGCCCGAGAACGAGCGGTACGTGACCATAAGCGGGTGTCGGAAGGCCAAGCAGATGCTGTAAGTGGATCTGGCGTGGAGTGGACGACACCAGATCGTCGCCACGCACCACCTGCGAGACGCCTTGAAGCGCATCGTCGATCACCACGGCCAAGTTGTAGGCCGGCACACCATCGGCGCGTGCCAACACCACGTCGTCGACGACCCCCTCGTAGCGACCAACCACGAGGTCATCAAAAGCGATCACCGTGCCATCAGACCGCAGCCTCAGCGCCGGTCGGCGACCGGCGGTCCGTCGTTCGGCTCTTTCGGCGTCGGTCAAGTCCCGGCAGGTACCCGGATAAGCGCCGTCGGCCAGATGCGCGTGTGGGGCTGACGCTGCAGACTCGATCTCGACGCGGATCTCACGCCGCGTGCAGAAACATTCGTAGACGAGGCCGGCGGTGCTCAACCGGTCAATTGCTGCCCGATAGAGATCGAAGCGCTCGCTCTGTCGCACCACCGACACGTCGCTCACTACGCCGAGTGCTGCCAGGTCATCGAGTTGGCGGCGCTCGTGATCGACCGATGATGTCACCCGGTCGAGATCTTCCATCCTGATGACGAAATCGACGCCGTCCGATCGAGCGCTGATCGCAGCCACCAACGCCGTCCGAAGATTGCCCAGGTGAAGATCACCCGTCGGAGAAGGTGCGAAGCGACCCGCCACACGGCCATTCTGGTCGTGTGGCCACCACGACTCGGCAACTTGACCGCCGCGAGCGGATGGCGCTCATCATCGCCCGTGACGGTCCAACCTGTGTGTGGTGCGCCAGGCCCTTCGACACTCGGTTGGTCCGACCGACGACCGAACACCTCGTGCCGCGGATCAAGGGCGGACCGAGTTGGATGGAGAATGAAGTCGCCGCATGTCGGCGCTGCAACAACGAACGCGGACATCGCAGCCTCGGCGAATTCGCCGACGAATGCGAAGGGCTCGGCCGGTCGCCCGACGTCGCCCGCGTGATCGCCGCCCTCGAGGCGTTGCAAACCGCGATCGCCGAACGCGGCGGGCAGCGCCGAGCTCGGCCGTACATCGCCGGCCAACTCAGACGGCTCCGACGTCGCTGACCGATCACCTAGCCTCGCCGCATGGAGCAGCCCGGGGCCCGCTGTGCTTCATGCGAGGCCGAACTCACCGATGGCGCACGGTTCTGCAACCGTTGCGGTACCGCTGTCGAGGGGTCAGGACCGGCCAATGACGACCCGACCGGCGAGATTGCCATGCCTGACGCGGACGCACCGACGGCGCTGATCACTCCCGACTTCGAATCGCTCGCCGCCACCCACCTCATCGAGTCATTCGACACCGATCAACTCGAGCGAACTGCCCGGAGTATGACCGTCGATGGCACCGCTCTCGATGCACCGCTCGTCTGGGGGGATGCCGATCGACCGTTCGACGACACGATCGACGACACGCCGGTCAGTGGGATCAGCATCGAGCCCGACACCACCTCGGCGCTGGCCCGTGGTGCCGATGATCCCACGCCGGTCACTCCAACTGCCCGAATGCAGACTCCGACAGCACCCACGCCATTGTTTCGCCCCACGGTGATGACGGCGATCGGCGCGGTGAGCGTCGTCGCGCTGCTCGTCGCCCTCACCGCCGACATCATCGCCATCGAGACGACAGCCGGGCCAGCGATGGCCGAGGTGGCCGACTCAATCGGGCTACGAACCGGTATCTGGCACTTGGGTGACCTGGCATCCAACATCACCGTCGCCGGACTGCTGGCGGCGATCGGACTCGCCATCGGGGCCGTCGCCTCGGCCATGGGACGCTCGTGGGGATCGGGGCTCATCGGCGGGAGCGGCCTCTCCGCGGCCGGTGTCGCAGGACTGGCCGTCGGTCTGGTCGAGTATCCGATACGTGTTGCGACGAGCTTCGCTTCGGTCGGATCAGCCGAACCCTTCACCGTCACCATCACCCGAGACCTCGGCTACTGGTCGCTGATCGCAGCCGGGGGGATCGGTGTTGTCGCATTCTTCGCCTCGGTGAACGACATGATCATCGACCGCCGCAACGACTTGAACCCAATCGTCGCCGCCGTCGGGGCGTTGGCAGCCGCAATCGCAGCAGTCGGTCCAATGGTTCCGACGGCGGCCGGTACCTGGTCAACAAACTGGGTGATCGGCACCGCCGAGGGTGACTGGCCGACGGCGTTACTCATCGGCAGGGGGGTCCAGATCACCGGCCTCACCATCGGCGGAGTGCTCGGCTTCCTCTCGGTCCGTCGGTTCGGTCTCGGCATGATCGCCGGAACCATCGCTGCGCCGATGTGGATGGCACTGACGACATGGATCGCGTTCGGAGGATCACCGATCGGACCGGGTCACCGGAATCCCGGTGGCAGTTCTTCCGAGGTCACCGGCCTCACCGTGGTCGGCGTGGTCGCCACCGCAGCGGTGCTCGCCCTGGCGGGCGCGATCGCCTGGGACCGCGACCAGCACGATCCGAATCTCAGGTGAGCAGCGCGTTTCGGTACGAGTGGGTGCCGTCGAAGCGCGACAGCAGGTAGGGCCCAGTCACCATCGGCTCGTGACGGGGCGGGTCGCTCTCTGAAAAGCAGGTCGGAATGCACTCGATGCGCGTGTGGAAACCGGGTTCGACGAAGAACGGAATCGAGTACCGATCGGTATTCGGTGGGCTGACCACCCGGTGCGGATTCGACACATAGCGGTCGTTCGTCCAGATCGCCATCAGGTCGCCGAGGTTGACCACAGCGTGGCCCTCGGGGATGCCGATGTCGATCCAATCGCCCTCTCTGGTCTGTACCTGAAGGCCACCGATCCCGTCATCGGTGAGCACCGTCACCGAGCCGTAGTCGGTGTGGGTTCCACATCCGGGTTGGCCGGGGGCTGGCGTGACCCGATCGGTGGGTGGATAGTGCAGCATCCGCAGGTGATACATGAACGGGTCGCCATAACGGGACCCCAGATCTTCGAACCATGTCGATGCCAGTCCGAGCCCGACGGCGAGCGCCCGATGGGCGCGCAGGCTCGCCTCGGTCGCCTCAGCGAAATACGCCGACCAGGCCTTGCGGAAACCCGGAAGGTCGGGAAGTTGGTTGGGGCCGTGCAAGGGGGTACCGGCCAATACCTCGGGATGATCCGGTCCATGCTCGATCCCCGAGTCGATCGTCTCTTTCAGGTCCCCGGTTCGGGGCACATCGAGCGTGCCGCCCTCGGCGAGCGCTCCTTCAAGTGCTTCGGTGCCGAGGCCCACATAGCCCCGATGGCAGTCGCTCCCAGCGATCGAGATCCGTTCCTTCTCAGCCGCCGGGAGCGCAAAGAAGCGCTGCATGGCATCGAGCATCGCCCGCTTCGTATCCGGGCTGATGCCGTGGCCGACTGCGAGAAGGAATCCGAGTTCACGACACGTCGCGTCGACAAGTGCAGCCTGTTCTAGCGCCTCTTTCGAACCGTGGTCAGCGCCGGTGGCGAATGGCGAGAGGTCAACGGTGGGGATGGTCACGTCACTGACGGTAGTGCCCGGGAGCGCCGTCACCCGCTGGCGAACCTCTCCGACAACGAGCAGTGGCTGGCTGATCAACCGAGTGGTGCCAGCGGGCCACCGCGCACGAAGTGCACGCGGTCGAAGCCGCGCCGCAGCGCCGTCACCTCCGGCGCCACCGCCTCGGGGTCGCCCTCGAGCGCGTCGGCGATGAAGCAGGCGATCGCCTCCGCTTCGTCGGGGCCCATCCCCCAACGGACCATCTCGGGGGTGCCGAGCCGAAGACCAGGCACGTCGCCCCCGGACGCCGGGTCGACCGGGAGGCCGATCCCGCAGGCGAGCAGGTTGGCCCGGCGCAGGCGTGCCGCCACGGTCTGTCCACCGCCGAACGCACGAACATCGACGGCCACGTGATGCGAATCGGTCAGCGACTCGCCGACACCGACCACCGGCAAGCCTCGAGCCTGCAGAGAACTCGCCAACGAACGGGCCGTCGTCACCATCGTCGTGGCGTAGTCACGCCCGTGATCGATCCAGTCGAGCATGGTCACCGCAAGAGCAGCGGTCTTGGCGACATCGAAGTTCGCTGTCAGTCCCGGATGCGCGATCGCGTCAAGGCGAACGGCGAGTTCGTCATCGTCGGTCGCAACGATGCCGGCCGGCGGACCACCGAGACTCTTGTAGGTACTCATGGTCAACAGATGCGCGCCCTCAGCGAGTGGTGCTCGCCACACACCTCCGGCGAAAAGGCCGCTCATGTGGGCGGCATCGACCAGTAGACGCGCTCCAACGGCATCAGCGACCGCCCGCAGTTCGGCGATCGGATGCTCGACGAGATTGAGACTGCCGCCGATCGTGATGAGTGACGGCTGAACCCGCTCAGCGAGCTCCGCCAGACCGGAGATGTCGACCGTCATGCGTTCGGCATCAACTGGCGCCTCATGGATCTCGAGGCCGAGCAGTCCAGCGGCACCTGCACGATGGTGAGTGACGTGACCACCGATCGACGCTGGTGGCACGATCACGGCGTCACCCGGTGAACACGCCGCTAGGAACGCATACACATTCGCCACCGCTCCTGATGCGGTTCGCAGTTCGACGTGCTTCGCTCCGAAGACGCGACGGGTGAGTTCGTCGGCGAGCAGTTCGATCTGCTCGATCGCTTCGAGTCCGGTCTCGTACTTCGCTCCGGGTCGTCCGAGCGACGGTCTCGTGCCGAGGCCCGACGACAACAGTGCTTCAGCCCGCGGGTTCATCACATTCGACGCCGGATCGAGGTTCAGCGACTCGACGTCATGAATCCGGCGGTTCTCCGCCACAAGGTCGTGAAGCAGACGGTCAGCCGCATCGGAGTCGTGCGTCAAATCCATCACGCCATCTTCGCAGGCTCTCCAACAACCTCGGTTGGTAGGGGGATGACCGACGCCATGACGGCAACACCAACGGGAAGAATCGAAAGCAGACGCGCGGCTGCGGTGAACGAACCGGTGACCACAGCCAACATCTCGAAACCGAGGGGCGCGAGAGCGGTGCCGATCACCACCACCGTCATCATCCGGCCACGCAAGGTGCCGAGCCGGTCGACACCGACCCATCGTGCCAGCAGTGCACCTTCAGTCGACGCTGTGGCGGCTGTGGCGGAACCGAGCAACACCCCAAAACTGACCGCTGCGAATCCGCCGTCGACTCGGGTGACCGACAATGTGGCGAGCGTCAGCATCGCCATCGAGGTGACGAGCACCCATCGACCGATCAGCCGATCGACCACCCGGCCGATCGCCAACGCGACGAGCGCAGCGGCGAGGCTTTGCGGCAGAAAGTTGGCGGCAGCGGCAGCGGAGTCGAGGCCCCGCTCTCCCAAGATGGCGATCTGATGGAACGCAAGGGCCGTGGCGACCACACCGTTGCAGGTGAAGGCCGTGGCAACGAGTACGAACCCGTTACGTCGCATTGCCCACGATGTGTCGGCGGCGACGGTGCGCTCTTGATGATCGGCTACCGCCACCGCAGCCGACGGCACCCCGTCACGGTCGAGTCGCCCGACGACCACGGCCGTCAGGTTGCCAATCACGACCACAGTGACTGCCAGAATCAGCCACGCCCAACGCCAACCAGCAGCGCTGATCAGCCGACTTGCCAGCAGTGGTGTGAGGGCGATCGCTGATCCCCCGACTGCGGTCAACAACCCGAGCGCAGCACCACGCCGTCGATCGACCGATCGAGCGACGAACACCGACGCCGACAGCGTCATTCCGGTCTGGCCGAACGATCGCAGCCCGTAGACCGCAACAGTCAGCATCACAATGTTCACCGAGGCAGCAGCAACGACTGTGGCGAGCCCGAGCGCGCCCGCAACCCCTCGAATCACCTGTGACATCGGGCGACGATCAGCCACTCGTCCCAGCCACGTCCCTGTCGTGGAGGCCGCCAGCGTGCCAATCAGATATGCAACGGTCAGTCCACCGCGCGACACATCGAGCGCACTGATGAGCGGATCCACGAACACCGAGAAGCCAGCGGTCTGACCGGGTCCGGAGAGTGCCACCAGCACTGCGCCGGATACAACGATGCCGACGCGGCGACGGTCTCCGTTCATCTGTCTGCCCGTCACGCACTCCCCAGTCGTCAATGCCGACGCTGACGCCGGACGCCACAACTTATGGCTGCGACGGTGCACGTACCCCATTCGGAAATTCCGCTGGTCAAAAAGTGCGAGGAAATCGCGACTGATCGATCTGGACCGGCATGAGCAAGTACCGAATCGCTGCAGCAACACTCGCAACAGTCGCCGGGTTCTGCCTTCTGGGCCCCACCTCGGTCTCCGCCGCCAAGCACGATGGGCCGGGCAACGGCCGAGCAAATGGGGGTGAGCAGGCCGTCGGAGCCACCGAGGTGGCTCTCCACAATGACCGCGCCGATTCCGGTACCGATTGCCCCACCAACGGAGCGTGGTGGCACTTCGTTCTCGCTCCTAACTCGGGGGCTCACACAATCGAGGCCATGCGTCTCATGGTCAGCGGTTCGGAGCACATCGTCACAGCCGCGCAGATCGTCCTGAACCATGGGCAGACCGACAATGTGTTCGTCGCTGTTCCAGAGGGCCACAGCATCGACGGATTGTCGTCATCCGGGTCGAGCGCCACCGTGACTGGTCCGGGTGGCAGGGTCCGCTTCGTGCTGTCACATGTCTGTGGCCAGAGCACGGATGACAGCGAGGACGGGTCTAACGACGAGATCGTCACCGAAGACATCACCAGCGACGACACCGAGACCGACGACACCATCACCGAAGAGAACGAGACCGAATCTGACGACGAGATCATCAGCGACGACACCACCACCGAAGAGAACGAGACCGAATCTGACGACGAGATCATCACCGAAGACATCACCAGCGACGACACCGCAACTGACGACACCCAGACCGACGAGATCGTCACCGAAGACATCACCAGCGACGACACCGAGACCGACGACATCACCACCGAAGAGAACGAGACCGAATCTGACGACGAGATCGCCACCGAAGACACCACCAGCGACGACACCGCAACTGACGACACCCAGACCGACGAGATCGTCACCGAAGACATCACCAGCGA
>JAQCGT010000086.1 GCA_027730505.1 Actinomycetota bacterium | reverse complement strand
CAGAACATCCGCCTCGACGGCGCGATCCGTATGCCACCGCGTTGACCGCCAGCCTGCGAGGGCGGTCAGCGCTCAGCTAACGACGAAGGCCCTCCGGCGAACCGGAGGGCCTTGCATCAGTTGGTGGCGGGGGCAGGATTTGAACCTGCGACCTTCGGGTTATGAGCCCGACGAGCTACCGAGCTGCTCCACCCCGCGGCGATCAGCTGACCCAGATGTTACGCAGGGGAAACGTCGATGCCAACCGGCACACGTCGACGACACTCACGGCGCGCCATCAAGCACTCCGGTGAAGCCACTCGGCGCATGCGGACCGACCACCAGCTGTTCAAGCACGCCGATGCCGGAACGTTGCCCTGCCGTCACACGACACAGGTGCTGCACGTGGATCATCGTCGGGTCCAGCGGGTTCACATCGGCCAACACGATCTCGTCTCGGGCCTCATCAAGATCACCATGCCATGAGCCGTGATCCCAATCGGGGTGTCGGTAGCCGATCCCGCTCATCTGGAATCGAGCGAACGGCTCGTAGTGCACCTCGATCGGGTCAGACCGCCACGGTCGGATCTCGGCAGTCATCGACTCAGCCCACCTCGTTCCCGACTCCCACACGAAGTCATTTGCCAAGTCATCCGGTCGATGGACCCGAGTGTCATCAAGCACGCGGTCGAGGTTCCCCTCCCCCGCAGCGAACCGTTCGGTCACCGCCCCACTCCGGTGCCACGAACGACCCTCAGCATCATCGTTCACCGCAAGATGCGTGCAGATGTCGTCGAACATGGTCGGCGCCCACGTCCAGTGGAACTGGGGCACCACCGCCGGGCCGGACAGTTCCCTGGTACCTCGGCGCAACCCCCACGATCGATCCCTGCAGCCAGCGATCACCTCGTGGTCGGCGAGATCCAAGCGGACACCGTCAACCTCGATCCATCCCGACCACTCGCCGAACTGGGTGATCCGCGTGTAGTCCATGACCGGCCGGCCCTCAACCCGGTTCACGAACGTCGGTTCCTCAATCACCGGTGAGACCGCACGCATCGTCAGATCGGCCGAGACACCGTGGTGATCACGCACCACCACCCGATGGGAAAGCATCGGTTCGATCACCTCAACGCTGATCGACCCAACGGTCGTGTTCGTGCGGTCAATCGAACACCGACGGGACGAACGGCAATTGTGCTGCACCCCGTCGATGACAACCGCGAAAGCGGCGTCCATCACCTGACGATTGGGATACACGCCGAGCGCCACTCCGAACATCAACGACCCATCGACACTGAAGCCGTTGAAGAAGTACCGGTCATAGAGGCCGGGTGAGTCGCTCGCCACGTGCAGCAAGGGCGCCGAGGACTGGTGCAACGGCAGGTCATCGAACGGATGGATCATCACATCACCTCACACAAGAGAGAACACATCGTTGTCGGCCATCTGCCAAGCATGACGTTCGGCCATCACAGCAAACATCTCGTCGCCACGTTCCGTCGACGCAACCTGTTGCGACGCGACCACGGACATCCGCAATCCACTCACCGTGCCCAGCTGATAATCACGACGGACATCATCGGGATCACACACGATGCCAGCACCAAGCAGTCCCTCGACGTATCGGTCGACGAGCGATGATTCATGCTTCCGGCGGAGGTCCGGCAGCAGTCCAGAACCAAGTCCATAGGCGACATCGACCGCCCCGCGACCAAAAGTCACCGTCTGCCAGTCGAGCACCGTCACCGACGACGAGCCATCGGCCGCAGTATCGAACAGCATGTTGTCGAGACGAAAATCACCGTGGTTGAGACAGAACGCCGACCGGTGGGCAAGGGAAGCATCGACAAAATGATCGCCAAGCCAACGCGCCGCCTCGATCACTTCTGCGTCCAGACGGGACGAGAAGCGTTTGACGAAGCCCGGCAGCAAGGCCCGGTAGGCGTCGCGTCGAATCTCGAGCAGCGACGGATCGAGCACCGGCAACCATGTCAGTGAACCGAAGTCATCAAGACGGTCCCAGGTTGGTGCGTGCAGACCGACCGCGGCGTCCACCATGGCGGTCGCCTCGGCCGCCGAACACCCGGCGAGCTGATCACCGACCACTCCCACCGCCGGTTCCATAATCAGCGTGAAGTCACCGGACTCACCATCGATCTCGGCGTGAAGCGACCGGGGATGCGGCACTGACACCTTCGACGACACGTCTCGGTAGAAGCCAACTTCGCGTTGGTACGTGGTGTGCAGACGCGCCGCTTCACGACTTGCTGGCTCCGGCGCCGGGATCTTTGCGATCAACACCGATGGACGACCGTCGTCGGGTCCATCAACCCAGTCGAGATCTAGCCGCAGGCTGAGCGCAACCTGTCCGGTGCCGATCCGCGTCGCTCTAACCGAACGCACCGCACCCGGGCACCTGAGGACCTCGCCGAGGAATGTCGCATCGATGTCGTCGACAGTCGCTGCGATCGTTGCCATGCCCCACCGTACCCCGCGGCACGCAGGCCGAGATCAGGCAGGCAGCGCAGCCCGATCGGCGTTACGACGGATCTCCTCGGCCATCTCACCCCAACGCGTGTGGGGAATGTCATGGCCCATGTCGGGGAACATGATGAGTCGCGAGTCGGGCACCGCCCGAGCCGTTGCCTGGCCGCCGCTCGGACGCACCAACGGATCCTGCAAACCGTGGATGACCAAGGTGGGCGTGCGCACACCGCGCAGCGCGGCCGTGCGATCACGGCTGGCGAAGATCGCCGCAGTCTGCCTGCTAGTGCCCTCCACCCGAATCGAACGATCGACCGACGCCTCGATCTGTCGCAGACTCTCAGCCGCGTCATAGGTCGACCCGGAGATCCACTGCCAGATGTGCACCATGTTGTCGACCACCGACTGACGATCCTTTGGATCGGGATCGCCTTGGCGCTGCAACTTGAGCGCCAAGCGAGGATCAGACGCACCGTTCTTCTTGTCGCCTGTATTCGACATGATCGAGGTGAGCGAGAGCACACGCTCAGGCCACCCGATCGTGATCTCTTGGGCGATCATGCCGCCCATCGACATGCCAACCACGTGGGCCTGACGGATATCGAGCGCGTCGAGCACCCCCACCGCGTCGGCTGCCATGTCACCGAGTAGGTACGGAGCCTTCACCGGCCGGCGAAGCAAGGCCTTCAACAGCGCCGAACGAGACAGGCCCTCACCGCTCATCTCCGTCGACAGACCGATGTCGCGATTGTCGAACGAGACAACCCGGAAGCCATGAGCCACCAGCGCATCGACGAACCCCTCGGGCCAGTCGATCAACTGGCCACCCAGTCCCATCACGAGCAGCAGCGGGTCGCCGTTGCCTCGCTCGGTGTACTCGATCTCGATTCCGTTCGATTGAAGCCGTGGCATGGCCCCAGCGTATGCCCTGTGGCGGGTACCGTGAACAGCGACCCCTATGGCTGGATTCCGGAAACGAACCGAGAAGGACCTCGAGAAGATGGCGGGATTCCGCAAGCGGACCGCAAAGGATCTCGACCGAATCGTGTCGCTGGTCGACCGTCTCGAAGATCGTGTCGAGCGACTCGAGACCGAACGCAACGACACGGCAGAGCGACTGAGCGAGATCCTTGACCGCACCGCCGCCGTCGACGCCCGCCTCACCTCGGTGTCAACAGAACTCGCCCGGCAGATCGACGAACTCGGCCGAGACCTCGACCGTGATGCCGAAATCGACCCGGCCAAGATCACCGAGATCGTCGAAGGAGCGCTCGGCACAATCCGTGACGGTCAAATCCGGCTCGCCAACGAACAGGCCCGGTATCAGATCGAGTTCCGCAAGGACATCGCGATCCTCATCGAACAACTCCGCCGCTGACAATCACGAGGAGTTGCCTCCCAGCCCGAAGGTTCAGCCGTCGGTTGAGAGCGACTCGAGTGCGGCCTGCACGAAGGCCTGCGCACGCACGATCGTCTCTTGATACGCCCCGAGGTCGCCGTCACGCAGCAACTGATCGGCTTCGGCGAACAACTGCTCGGCCTGCAACAACAACTCGGCAGTCGTGGCCCGCTCATCGGGGGTGTCAGGCACTTCCAGTGTCGGCGTCTCGGTCGACTCGCCCGAGTCATCGGTGTCGGTCGAGTCACCTGAATCGGTGCTGTCGCCGCTGTCGGTCGACGGCTGGGTATCAACAGCGTCGGTGCGCTCATCGATCGTGCCTGAGAAGCCCGGGAACAGGTCGGCAAGCGCCTCAGTCATCGTCGAGGCAAACGTGGCCCGGTTCTCGTTCGAGACGATCACGAAGCGGTATTCGGTGATGCCGTCGATCGCCACGTAGAACGGACGCACATAGACGAGTCCGTCGGCCACTGGCACGATCTGCATGTCGCCGAACAACACGTCGGTGCCCGACTCCTCGTTGTCCTGGAACGAGATCTCACGGCTAATCAACTGCTCCGACTCGGCTTGGGTCGCCACTCGGTAGGGGCCAGCCGGCAAGGGCTCTTGCTCGACCTCGTAGGTGATGATCCGCCCATATGTCGCCGGATCGCTCGATGCCGTCATGTACGCCTGCAGTTCGGTACGGCCGTCGTCGGTTGAGAAGGGCACGAAGGGCCGCAGGATCACGAACTCGTTCTCACCGGTCTCCGGGTTGCGCAACAGCGTGTAGTAGGGCACGAAACGCTCGGTGTTCAACTCGGTTGCGAATTCGGCGGTTGTCGCCGTCGAACCCGACACGGCGGCTGTCGTACCTCGGGGTTGGATCGACGGAGCCTGCGAGACCGACCAGGCACCGGTGCGCTGGAAGAAGTCCTCGGGGGCGATCTGATACTTCGAGTAGAGCTCGGTCTGCACTCGGAACAGATCCTCGGGATACCGCAGGTGCTCACGAAGTTCGGCCGGCATCTCGTCGATTGGACTGAACATGTCGGGGAAGGCGCCACGCCATGCGTCAACAATCGGATCAGATTCATCGATCACGTAGAAGTGCGCTTCGCCCGTGTACGCGTCGACCGTGGCCTTCACGGCGTTGCGCACGTAGTTCGCGTTCGGCGACAGACCGGTGGAGCGGGTGAGCTGCACCGCACCGATGTTCTGCGCGTAGGGGTAGCGGTCGGTCGACGTGTACGCGTCAATCACCCACTGCACGCCACCCTCGACGGCTACTGGATATGGATCGCCGTCGTAGTCAAGGAAGGGTGCGAGCTTCTCGACGCGGTCACGCACATCGCGCACGAACAACAGCTGCGAATCGTTGTCGATCGCCCCCGACACCAGCAGGTTGTAATCGAGGAACGACAATGCGGCGACTGCACGACGCACGACCGAACCGACGGCGACACCGGCCTCACCGGAATACGCCGAGCCATCACCGCACAGACTCTCCGCCACATTCGTAGCAGCGACGGCGTAACCCGTCATCGATGGTGAGAAGTACAACTCGGGCCGAACAAGGTCGACACTCGAATAGTCGGGCCGAAGCGACGACGTCACTTGGCTCACCGGCGCCATCACCAGGCCGCAGCCACGCGTCGACACCAGATGTCGACCCTGCCACGACTGGTTGGGGATGCCGTCGAGATCGAGTTCACGAGCCGCAACTAACACCTGTTCGCGTCGACCATTGAGCACATAGCGATCGACGTCGAGGTCATCGATCTGCAGGCCGGCGACCTCGCCACGGTCGATCGCAAAACGAGAGAGCATGAGCCCGGGGCTCAGCAGACGCACATTGTCGAACGGCTCGGTATCGGCTGACACCTCGGCCGCCGTCAGCGGTGAGAAGGAGACCGGCTCGGTGTCAACACCGTCGAGCGCCATCGCCGCTCGGGTCGCGACCACATTGCGCTCGATGTACGGCAACTCGCGTTCGGCCTGGTTCGGTCGCACCACGAGCGACTGGATCAACGACGGGTACACCACGCCGCCGCCGATCGAGACGATGAACCACAACACCGACGCCAGCAGAGGCAACCGCCAGCGATCGGTGCGGATGGTCACCAGGAACAACACCGCCGTCAACAGCGCGATGAGCGTCAACAGCATCAACGCCGGCAACTGGGCGTTCACCACGGCGTAGGTGGCACCCTGCACCACGCCACGGGTCTCATTCGTCAGCTCGAAGCGACTCAGCCAGTAGTCGGCAGCGCGCAACACCGCCAGCAGTGCGAGCAGCACGGCCACATGCACCTTCGTGGCTTGTCGAATCGTCGGCATCGTGCCGGCGAAGAGCACCGCGCCGTTCAACAGATGCGCCACAAGGGTCAGGATCAGCACAAGCACCATCGCCGCAAAGAACCAGTCGAGCGCGAAGGTGATGAATGGCAAACGAAACACGTAAAAGCCGACATCTGAGCCGAACTGCGGGTCGGTCACGCCGAATGAACGTGAATTGCGGAAGAGCAACCAGTCCTGCCACTGCTGAATGGCCGGTAACGCCGTGACGATGCCGAGCAGCGCCGCCACGCCGTAGCGAACCAATCGGAGTCGACGACCGAACAACTCGTGGAACCGCTGCACCACCGGGTGCACATTGCCCGGGAAGGTCTCGGGAGCAGTGCGGTCAGCAACCCACAGGTTGACCGATGCGAGCACCAAGAACACCACCAGGGCCATGGCGAAGAGCAGCGCCTTGGCGCCGAGTTGGCCCCAGAACACATCGGTTCGATCGAGGCCTCGATGCCAGAGAAGGTCGAGCCAGAACGAGGCGATGCCACGTCCGAAGACGAGCACGAGAACAAAGAGCAGTCCGAGGCCGATCAGGATCGATCTGCCGTTCACACGGCGGGAACCGGAACTGCGGGGGAGGTCCGAAGCGGGCCGCATCCCTCGAGAGGCTACCTGCGATCAAGCTCCAGGTCGCATCGACATCCGGGATGGGCAGGCGGAGCGAGATGTCCCGTCGGGAACGGTGCTCCAGCCTCGATCAGTCCTGCCAACGCATCGTCTTCACACTCCGCACACGGCCGGCTGCCCGCACTCGGAACCCAACGCCACGAGGTTCCCTCCGACGCTGCAGCGAGCAGCCCCGCTGAATACGCATGGAAAACGGCATCGGTAACCCGAGGTTCGACGACATCACGCCGCAGACTCCGGTACATCGCCCGGACTCCAGTCGCGACGGCCTCATTGTCGCCCGCTGCATCAGCGATGACCAGTTCCAACCGGCTGCGGACCTCGCCGGCAATCGCCGTCGCCACCACCGACAACGCTTCGGTGAGGTCAACGCCGTCATCTCCCAGCGCTGCGCCCACCGCGTCGGCTCCAGCGGCAGCAGCGGCTTCGAGATCACGGCGAAGCACACTCGAGTGCGTAGCGGCGTGCTCATCGGGTCCAGGGATCAGGTCAGCGACGTCGGTCACCGGCCCACCGTCGAGTGCTGCGAGGATCGACTTCTGCTCATCGGTGAACGTGCGTTTTGCCCGACGGATGACCCTCGGAAGAATCTGTACGAGGGCTATGTCGCGCGCCGACGGCCCCGGTGCGACGACGTCATCGCCGGCACCGACGTGAACGACGTCTGCTTCGCTGCCCGGGCGGCCACCGAACAGGTGCACCACCTGGCCCCCACCGGAGTCATCGCCGGCATCCTCGTCACGGTCATCGCTGTCCCGACGTTCGGCATCATCCGGTCGTTCTCCCCCATCGGCGCCCACCCACTCGGAACTCAGCGCGGGCTCGGATTCCTCGATGTCAACCACGACCAACGGTTCAGCCTCAGCCGCTTCGATCGAATCGAGCTCGTCACTCAAACCCTGCGGGACGAGCGAGGCAATGACATCCACCGCCGCTTGCCGGGCGCGTTCGAACTCGTTCGCCACCTCACGCTGCGCATGCTCGGCCTGCATCGCCCAGAGACGCGCTGACTCTCGACTGCGCTCAGCACGCATACGAACACGCTCGACATGACGCTCTGCCTCATCGATCATCTCGCGCAGCCGTGCCTTCACTTCGTTACGTTCACGCCGCGCCGCCTCAGTCGCCTCGCGCACCACCCGCTCAGCAGCGAGCGCAGCATCAGCACCATGTCGGGCGGCTGCCTCCTCGGCGCGTTCGACTATCAAGGCGGCGTCCTCTCGAGCCGAACGCAGCACGCGGGCCGCTTCCTCTCCGACCGCTGCCGCGGCCGCCGCCGCACCAAGACCCGAGAGGTCCGTAACCGGCTCGGTCGCAGCCGCCAGAGCGTCAGCGAGTTCGCTGATCCTCAGGTTCAGACGCTCGATCTCGCCACCGACAGCGACAAGGAACGAGCGGACCTCATCGGGATCGAAGCCCTTTCGCTTGGAGTTGAACTGAGCCGTCGCAACCGACGTCGGGTCGGAGGGGTCCCGGCTGGGGTTCGTCGACGTCATGTCTTGAGCGTAGGTGGGGTGACGGAGGCGAATCGGTCACCTCTCGATCGCGTCACCGCCTGCAGCAATGAGAGCAGCGATCGCCTCATCGAGTGTGGCCACCGGCACGATCTCCAGATCGGGTGCAGCCACCCTCGCAGTGGCGATGTCGTCGTCTCCCTGCGCTGCAGGAACCAAGAACAGGTCGATCCCCGCCTGCGAAACGGCTGATGCCTTCTGGCGAAGTCCGCCTATCGGTCCAACCGATCCGTCGAGTTGCATCGTGCCCGTCACCGCCACCGGCCGACCACCGGTCAGTTCGCCCTCAGACAACGCGTCGATGATGGTGAGCGTGAACGCAAGGCCGGCTGACGGCCCACCGATCGAGCCCGTGTCGATATCGATCTCAAATGGGAGGTCGATACGCCGAGTGTCAAACGGCACGAACCCGACAATGGTGCGATCAGGGTCATCAGGCGCCGAAGTGAGTTCGACATCGACGGTGAAAGTGCCGGTGCCTCGGCGGTCGACCGTGATGGCGATGACATCGCCAGGTTCGTGGTCGGCGAGCACGCCGACAAGATCTTCCACGCTCCCGAGGGTGATCCCTTCGGCCTCAAGCAACCGGTCACCGGGATCGAGCACATCGTCTGATGGGGCGTAGCGAACACATTCGTTCGTCGATGTG
>JAQCGT010000007.1 GCA_027730505.1 Actinomycetota bacterium | reverse complement strand
ATGCGACGCATCATGAGAGCACCTCCTTGATCCGTTCGAGTTCGGCACGTACCCGAGAGGCGAGCAGGTCGGTCGACGGGTCGAGAAACGGATCGATCGACCATGAGGCGAGCTCGGCGATCAGATCGCGCCGGTAGGTGTCGACATCGGTCGGAGGCTCGTCGTGAACGGGTTGTTCGGGTACGTCGATCACCGGGCGACGCTGCCGCCACAGCTCAGCGAGGGTGACGAGACAGTGGGCGGCGATCACATGTGAGCGTTGGGTTTCACCGGGTTGCTCGGCCATGGCAGTCGCCATCAGTCGGTCGGACAGTGCGGTTGCGACCGCAGCCTGCTGGTCGCACTGTGCGGCGAGCGTGACGATGTCCATCACGGATTGCGGCGAGCAGTCGGATCAGCGGCGAGCACGCTGTCGTCGAGCACAGCCCCGGTCACTTCATCGGTCCAATAGGTGCCGGTGTCGAGACGCTCAAGAGCTGCAGCCACAGCGTCGAGCTCGGCAGCGACCTCGTCGAGATTCAGCCGTACCGCCTCCGGCGAGCCATCAGGACCCATGCGATGAACCCTACCGATGCGATCACCCAGGCGACGAGCACCACGGCCAGCACATCGGCGGCCACGGAGGCGAAACTGCGAGGTCGTTCAGTCCGCTGCTGGGCCGACATGTTGATCTCGGTCGTCGAGCCGTCGAGCGGCGCGGTGAACGTCTCGATCTTCTCCCCGCCCTCGACCGACGTGTCGGGCAATGCGACGGTCATCTCAACCGTCATCACGTCGTCGGGTTGGAGACCGGCGAGATCGGCGGCGAACGGTTCGCCTCCGAGTGCGTTCACGAGATCGGCGTCGGAGAACGAGGCGAACCCCTCCGGGAGTCCGAGTGTGGCGGAGAGTGTGGTGTCGGCAGCCGTGATACGGCCGACGTCATCGGCGGAGAGCTCTCGCACGACGACCGGGTCGATGATGGGCGGGCCGATTGTGGCGAGCAGCGCTGTGAGGTCGCCTCCGTCGTCGAATCGATGCGTGAGCACCAGCACCATGCCACCGTCATCGGTCGGGGTTGGACCATCGACGGTCCAACCCGCCGACACCAGGTCGTCCACGAGCGGACGTTGAGCCGCAGCTGGAGCAGCGGCGACGAGCTCAGAATCGGCGACGGCGCGCAGGCTCACGGTTCCGGAGCCGTCCGCCGCCATCGACACCGCCACGTCGACGTCGAGGCGACATCCGGTGGCGATGAGCACAACGGACAGCATCAGGGTGAGAAGTCGGGCGAGACGCACTCGTCACATCATGGCAAAGTCAATACCGACGCACGCGGTGGCTCGACGGTGCGACCATCAGGTGATGGCACTGAGAGCAGCGATCACCGGTCGGCTCGTCCTCGAACATCGGGTGGTGGACGGGCGCGAGTCGTTCACGCCGACCGAGCCGCTGGTTGTGCATCATCCCCTGACCGGCACGTTCACGATCCCACCGGGACGGTGTTGTTTCGCCTCTGACCTTGCATCGGTGCCGTGGCCGTTCGCGTGGTTGGTCGGCCGCACGGGATCACATCTGCGAGCAGCGGTGGTTCACGACTGGCTCATCCATGGCCTTGGGCGACCGAGTTGGCCGTGCAGGGACCGCCTCGCCGCCGACCGGGTGTTCGTCGATCTCATGGCTGCCGACGGTGTACCCGCCGGGCGACGTCATCTGATCGGACTCGCGGTGTCGTTGGCGACGGTCGCGAGCGGTGGTGCCGGCGGGCGACGGGCGTTGACCGTCGTGTTGTCGGCGTTGATCCCGAGCATCGTGATCCTGCCGGCCACGGTCATCGTGGTCGGCACACGGTCGGCACTGGTTGCGCTTGAGCGGATGATCGCTGGATCAGTCGCTGCTGGTCGGCGTCTCAGGCTCGTCGTTCGTCGCCGTGGTCGCCAGCTCGACAGCCGACGGCGGTACGAATCCCTCGACAGCCGAGAAGGTGAAGCGGCGTGATCCCGGACGATCCGGGTCATCCTCGACATCGACGACGATGATCTGGCCGGCGTTGAACTCCTTGTAGAGGAGCTTCTCCGAGAGGGTGTCCTCGATCTGACGCTGGATGGCCCGGCGGAGCGGTCGAGCTCCGAGTTGTGGGTCGTAGCCGACGTCGGCGAGCAACTCCTTAGCCGCCTGAGTGAGTTCGATGCCGAGACCCTGACCTTCGAGCTGGAGCGTCAGGCGCTTGAGCATGAGGTCGACCATCTGAACCACCTCGTTCTTGGCGAGTTCGTGGAACACGATGGTCTCGTCGATGCGGTTCAAGAACTCGGGTCGGAAGTGCTGCTTGAGCGCTTCGTTGACCTTCTCCTTCATCCGCTCGTACGACATGGCGGCGTCATCGGTGGTGAAGCCGACGTTGGCCTTGCGCAGGTCTTGGGTGCCGAGGTTGGAGGTCATGATCAGCACGGTGTTGCGGAAGTCGACCGAGCGACCCTGAGAGTCGGTAAGGCGCCCTTCCTCGAGGATCTGCAACAACGTGTTGAAGACGTCTGGGTGGGCCTTCTCGATCTCGTCGAACAGCACCACCGAGAAAGGCTTGCGTCGCACTGCCTCGGTGAGCTGGCCGCCCTCTTCGTAGCCGACGTATCCAGGAGGCGAACCGACCAGACGGCTGACGGTGTGCTTCTCCATGTACTCCGACATGTCGAGGGTGATCAGTGACGAGTCATCGCCGAAGAGGAACTCGGCAAGGGTCTTTGCGAGTTCGGTCTTGCCCACGCCGGTGGGTCCGAGGAAGATGAACGAGCCGCTCGGGCGCTTCGGGTCCTTGAGGCCGGCCCTCGTACGACGGATCGACTGGCTGACCGCCGACACGGCATTTTCCTGGCCGATGATCCGCTTGTGGAGCTCGTCTTCCATGTGCAGAAGCTTCTGTGTCTCCTCCTCGGTGAGCTTGTAGACCGGAATGCCGGTCCACAACGACAGCACCTCAGCGATCGCCTCTTCGTCGACCTCGTCGAACAGATCGACTCCCGAGGCCTTGACCTCGGCCTCTTTGGATGCCTTCTCCTCGAGAAGTGCCTTCTCCTGATCACGGAGGCGACCCGCTTCTTCGAAGCGCTGTTCTTCGACGGCGCTTCGCTTTGCGCGCAGCACCTCGTCGAGTTGACGCTCGAGATCGCGCAGATCGGGTGGGGTCTGCATGCGCTTGATCCGCAGGCGAGAGCCGGCCTCATCGATCAGGTCGATGGCTTTGTCAGGAAGATGACGATCGCTGATGTATCGGTCAGCGAGGTTTGCCGCTGCAACGAGCGCCTGGTCGGTGATCGTGACTCGGTGGTGCTTCTCGTACTGATCGCGTACGCCCTTCAGGATCTCGATGGTGTGAGCGAGCGTGGGCTCGTCGACCTTGACCGGCTGGAAGCGGCGTTCGAGAGCGGCGTCCTTCTCGACGTGCTTGCGGTATTCGTCGAGAGTTGTCGCACCCACTGTCTGCAATTCGCCACGAGCGAGCATGGGCTTGAGGATCGACGCTGCGTCGATCGCACCCTCGGCGGCTCCGGCTCCGACGAGAGTGTGGATTTCATCGATGAACAAGATGATGTCACCACGGGTCTTGATCTCTTTCAAGACCTTCTTGAGACGCTCCTCGAAGTCGCCTCGATAGCGCGATCCAGCGACGAGCGAGCCAAGGTCAAGGGTGTAGAGCTGCTTATCGCGCAAGGTGTCGGGCACATCGTCGTTGACGATCTTCTGGGCGAGACCCTCAACGATGGCGGTCTTGCCGACGCCGGGTTCACCGACGAGCACCGGGTTGTTCTTCGTTCGACGCGAGAGGATCTGCATCACCCGCTCGAGTTCGTTCGAACGGCCGATCATCGGGTCGAGCTTGTGCTCACGGGCCATCTGGGTGAGGTTGCGCCCGAATTGATCGAGGATCTGGCTGCCCTTGTCGTCGGTGTCGCCCTTCGATGACCCGCCGACGCCGGCGGCCTGGCCCTGTTCGGACCGACCGCCTGAGGCCTGGCCGCCGGACTGGCCCTGGTAGCCGCTCAGCAATTGAATGACCTGTTGGCGGACGCGAGAGAGATCGGCGCCGAGCTTCACCAGCACCTGAGCGGCGACGCCCTCACCCTCACGGATGAGTCCGAGGAGGATGTGCTCGGTGCCGATGTAGTTGTGGCCGAGTTGCAGCGCTTCGCGCAGAGACAGCTCGAGCACCTTTTTGGCTCGGGGAGTGAATGGAATGTGCCCTGACGGCGATGAGCCGCCTTGGCCGATGATCTCCTCGACCTGGCTGCGAACCGCCTCGAGCGAGATCGAGAGGCTCTCGAGCGCCTTGGCCGCCACGCCCTCACCTTCGTGGATGAGTCCGAGGAGGATGTGCTCGGTGCCGATGTATGAATGATTGAGGAGGCGAGCCTCTTCTTGGGCGAGCACGACGACTCGTCGAGCCCGGTCGGTGAAACGTTCGAACATGTGTCGCCTTTCGTTGGTTGGCGAGTGCTGACTATGAGCCTACCGGTGGGGTGGTCGGCGCGCCCGACGGATCGGCAGGTGTTCCCGCGTCGGCACAGATGGGCCTAGCCTGCGGGCGTGTCCGGCTCCCCCTCCCCGCTGCTGACCCTCCTCGGTGATGGCCGGGGACGGATCGAGGAGGCGATGCTCGCTTCGGTGAAGACCTCCGATGCGCACCTCACCGAGTTGGCCTCGCACCTCATCGTCGCCGGCGGCAAACGGCTCCGTCCGGTACTGACGGTGATCACCGGCTCGATCGCCAGCACTGACGGTCCGAG
The DNA here is from genome assembly GCA_027730505.1 of Actinomycetota bacterium. Lineage (GTDB taxonomy): Bacteria > Actinomycetota > Acidimicrobiia > Acidimicrobiales > Ilumatobacteraceae > Casp-actino5. The sequence goes on along the minus strand of JAQCGT010000007.1, from coordinate 42,132 downwards.
TGGCGTGTCGAACGAGGTGGTGCTGGGCGGTGTGGCCTGTGAGTTGGTTCACCTTGGTTCGCTCTATCACGACGATGTGATGGACGAGTCGCCGACGCGTCGGGGTGTGGAGACGGTGAATGCTCGTTGGGGGAATCTTCAGGCGATCCTCGCCGGAGACTTCCTCTTGGCGCGGGCGTCGGAGATCGCAGCTGGTCTCGGCACCGAGGTCGCTGGGTTGTTGGCCCGGACCATCGGGTGGCTCTGTGAAGGTCAGATCGAAGAGTTGCGATTCACCTATGACCCAGATCGCACTGAGGAGAGCTACCACTCGTCGATCCGGGGCAAGACGGCGTCGCTGTATGCGACCTCTGCTCGGGTCGGTGGAATCGTGGCCGGTCTCGATCGCGCCGACATCGAGTCGCTGACGGTGTTCGGTGATGCCTTCGGCATGCTGTTCCAGATCGTTGACGACGTCCTCGATCTCACCTCGACTGACGGTGCTCTCGGCAAGCCCGCAGGCCACGACATGCAGGTCGGCGTCTACACCCTTCCGGTTCTGCACACGATGTCAGCGGGTGGCAGCGAAGGTGATCGTCTGCGCTCGATGCTCGGCGGCCCGCTCGATGAGGATCAGCGCTCGGCGGCATTGGAGATCGTTCGGCAGGGCCCAGGGATCGAGAGCACCGTCTCCGTCGCCGTCGACTTCGTCGATCGAGCGGTTGCAGCGCTCGAACCACTCGGCGACTCACCCTCTCTTGAGGCGCTTCGTGCAGCACCGGCGGCGCTGTTGTCGACTGTGTTGTCACCTACGGGCTGAGGCGGCGAGCCGCAGTGTGGCTCTGAGCGCTCGGTTGCCCACCTCGCGGCCCGCCAGATTGAGTGCCATAGATCCCCAACGATTGCGTCGCCGGATGATCTCGTCGAGGCCGTCGGGATAGGCCTGTAGTGGCGCTGAAGCCCCCGTGGCGATCGCTTCGGCAACACAACGTCCGGCGAGGCTTCCGCTCACCAAGGCCGGCCCCAGTCCAAGTGCGGTCAGCGGATCTGCGGTGGCTGCTGCATCGCCGACCACACAGAATGTCGGGCCGGCGACCGGGCCGACCGAACGACCGGTGGGGAGTCGGGCGGACCGGAGTTCGCCGATCGGTTGATCGGGATCCAACGCCCAGCGATCGGCGATGTTGCGCGCCGTTTCCTCGAGGACATTGGTCGGGTTGACTGCGGCCGCATCGCGGGCCGTCGACGGGACCACGACGGTTACGGTCACTGAGCCGTCGCCGTCGGGGATGATCGTTGCGTGGCCCGGCAGGTCTTCTCCGCTGCTGCGGCGCAATCCGATGAGCACTTCGCACTCGACGACCCGGCTCAGCGGACTCGACCATGTGCCGCGCGCGGTGATCAGGTGTGGCAGGTCGCGTCGGCGGTGGGTGCCGAGCGCCCGCCCGAACGTGCTGTTGGCGCCGTCGGCGATCACCGTGTATTCGGCGCGCAGTGTTATCTCGGCCGCATCGTTGACCACGTCGGCTCCGCGCACGAAGCCACGCTCGATGACCGGACGGTGGGCATCGTGGTGATCGAGTACCTCGACACCGTTGGCGCGGGCGGTGTCGAGGAGGGCATCGTCGAACTCGGGCCGCCTCACGACACCGAGGTCACCCGGTGGGAGCGAGCGGACCATCGAACGCTCTCCATCGCCGACTCTCACCTGGGCGATCTCATGGATCGTGGTGGAGAAGCCGATCTTTTCGAGTTCGGCCCTGGCGTCGTGGGTCAGTATCGCTGCCCACGGGTGGGCGAGGCCTCGACCGCGATCGATGAGCGCAACCGACGAGCCAGAGTGTGCGATCGCTATTGCAGCGGCGCAGCCCGATGGGCCACCTCCGACGACAAGCGCGTCGTGGGCCATGAGTGCACTCGTCGTCAGCCAGCGATGGGCGCTGAGCCGGCCGCCGGCCCGTCACCGATCGGCAGCAGTCCCTCGTGCATCTCGTGGATGTCGGCGAGGTGCTCACCCTCTTCGAGCTGGAGGAAGATCTCTGAGTCAGCGGAACACCAGGTCTCGAATTCGTCGGCGTAGTCGCCAGCCTCGTCGGCGCCACCGAGTGCATACCGCTCGTGGCACACGACCGCGAGGATCTCGTAGTCGGTGAGCGATCCCTCGAAGCCCGGCATCGCGCCTCGGGCACCGGTCACATGCGCTCCGCCCTCACGGTCGGGGTTGCCGTAGATCTGAACCCCAGCAATGTTGTATGCACCGGTGCCATAGAGGACGTAGCGGAGTTGATCCTCGATGTGCGGGAAGGTCTTGAGCACCTCTCCCTCAGAGAACTGGTAGCCGACACCGCCGCCGCCGTTGCCTCCGTGGCAGCTGGCGCAGTTCGAGTAGACCTCGGCACCCATTCCGAGTGGACCGGCGACCTCTTCAGCGGATGCGGTCACCGAACGCACGTACATGAACATCCAGATTGGGAGCAGGCCGAGAGCACCCATGGCCCAGAACGGCACTTTCTTGCGGGCTCGGTAGCGGGAGACCACAAACGAATCGGGCTTGGGTGGTGTTGGCTCGGAGAGCGCCGGGGCAGCAGCGCGGGGCTGGGGCCCGGTCGGCGCAGCAGCCCCAGCAGGAGCAGCGGGGGTCGTGGTCGCCGGGGTCGACGCTGCGGGAGCATCCGACGCCGCCTCGCCGTCACCCTGTCCGAGAGCGCTGCGGCGTTCGCGGCTGCGCTTCAGGAGGTGTTCGGGGATCTCGGTCACGCCGACACGATAGACGGTGAACGCCCGCGTTCGGGAATCTCTGGGCAGGTACGTCTGGGGGAACTTGCGCACAACCCGACGTCGAGGCGGTGAGTGGCTGGCAGAATGGGGTTCGTTCTTCTCCCGGCGTCGAGGAATGGCTCGCTGGGGGAGGTCGGCGACTACAGTCGTCCCAGATATGTCCGCCGGAGAAAGGCTGTGCGAGCGAGATGATCGCCTTCAACTGGAACGTGCTTGAGTGGCCGGGAATGAACACGGCCTTTCTCGTGTCGTTCATCGCATCGAACATCCTTGCGTTCGCCGTCATTCCGTATGGGCGCCGCCGGCCGCTCGGCACTCCGGTGTCGTGGGGTGAGGCAATGGTCGGCGCGACCTACTCCTTCGGCGTCATGTTCCTCGCATTCGGCATCGTGCCGCACCAGTGGATAGACCACGCCGACAAAGACCTCGGTTGGGACCGCACCAAGATCATCTTCGGCCCGGGCGGCATCGTGAAGCCGCAGGCCTTCGGTGGTTGGTTCCCATTCACCATGCAGTACGAGGCGATCCGCGACATCATCGTCGTCGTGATCCATGCCTACTACTTCGGCTTGTTGATCTTCCTCTGGCTCTGGTGGCAAAAGCGCGGTCAGGAGACGACACCCGAACTCGAGACCAGCTCCTACGGACGACCCCTCGTCAAGAAGGCCTGATCCATGGCACGTACCGACGCCAACCCCCCGATGATGCCCTTCACCGACGAGTACACGCTCGTCGAGGTCGATGCGGATTATCTGACGCGCGCGGTCAAGCCCAAGCAGTTCATCCACATCGATCAGACCGAGTGCATCATGTGCGAAGGCTGCGTCGACATCTGCCCGTGGAAGTGCATCCACATGGTGCAGCCGACCTCCATCAGCGAGGCCGACGGCACCGAGAAGCCCGGTGAGGACCCGTCTGACAACGTCGTCTTCATCATCGACGACGACATCTGCACCCGCTGTGCGCTGTGCGTCGATCGGTGCCCCACCGGCGTGATCATTCTCGGCAAGGTGGGTCAGGCCACCGCTGCCGGCGATTCCCACACCCGTACCAACAACCATGGCTACGCCTACGGCATGAGGTTCTGAGACCTATGGCAAAGATCATCGACGAAACCCCTCGCCCCACTGCGAAGGAGCGTGTGCAACAGACCGTCGACTCCGTTCAGGGGTCACAGGTCTGGAGCAGCATCTTCCGGCCGGGATCGATCTTCAGGAAGGGCTATACCGACAGCCCGCGAAATCGCTCGTACGTCATCATGAACTCGGTGCTCTACCACCTGCACCCAGTCAAGGTGAAGCGCCACGCCGTGAAGGTGTCGTACACGCTCTGTCTCGGTGGGCTGAGCTTCTTCTTGTTCATCCTGCTGACGGTGACCGGCATCTTCTTGATGTTCTTCTACCGCCCAGAGGCCACGGCCGCTTGGGATGACATCTCCAACCTGCAGACGTCGGTCACATTCGGGTTGTTGGTACGAAACATGCACAGATGGGGAGCTCACCTGATGGTGCTCTCGGTGTTCTTGCACATGGCTCGTGTCTTCTACCACGGCGCCTACAAGCCGCCTCGGGAGTTCAACTGGGTGATCGGTGTGATTCTGCTGACACTCACCCTGCTTCTGTCGTTTACCGGCTACCTCCTGCCCTGGGACCAGCTGGCCATGTGGGCGGTTGCCGTGGGCACGAACATGATGGGCTACACACCCGTATTCGGCCAGGAAGTGCGCTTCGTGCTCCTCGGCGGCGCTGAGATCGGTTCGGAGACGTTGCTTCGGTGGTACGTGCTCCACGTCTTGTTCTTCCCGTTCATCATCGTCATCTTCATGGCCATTCACTTCTGGCGTGTCCGCAAGGACGGCGGCATCAGTGGCCCGCTCTGATCGGAGGCTCAACGCATGACTGAGATCCCAGAACACCTACTCAAGCGGGCCCAGGCTGCCCGTGAGAAGTCAGCTGCAGAGGAACCGGCAGCTGAGCCGGCGGCCGATGCTGGTGCTGCCCAGACCGACTCGCGTATCCCCGCTCATCTGCTCGAGCGCACCAAAGCAGCGCGTTCCAAAGGTGCTGAGGGGGAAGCCGGTGGTGGCGGTGTCGCCGTCGCTGAGAAGGCGGCTGCTGCCGTGGCGACCGCACCTGTTGGTGGCGGTGTACCGGTTGGGGCTGGCCCCGGTGGACACACGCAGCGTTTGTTGACCGTGGTCAAGTCGGGCTCGATCCAAGAGGTCAAGGCCACTCCGGTCGACAAGGTGCACACCTGGCCACACCTGCTGGCGGCCGAATTCGTCGCCTCACTTGCCTGCCTCGTGTTCTTGTTCCTGTTCTCGATCTGGGTGAATGCGCCGTTGTTGCAGTTGTCGAACCCGAACCAGACTCCCAACCCCTCGAAGGCCCCGTGGTACTTCCTCGGATTGCAGGAACTGCTCACCATGTTCCACCCGATGGTCGCAGGTGTGACCATTCCGGGTGTCGGGATCATCGTGTTGATTTTCGCCCCGTACATCGACCGGAACCCGTCGAACAAGCCCGAGGATCGCAAGTTTGCGACCTCCCTCATGACTGTGCACCTCATGTTCTGGGCGGTGCTCGTCATGATCGGCTCGTTCTTCCGTGGACCGGGCTTCAACTTCACGCTGCCGTGGCGTGACGGACTGTTCTTCGAGTTGTGAGGTCGTCATGAGTGCAACTGCTGTCATCCTCATCGCCGTCGTGGCACTGGTCGTTCTGGCCGGTGCCGCGTTCGCCACCCTCGCTCGCCGCAATGACGTGCGCGGTGCTGGTGCGCTCAGCGACGAGACCCTTGCCCGTGATCGGTCGGCTCGTAAGGCAGCTGGATCGGTGTCGGCCTCATCGGGTGCCGCCGTTGAAGCGGAGGCTGCAGCGGTGCGAGCCGGAACGGCTTTGGCCCCTGTGACCGATCTCGCTCCCGAGCCGTGGGTGCCCGCTGATCCCGACGCAATCGGGGTGAGCCGCCGCCAGTTCTTCAATCGGGCGACCGTGTCGCTGATGAGCGCTGGTATCGGCGCGTTCGCGGCGGCGTCGTTCGTCGGCTTCCTCTGGCCCTCCAAGACCGGCGGTTTCGGCGGCAAGGTCCCGATCGGCCGCTACGACGACATCGTCTCAGGCATTCGCCAGGGTCAGGGCTTCTTCTACGCCCCGGAGGCTCGTGCATGGATCACTGAGTATCCGGTCGACGCCATCGCCAAGGCTGAAGGCGTGTACAAGGAATCGGTGCTGGCCGGTATGCGCCGCGGCCTGATCGCGTCGTACCAGAAGTGCCCACACCTCGGTTGCCGTGTTCCCCAGTGCGCATCGAGCCAGTGGTTCGAATGCGGTTGTCACGGTTCGCAGTACAACCGTGTCGGCGAGAAGAAAGGTGGCCCGGCCCCGCGTGGCATGGACCACTTCCCGCTCGAGTTCTCCGCTGCCGGCGATGTGATCGTTGATACCGGCACCATCGTCCAGGGTGTTCCGATCGGTGTGAACACCACCGGTCAGGAGGCCGAGGGCCCGCACTGTGTTGGAGCAAGTGACCACTGATGATCGCATTGACCACCACATCCATCGCATGGATCCTGCTTGTCTTCGTGACGGCTGGATTCATCGTCTACGCCGTTCTGAACATCCGCTCGGCTCGAGAGGAACTCGGCTCTGAGATCGAACTGGCTCCTAATCGCAAGGAGTACTACGACGACGAGACCCTTGAGGGCTCGCGGCTCGAACGAGTGCAGTTGATCGGCGTGCTGTTGTTGGCGGTGACCGTAATCGGCCTGCCGCTGTACTGGGTCTTCGAGCCTGCCCGCCAGGCAGGAGCCGTCGAAGCCCAAGAGGAGATATTCGTCGAGTGGGGCCGTCGTCTCTTTGCTCCGACCGCCGAGGGTGGATTCAACTGCGCTGGATGTCACGGTGGCTATGCCGGTGGTGGCGGTGAAGCTGCCTGGAACATCACCGACTCGACGACCGGTGAGGTCAATGCCGTCAACTGGAAGGCGCCGGCGCTCGACACGATCTTCTCCCGCTTCGACGAGGACGAAGTCCGGTTCATTCTGGTGTACGGACGTCCGTTCTCGCCGATGAGCCCGTGGGGTGTCGAAGGTGGCGGCCCGATGAACTCCCAGCAGATCGACACCTTGATCTCCTACTTGTGGAGCATCCAGGTCGAGCGTGAGGATTGCGGTGTCGGTGAAGATGATCCGCAGTCATGCCCGTCGGGTCACATCCCAGCCGACATCCAAGACGACATCGACACCCGGGCATGGCAGCTCGTCAACGACGGGACGTACTCGTCGTACGGTGAGGCCTTGTTCAATCTCGACCTGAATTCGGGCGCGTACAGTTGCGCACGGTGCCATACCCCCGGCTGGAGCTGGGGTGATCCGGGCAAGACCGGACAGGGGGCGTTCGGCTGGAACCTGACCGGCGGCAAGGCGGCGTCCGCGTTCCCGACCGAGGACGACATGATCTCGTTCATCAAGAACGGATCGAACTATGGCGCCAAGTACGGCATTCAGGGTCAGGGCAGCGGTCGCATGCCCGGCTTCGGGACAATGCTCACCGATGAGCAGGTCACAGCGATCGTTGAATACGTGAGGGGGCTGTGATGATCTCGGCGTTGTTGGCCATCGGCTGGGAGCCTGAGCTTCGCGGTCTGCTCACGGTGATCCTCGGCCTCGTGGCCTTCATGGGATCGATCTACCTGATCCTCGGCACGAACATCGGTGCCCGGCTGGGATTCATCGTGACGCTGACCGGCTTGGCCGGCTGGATGGCACTGATGGGTGCGATCTGGTGGATCTACGGCATTGGGTTGAAGGGCGAAGACCCGACCTGGGTGCAGGTGCCGGGCCGAACGGTGATCCAACAGCCAGCCGCTCTGAACCAGGCCGGCGTGTTTGAGAACCGTCTCGTTCTTGACGGCTCTGAGTCGCCGATTGATGCGGCGAGCGCGGTGTTCGAACAGTTCACCGATGAGGGCTGGCGCGTGCTTGGTGAGTCGGAACCCGCCTTCGGTCAGGCTGCGGCATCGGCGGCTGTCTTCTTGGAGGAAGAAGAAGCATTCTCCGCCGGCGAGTTCAAGGTGACGAACGTCTTCGAGATCGGCGGCGAGGCGTATCCGAAGCTCTTCGGTGTCGATGCGCTCGATCAGATCGCGTTCTTGCACAAGCCGTACTACACCGTGGTGGAAGTGGCACCCTACGTGCCGCTTCGCACCGAGCCGGGACGCGCACCTGCGGCCCCGGAAGTCGACAACAGCCGTTCGACTCAGTACGTCTACATGATTCGTGACCTTGGATCACGGCGCGAGCCTGCAGCGATGATCACCATTGGGTCGACGCTCGTGTTCTTGGCTCTGGCGTGGATGCTGCACCGACGTGATCGGTTCGTTGCGGAGAATCTGGCCCGCAAGGCGGAATTGACGGCCTGAGATGGCGCAGTATCTCCCGATCGTCGTCCTGATGATTCTGGCGCTTCTCTTCGGAGCGTTGAGTCTTGTCGCCTCGAAACTGCTTGCACCTCGTCGACCCTCGGTGGCCAAGGACGCCCCATACGAGTGCGGCATCATCCCGAGTCGAGAGCCTCCCGAGCGCTTCCCGGTGAGTTTCTACGTGGTGGCCATGCTGTTCATCATGTTCGACATCGAGATCATCTTCTTGTACCCGTATGCAGTCGAGCGCTCAACCCTTGGGGTCTACGGACTGTGGGCGATCATCGGCTTTTCGGCCGTGTTCTTCTTGACCTTCGTCTACGAGGTGGCGCGTGGCGGTCTCGACTGGGGTCCGACTCAGCGATACCGCGACCTGACAACTGATGCGGCCATGGTGTCACCTGAGCGGTCGTCGTCTTCGACGATTCGTCGCGTTGGACTCGAGGGTCGACTTCCCTCTGAGACGGAAGCGGCCTGATATGGGCCTGTCCGACGTCATCGACGACGGCCTCGGCGGCCTGTCGCACAACGTCATCACCGGTCGACTCGAGGATCTTGTCAACTGGTCTCGCTCACGCTCGTCGTGGCCGGCAACATTCGGCTTGGCGTGCTGCGCCATCGAGATGATGGCGTCTGGTGCCGCGCACTACGACATCGCCCGCTTCGGCATGGAGGTGTTCCGTGCCTCGCCACGCCAGGCCGACATCATGATCGTCGCCGGGCGAGTCAGCCAGAAGATGGCGCCGGTGCTGCGGCAGGTGTACGACCAGATGATGGAGCCCAAGTGGGTGATATCGATGGGCGTGTGCGCATCGAGCGGAGGGATGTTCAACAACTACGCGATTGTGCAGGGCGTGGATCAGATCGTCCCGGTCGATGTCTATGCACCCGGTTGCCCCCCAAGCCCTGAGACACTGATCCATGCGATCGAGACCCTCCACACCAAGATCGAGCAGGGCGAGATCATGCGCCGCCGCTCTGAATCCGGCGCCGGTGCCGGTATCCATGTGACTGAGATACCCGCCTCGAGCGTCCCGGTCCTTCTCGGGACACGCTGAACATGACCGATACCCCCCACGAAGACGAGAGCGCCCCAGCGACCATGCACGGCTGTCCGGTGACCGACAGCCGTGGACAGGTCGTGATCCATCTGGGTCGGGACCGATACCTCGAGGTCATGCGCGTCCTTGTTGATGAGGGTTTCGCCATGTGTGTTGACCTCACCGCTGTCGACTATCTCGACTACATGGACCGTTCGCTGCCCGCCGGGGTGGAACCGGAGCGTTTCGAGGTGGTGGTCAATTTGCTCGACATCGGTCAGCGCCGCCGAATCAGAGCACGGGTTCAAGTCTCCGAAACAGACGCCGTTCTTCCAAGCCTGTTTGACCTTCATCCGGGAACCGAGGCGATGGAACGCGAAGTGTTCGACATGTTCGGAATCTCGTTCTCCGATCACCCGGATCCATCTCGCATCCTGATGCCTGAGGATTGGATCGGCCATCCGCTCCGCAAGGACTACGAGGTGGGTTCGATCCCTGTCCAGTTCAAGGGGGCGCCGACGTGACCATGATCGCCGACGAGGGCGCGCAGGAACTCCGCCCGCGTTCCGAACTCACCGCCCGCGAGGTCATGCGCGAGGTCGGCGCCGTGTTGCGCCTGTCTGAGGCTGAGGCCGCGAAACTCGGAGATCTTCCCGAGGATCCCGATGAGGACCAGACGATGGTCATCAACATGGGACCCTCGCACCCCTCGACCCATGGTGTGTTGCGGCTGATGCTCGAGCTCCAGGGCGAGACGGTGCTGCGCTGCAAGCCGATCATCGGCTACCTGCACACCGGCATGGAGAAGACCGGGGAGCAGCTCACCTTCATGCAGGGCGGTACCAACGTGACCCGCATGGATTATGCGAGCCCGTTGAACAACGAACTTGTCTTCTCAATGGCCACCGAGAAACTCCTCGGCATCGACGGTGACATCCCCGAGCGTGCGCAATGGATGCGGATGCTGCTCTCGGAGCTCAACCGGATGAGCAGCCACCTGCTGTTCATGGCGACCAACGGCATGGACCTCGGCGCCGTGTCGATGATGATCTACGGCTGGCGAGAACGCGAGGAGGTACTGCGCTTCTTCCAGAAGGTCACCGGCCTGCGAATGAACCACAACTTCGTGCGCCCGGGCGGACTGGCAGCTGACCTTCCGGCCGGGTGGCGCGACGACGTACTCCGGATCCTCGACATGCTCCCTGAGCGACTCGAGGAATACGACATCTTGATGACCGGGCAGCCGATCTGGCGTGAACGTCTCCAGGGTGTGGGTGTGATCACGCCAGCCGAAGCGTTGGCGCTCGGTGCCACCGGCCCGATCCTGCGGTCGACCGGTGTCGAATGGGACCTCCGACGTGATCAGCCATATCTGCGCTATGACGAGGTCGAGTTCGATGTGGTGGTCGGCACCTACGGCGATGCATTCGATCGCTACGCAATCCGACTCGCCGAGATTCGCGAGTCGATGCGGATCGTTCGCCAGATACTCGACCGGATGCCCGAGGGTGACTATCGCATCCAGGACAAGAAGGTGACGCCTCCGCCGCGGGCGCGAATCGACGAGTCGATGGAAGCGTTGATCCACCACTTCAAGATCTTCACCGAAGGATTCAAGGTCCCTGAGGGCGAGGTCTACGTAGCCATTGAGAGTCCGCGAGGCGAGATCGGTTGCTACATAGCGAGCGATGGCTCACCGACGCCGTACCGCATGCACGTTCGGGCCCCGTCATTCGTGAACATCCAATGTCTTCCCCACATGATGCGCGGTGGCCTCGTCGCCGATGCGGTCGCCGTCATCTCATCTGTCGACCCGGTGCTCGGAGAGGTGGACCGCTGATATGGCACGCTTCAACGACGCCAACCTGACGACCGCCCATGAGATCATCGCCCGCTATCCCCGGCCGAAGTCTGCGCTGATCCCGCTGTTGCACCTCGCACAGGAACAAAACGGGTATGTGACCGATGAGGCGATGCGGCAGATCGCCGAACTTGTCGGCGTGACCCCGGCCGAGGTACTCGGTACCGGCTCGTTCTACGAGATGTTCCGCTTCGAACCGACCGGGCGATATCTGATCAACATCTGCGGCACGATGTCGTGCGCGCTGATGGGGGCGCGGGAACTCCTCCACGCGGCGGAGCGTTCGCTCGGCATCCATGCTGGTGGCACCACGCCTGACGGCTTGTTCACCCTTCATCAGGCTGAGTGTCAGGCGGCGTGTACGGAGGCCCCGTGCCTCCAGGTGAACTACCGCTATCGGTTCAAGATGACCCCCGAGGGGGTGGAGCAACTGATTGACGACCTGCGAGCCGGGAAGCTCGACGACGAGATCCCGCCACATGGGACCCTGGCACGCGTTCGTCAGCACATCCCGTCTGACCGTGCGGTCGGTGCTGTCGATCCCGACGATGTCGTTGGACCTCCGGCGTGGATCCCCGTGACCGTCGAGGGAGCCGGATCATGACCAGTTACTCGTGGGCACCCGGATTCGTAGCGGGGGACCGTCCCCGAATCGTCACCTCCCGTTTCGAGTTCGAGGACTCGTTCACCCTCGAGCGCTACCTCGCCACCGGTGGATATGCGGGTCTTCGAGCCGCGATCGCCCGTCCGGCGGCCGAGGTGCACGAGGAAGTTCGCTCCTCGACGCTGTTGGGGCGCGGTGGAGCGGGATTCCCCGCCGGGGTCAAATGGGGTCTCACGCCCGAGGGTGTGTTCCCGCGCTACTTGGTCGTGAACGGCGACGAGTCCGAACCGGGCACGTACAAGGATCGCCTGCTGATGGAGCGCGACCCGCACCAACTGATCGAGGGATGCCTCATCGCGTGCTACGCAGCTGGGCTCTCGCGCTGCTTCCTCTACATCCGTGGCGAGATGGCACTGGCGCAAGAGCGGATGGCCACTGCCCTCAACGATGCGTATGCAGCCGGATACATCGGCAAGAACATCCTCGGGAGCGACTTCAGCGTTGACATCGTCCTGCACTGGGGTGCGGGCGCATATGTGGTTGGCGAAGAGACGGCGCTCATCGAATCGCTCGAGGGCAATCGCGGTATGCCTCGGCTCAAGCCGCCCTACTTCCCGGCGGCGATCGGGCTCTACGGCAAGCCGACCATCGTCAACAACGTCGAGACACTGTCCAACCTGCCGTGGATCGCCACGAATGGCGCTGCTGCGTACACGGCGATCGGCACCGAGTCGTCCCCCGGCACACGCATGGTGGCGGTGTCGGGCCACGTGAAGCGGCCCGGCGTGTATGAGATCGTCAATGGCACCACCACATTCCGTGATCTGCTCTACGGCGAGGAGTTCTGCCAGGGCATCCGCGATGACAATGAACTGAAGGCCTTCGTGCCCGGTGGTGGCTCGGCTCCGTGGTTCCTGCCCGACCAACTCGACCTTCCGTTCGAGGGCCGACTCGTCGGAGCGGCCGGCTCGATGCTCGGTTCCGGAGCGATCATGGTGATGGACTCGACCACCGACATCCCTGCTGCAGCGCTCACCCTGACCCGCTTCTACGCTCACGAGTCATGCGGCAAGTGTGTGCCGTGCCGTGAGGGCGGAACATGGTTGATGCGAATTCTCGAGCGCGTGGTTGAGGGGCAAGGCACTACCGAGGATCTCGATCTGCTCCTTGAGGTCGGCGGCTCGATCTGCCCCGGATCGATGCCTCACGCGGCCAGCGCCGAGTTGGGCCTCGAGGCGACACCGTTCCCGTATCGCATGACCACGATCTGCTTCGTCGGTCCTTCGGCCTATGTGCCGGTGCATTCGGCGATCACCCTGTTCCCGTCCGAGTTCGCTGAGCGGGTGGCTCCCGCTCGAGTGCGTACACGGATCCCCGTGACTGCAGTGGGGAGTGCACAGTGACCGATATCAGCGAGAACGTCGACACCGTCGAGATCACCGTCAACGGCAAGGCCATCGCTGCCAAGAAGGGCGAGATGGTCATCGCCGCCACCGATCGTGCCGGCGAGCACATTCCCAGGTTCTGCTATCACCCCCGGATGGCACCGGTCGGCATGTGCCGCCAGTGCCTCGTCGAGATCGACACAGGCCGTGGCCCGATGCTTCAACCGTCGTGCATGGTTCCCGTGGCACCGGGCATGGTCGTCGACACCGAGTCCGAGACGACCAAGCGTGCCCAGGAGGGAATTCTCGAACTGCTGTTGGCGAATCATCCGCTCGACTGTCCGGTCTGTGACAAAGGTGGCGAGTGCCCGTTGCAGGATCAGGCGTTCAGCCACGGTCCGGGCGAGAGTCGCTATGTGGAGGAGAAGCGCCACTACGAGAAGCCGATCGACATCTCTCCGCTGGTGAAACTCGACCGTGAGCGCTGCATTCTGTGCGACCGCTGCACCCGCTTCGCCGATGAGGTGGCCGGTGACGCGCTCATCCACTTCGTCGAGCGCGGCAACGCCACCCAGGTGATGACCTATCCCGACGAGCCGTTCTCGTCACACTTCTCCGGCAACACCGTGCAGATCTGCCCGGTGGGTGCGCTCACCGCAACGCCGTACCGGTTCAAGGCGCGCCCATGGGACCTCGAACAGGTCGATAGCACGTGCACCTCGTGCTCGGTCGGGTGTCGCATCTCGGTGCATTCGAGCCGTGACCGTGTGCTGCGATTCCAGGGCGTCGATGATGACGATGTCAATTGGGGCTGGCTGTGTGACCGAGGTCGGTTCAACTTCGAGTCGGTGCACGCTGATGTCCGGGTGGGTGATCCGCTCATCCGCACCGCTCCGGATCGTCTGGAGCCGACGAGTTGGTCCGGGGCGATGGCGATCACCGCTGACCTCATCTCCGCTGCGCTCGCGAGTGCTGGTGCGGAATCGGTTGCGGTGCTCGGCGGCGCTCGGGGAACGAACGAGGATGCGTGGGCGTGGGCTTCGCTCGCCGATGCCATCGGCGTTGAGCGGCGTGATGCCCAACTCGACGACGGCCTCCCAGCGGGCATTCTCGGAATGCCGCGAGCGACGATCCGTGATGCGGCATCAGCGGCAACGGTTGTGCTCGTCGCACCCGACCTTAAAGAGGAGATGCCGATCCTGCACCTTCGGCTGCGCCATGCGGCGGTTGAGGGCAACACGCGGATCATCGAGTTCTCGCCGACTGGTTCGGGGCTCACCAAGCACGCATGGCGCTCCATCCGCACTCCGGTTGGTGCGACGTCGGCAACGGTCGCAGCGACGCTCGCTGACCCAGAGGTGGCGGCACAGTTGGCGTCCGGACCGGTGGTCATTGTTGCCGGACGGATGAATCTTGCCGAGTCTGCGGATCAGGTGATGGCGTCGGTGCAGGCGCTCACGGCTGCGGTTCCGACAGCGACGGTGCTCCCGGCGCTGCGGCGCGGCAACGTGGTCGGTGCGCTCATGGCCGGCCTGCGTCCGAAGACAGACGACGCAGACGCCCGGTCGATTCTGGCAGCAGCAGCGCAAGGTGAGATCGAGGTGCTCGTGCTCGTCGGTGCCGATCCGCTGGCTGACCTCCCCGATGCTGACCTCGCCCATCGTGGTCTGGCCGGGGCCAAGAGGGTGATCTCGCTCGATGGCCACCTGTCGGCGTCGAGCACTGAATTCGCCGACGTCGTGCTCCCAGCTGCGGTGATGGCTGAGAAGTCGGGCACCACCACGAACATCGAAGGCCGAGTGTCGACGGTGACGCAGAAGGTGACGGTGCACGGCACGGCTCGGCCCGACTGGATGGTGGCGGTCGAACTCGCGTCGGCCCTCGGTCATGATCTCGGCGTTTCGTCGGTCGATGACATCACGGCCCGCCTGGCCGGTGCCGGCGCTGTTGCGGGGTCAATCTGGCAGGGCTCGGTTCCCCCCGGCCAGCCGGTGAGCGTGGGGACGAGTGCACCGAATGGGTACGACATGAGACTGGTGCTGTCGCGAGTTCTCTACGACGGCGCCGTGTCCACTCGTTCTTCGGCTTCGATCGCCGCCCTGATCGGTCCCGGTGGTGTGAGCATGCATCCGCTCGACATGGAACAACTCGGCGTGGTGGCCGCTGATGAGGTCAGGCTGAGCACCGATCGAGGATCCATCGTGCTTGGGGTGTGCCCCGACGAGCGGCTTGACCGGGGAACGGTGTGGATCCCTATTGGCCAGAACAGTGAAGATCCCCGTCTGCTCGTCGGCGGTGGAGCGGTTACCGACATCCGGATTGAGAGGGTGTGATGATCGCCGCAGTGCCCATGGTCGATCCGGTTCTCGATACTGACGACTGGTGGTGGCAACCGCTGGCCGTCGTCGGGCTCAAGGTGCTGGTGATCTTCATCATCGGGCTCGTCGGAACCATGTTCATGGTTTGGTTCGAACGCAAGATTGTCGCCGGCATGCAGAACCGTGTTGGGCCGAACAAGGCGGGACCCTTCGGCTTGCTGCAGACACTGGCCGATGGAACGAAGTTGTTCTTCAAAGAGGACCTGATCCCTGATCGTGCTGATCGCATGGTGTTCCGGATCGCGCCGTTCCTGGCGTTCGTCCCGGCATTCTTGGTCTGGGCCGTGATCCCGCTCGGTGGCGACTTCACCGGCGGTCGCGACGGGACCGTCACGTGGTTTGGTGAGACCACCCGGGTGCAGTTGGCCGACCCGCCGGTCGGTGTGCTGCTCGTGCTGGCCTTGTCATCGATCGCGGTGTACGGGGTCATGCTCGCCGGATGGTCGAGCGGTTCGAAGTACCCGCTGCTCGGATCGGTGCGGGCGTCGGCCCAAATGATCTCGTATGAGGCAGCGCTCGGGTTGAGCCTCGCGGCAGTGCTCATGACGGCTGGAACACTGTCGACGTCGGGCATCGTTGCCAATCAATCGAGTATCACCAATTGGCACCTGCTCTCAACCGGTGTCGTGCCGTTCGTGATCTTCCTCATCGCGATGACGGCGGAACTGAACCGTCCACCCTTCGACCTGGTCGAGGCTGAGCAGGAACTCGTCGGTGGATTCCACACCGAGTATTCGTCGATCCGGTTCGCTCTGTTCTTCCTCGCCGAGTTCATGAACGTCATCTCGATGTCGGCGTTGCTGGTCACCTTGTTCCTCGGTGGCCCTCAGCCGCTCTATCTGGGTGGGGTCGACGTACTCGCATTCCTCGGGCCGTTCGGCGGCACGGCGTGGCTGTTGGCCAAGGTCTTCATCTTCTTGTACGTGTACGTGTGGTTCCGCGCCACGCTGCCACGGCTTCGCTACGACCAGCTCATGAACCTGGGCTGGAAGGTGCTGATCCCGATCGCGCTCGGCTGGTTCTTGTTGTTGGCCGTGCTCCAAGTGGGTCGTGATCGCAACGTTGGCCAGACCGGCTATGTCGTCCTGGTGGTGGCGAGTCTGGCTGTGCTGGTGCTGTGTTATCTGCTGTTCCAGGCCGCCCTCGCAGTGGCGCGGCGTAACCGTGAATCCGAGGGGGCTGCGTACTGATGGGCTATCTCGAGGGTTTTGCCGTCACCATCCGCCAGCACCGCTTGTTCGGCGGTCGTCGTGTCACCACGAACTATTCAGGTGGCCGCACCGCGAAGCGCAAAGGTCGCGAGCACGATCCCGCCGCCGACGATGATCAGAAGGCACCCAAGCCCGAGCGGTTGCACGGTCGCCACGTGCTGAACCGCTATGCGGACGGCATGGAGAAGTGCATCGGCTGTGAACTGTGCGCTGGTGTCTGCCCGGCGAAGTGCATCTATGTCCGCGGCGCGGACAACGACCCGGAGAATCCGACCTCACCGGGTGAGCGATTCGGATTCGTCTACGAGATCAACTACTTGCGCTGTATTCACTGCGACCTGTGCGTGGAGGCGTGCCCGACTGAGGCAATCACCGAATCAAAGCTTTTTGAGTTCTCGTTCACTAACCGCTCCGATGCCATCTACACCAAGGACGAACTGCTCGTCGATGACGACGGTCGACCCAAGCGGCTTCCGTGGGAGGACTGGCGCGACGGTGAGGAGCAGTTCACGTCCGGTTGGATGCGTGCCACATCACCCGCCGGCGACGCTGACTTTGAGGGTGTCGTCGGGTGGAGTGACGAGCTTGGCGCGGGCACTCGTGCGCCTGAGCCCTCCCAGCAGGAGCGTGATCGCTGATGGAACTGCTGGTGTTCGTTCTCGCTTCGGTCATGGTGCTCGCTGGGGCCGTCGGCGTGATCGCCTATCGGAACCCAGTGCATGCGGCCCTGGGCTTGGTGCTCACGTTGTTCGGGGTGGCCGTGCACTTCGTGTCGATGGAGGCGCACTTCCTGGCGGCGGTGCAGGTGATCGTCTACGCCGGTGCGATCGTTGTGTTGTTCTTGTTCGTGATCATGCTGCTCGGCGTCGATCGAGCAGAGGATCTCGACGTCGAACCGTTCAAGATTCAACGTCCGCTGGCGGTGATCGTCGGGGCCTCGGTGACCGGTCTCGTGATCGCAGCCGTGGTCCGGGGCCGTTCGACGCTCGGCGAGATGTCGGATGCGGCGGCGCCCGGTGACGACAACATCCGGGCGCTCGCCCGCAACCTCTACAGCGACCACGTGCTGGCGTTCGAACTGACCTCGGTGCTGCTCATCGTGGCGGTGGTCGGCACGGTCGTGTTGACGCGTCGCTCCCGCCGCCCGGAGGTCTCCCAATGACTCCGACCACCACCTGGTACTTGGTGCTCGCCGCCGTGCTGTTCGGCATCGGTGCGGTTGGGCTGATGGTGCGTCGCAATCCGTTGGTGATGTTCATGTGTATCGAGCTGATGCTGAACGCCGTGAACCTGTCGTTCGTGGCCTTCGCACGTGCGTTCACCGATATCGACGGTCAGACGGCGGTGTTCTTCGTGATGGTGGTGGCGGCCGCCGAAGTGGTGGTCGGCCTCGGCATCATCGTGTCGATCCTGCGGAACCGACCCGGCGCTACCGTCGATGATCTCGCGGAACTGAGGGGCTGACATGCTCGATGTGCTCTGGTTGATTCCCGCGTTCCCCCTGCTCGGATTTGTGATCCTTCTCCTCGCCGGGCGTCGACTCGGTGAGCCTGGGTCGGGTTTCCTGGCGGCGGCCGCGGTGCTCGGTTCCTTTGCCGTGACGGTTGCGGCGTTCTTCGAGCTGTTGTCTATGGACGAGCATCATCGCTCTCACGTGGTGACGCTATTCGAATGGGTGCCGGTGTCGAGTCTTCGCATCGACATGGCGTTGTTGGCCGACCCGCTGTCGATCACGATGGCGCTCTTCGTGACCGGGATCGGTTTCCTGATTCATCTGTTCGCCATCGGGTACATGCACGGCGACCCGAAGTTCTCGAAGTTCTTCTTGTACCTGAACCTCTTCGTGCTGTCGATGCTGATGCTGGTGCTCGGCGAGAACCTGCTCGTCACCTTCCTCGGTTGGGAGGGCGTCGGGGCGTGCTCGTACTTCTTGATCTCGTTCTGGCACACCCGTGACTCGGCCGCCACCGCTGGCAAGAAGGCGTTCGTCACCAACCGCATCGGTGACTGGGGTGTGATGCTGGCGATGTTCCTCGGCTTCCAGGCGGTCGGGTCGGTCAGCTACTCGGCGCTGAACGCCGGTGCGGAGTCCGGAGCGATCTCATCGTCGACGGCGACCGGCATCGCGTTGTTGCTCTTCGTTGGTGCCATGGGCAAGTCGGCTCAGTTGCCCTTGTATCTCTGGCTGCCCGACGCCATGGAGGGCCCAACCCCGGTGTCAGCGCTCATCCATGCCGCCACGATGGTCACCGCTGGCGTGTTCTTGATGACCCGGATGAACCCGATGATCGCCGCTGCAGCCGATTGGGCGCCGCAGATCATCGCTTGGGTGGGTGCGGTGACAGCACTGTTCGCAGCCACCATCGCGGTCGCCCAGACCGACATCAAGAAGGTGTTGGCCTACTCGACGGTGTCGCAGCTCGGCTACATGTTCTTGGCCGTTGGCTCGGGAGCGTTTGTTGCAGCGATCTTCCACATGGTGACGCACGCGTTCTTCAAGGCGCTGATGTTCCTAGGGTCGGGATCGGTGATCCACGGGATGCACCACGAGCAGGACATGCGGCGCATGGGCGCTTTGCGAGCGGTGATGCCGATCACCGCTGGCACGTTCATCATCGGATGGTTGGCGATCGCCGGTGTTCCGCCGTTCGCCGGCTTCTGGTCTAAGGACGAGATCCTTCTCTTCACTCTCGCCAGCTCTCCGGTGCTCTACGCCATCGGGTTGATCACGGCGATTCTCACGGCGTACTACATGACTCGCCAGGTGATCATGGTCTTCTTCGGCGAAGCACGCTGGGAGAGTCATGCCGAAGAGCACGGCGCGCACGGCGACTTCAAACCGCACGAGTCGCCAGCGATCATGCTGTTCCCGCTGGTGGTGTTGTCGGTGTTGTCGGTGCTGGGAGGCATCATTCAACTCCCGAGTTTCGGCATCATCCCGAAGGGTCTCCGGCATCGTCTGGAGGATTGGCTGCATCCGGTCGTCGCACCAGGGGAGGCCGTCATATCCGGCACCGCTGTCTATGACGCCAAGGTGTGGCTCGCCCTGCTCGCCATCGCGTGCGCTCTTCTTGGTATCGCTGGTGCGGTTCTGGTGTACGGCAAGCGGCGGATCAGGGCCGTCGAACCACAGTTGCTCGCCGACGGATGGCGTTACGACGCGGCGATCTCGGCGTTCATGGGTGGCCCGGGTCGGCGGGCGTTCGACGCCATTGCGTGGTTCGATGCCAAGGTGGTCGACGGGGCGGTGAATGGTGTTGCCAGCCTCGTGCGCTCGTCATCGGGTGCCGTACGAAGGGTTCAGACCGGAAACATGCGTAATTACGCCGGCATCGTCGGCGTCGGTGTGGTGCTCATGCTCGTGTGGTTCGTGATCCTGAGGGGGGTCCTCTGATGGTCGCAGCAGCCACCTCCGCGATGTCGTTCCCGCTGTTGTCCGTCTTGGTCTTCCTTCCGGCTGCGGGCGCGCTCATCATCACCATGCAGTCGCGTCGGCGTCCCGAGTACGCCAAGCTCGTCGCTCTGTTGACTTCGGTTGGTACCGGTGCCCTGTCACTCTGGGCGCTTCGCAACTTCGACTCGCACTCAGGCGGATTCCAGTTCGTCTCTCGCCATCCCTGGATCGAGTCGTGGGGTATTTCTTGGCACCTTGGGATTGACGGCATCTCGTTGTTTCTCGTCGTCTTGACCGGGCTGCTGTTTCCGTTGGCGATCGTCGGGATCGATCCTCACAATGACGATCCCGGCCGCGACAAGCCGTACTTCGCCTGGCTGTTGCTGCTCGAAGCCGGGGTGATGGGTTCATTCCTGAGCCTCGACCTGTTCTTGTTCTTCGTGTTCTTCGAGATCGTGCTGGTGCCCATGTACTTCCTCATCGGAGGATGGGGCTACGAGGGTCGGGTCTATGCAGCGACGAAGTTCTTCTTGTACACGATGGTCGGCTCGGCGTTCATGCTCGTGTCGATCCTCGCAACGGTGTTCATCGCCCGTGCGAACGGTCTGGGTCGAATCACCTTCGATCTGATCGAGTTGGCTGAGGGAGCGTCGTTCGCCGCATCGACAGGCCGGTGGCTGTTCATGGGCTTCGCCGTGGCGTTTGCTGTCAAAGTCCCGATCTTCCCGCTGCACACTTGGCTGCCCGATGCCCACACTCAGGCACCGACCGCCGGATCGGTGGTGCTCGCCGGGGTGATGCTCAAGCTGGGTACCTACGGGTTCTTGCGCTTCGGCCTGTACCTGTTCCCCGAAGCCGCACGGTGGAGTCGGGCCCTGTGGTTGACGCTGGCGGTCATCGGCATCATCTACGGCGCCATTGCGGCGACGATGCAGAAGGATCTGAAGCGACTGGTGGCCTACTCGTCGGTTGCCCACCTCGGTTTCATCATCTTGGGCACGTTCGCCTTCACCTCCCAAGCCATCACCGGTTCGGTGATGCAGATGGTGAACCACGGTGTGTCGACCGGAGCGTTGTTCTTGATGGTCGGCATGATCTACGAACGCCGCCACACTCGCCAGATTGCCGAATTGCGAGGCATCCAGCAGGTTGCTCCCGTGTTCGCGGCAGCCTTCACGGTGGTGATGCTCTCGTCGATCGGTGTGCCCGGTCTCAACGGCTTCGTCGGCGAGTACCTGGTGCTGATCGGATCGTTCCTGACCGCCCGTTGGTGGGTGGTGATCGCGGCGACTGGTGTGATCCTCGCGGCGCTCTATCTGCTCTGGGCGTATCAGCGGGTGTTCCACGGTGAGCCCGATGACGACAATCGTTCATTCCCCGAACTGCGGTGGCGCGAAGGCCTCACGTTGTTGCCATTCATCGGCGTGATCGTGTTCACCGGTGTGTACCCGAAGCCGATGCTCGAGCGCATCGAACCGGCCGTGAACTCACTGATCGAGCATGTCTCCGAGCGCACGGGCTATGTCGAGCCCCAGCCGGCGGCAGTTGAGATCGACGTCGACCATGGGGAGGGTGAGTGATGCCGTTCGTCGGACCCGAGGTCGACTGGTTCGCGCTCTCGCCGTATCTGGCGATGGTGGGTGGCGCGATCGTGCTCATGGTGGTTGGTGCGCTGACTCCCCGGTGGCGTGGTGGGATGTACGCATGGGCGACGGTGGCTGTCACGGTCACCTCGGCGGTGCTGGCTCTGTTCGTCTGGGACGACATCGGCGACTCAGGTCCGTCGACTCTGGTCGGGGGAGCGCTGGCCCATGATCGTTTCGCAGTGCTGGTCACCCTCGGAATTCTCGGTGCCACGGCGCTCGTTGCGTTGATCTCCGACGGTGAGTTGCGTGCGACGTCGAACGATGGCCCGGAGATCTATGCGCTGTTGTTGACGGCTGCTGTCGGGGCGATGGTGATGGCGGCAGCAAATGAGTTGATCGTCATGTTCCTCGGTCTTGAGACCTTGTCGCTCGGGCTGTACGTGCTGGCAGCGAGCGATCGGCGCCGGGCGGGCAGCCAGGAGTCGGGCATGAAGTACTTCGTGCTCGGCGGTTTCGCCTCGGCTTTCTTCCTCTATGGCATCGCACTGCTCTACGGAGGTACCCGGTCGACCTCGATCAGCGAGATCATCGTCTGGTTCCAGACGACGGTGACCGTCGAGCGCAATGACGCGCTGGTGCTCGCCGGTGTGGCCTTGTTGCTGGTGGGCCTTGCCTTCAAGGTGTCGGCCGTTCCGTTCCACGTGTGGTCGCCCGACGTCTATCAGGGGGCGCCATCGAATGTGACCGCCTTCATGGCTTCGGTCGGCAAGGCCGCGGCGTTCGCTGCGATGCTTCGGGTGTTGGTGGTGGCGCTGCCCTTCCATCGTGATGACTGGCGGCCCGCGATTTGGGTGTTGGCAGTGCTCTCATTGGTGGTGGGTTCGGTGCTGGCGGTGGTGCAGACCGACGTGAAGCGGATGCTTGCCTACTCGTCGGTCAGCCACGCCGGGTTCATCCTCGTCGGGGTGGAGGCGGCTGGGCATCGGGCCGGTGAAGCCGATGCGGGCGCGGGTGTGCAGGCCGTATTGGTGTACCTCGTGCTCTATGGGGTGCTCGTGGTCGGGTCATTTGCTGTTGCCACGGTGGTCGGTCGCAGTCACGACGGTTCGACCGGACTCGACTCGTTCGCCGGTCTCGCCCAGCGGCGTCCGGCGCTCGCGCTTGCGCTCACGGTGTTCTTGCTCGCCCAAGCGGGTGTGCCACTCACCTCGGGTTTCGTCGCCAAGTGGGGTGTCATCCAAGAAGCGGTCGCCGAGCGCAGCTATGCGATCGCAATCATCGCAATGCTGGCGGCGGTCATCGCTGCATTCCTCTACCTGCGCATCATGGTCAGTGTGTGGCTACAGGATTCACCCGATGGGGCCGAGGCCGAGCGAGTTCCGGGATTGACGGCGATTGCGGTGACGCTCGCTGCAGTGTTCACCCTGGCGGTGGGCGTGTGGCCCGACTGGTTGCTCTCGGCGACCGAGTCGGTTGCCGCCTACGCTCGCTGACATGTTCATCAATGGCGAGTGGTGCGAAGCGGCCTCGGGTCGCTTCTTTGAGGTGACCGACCCGGCGACCGGGGAGGTAATCGGCTCGATGCCTGACGGCGATGCCGTTGATGCCACACGGGCGATCGGTGCCGCCGACACGGCGTTCTCCTCATGGGCCTCGACGACAGCGCGTGAGCGTTCGGATCTGTTGTTGACAGCATGGCGTCTGATGACCGAACGGGCGGACGAGATCGCTCGCTTGATGACCCGCGAGCAGGGCAAGCCCGTGAAGGCTGCCCGCAATGAGGTGAATTACGCAGCGGACTTCTTGCGGTATTACTCCGAAGAAGCGACCCGGGTCGTGGGTGAATGGTTGCCCTCGCAGCGTGCTGATCAGCGCTTCTTGGTGCTGCGCCAGCCAGTTGGTGTCGTGGCGATGGTGACACCGTGGAACTATCCCGTGTCGATGCTCACCCGCAAGATGGGTCCGGCGCTTGCAGCGGGGTGCACGTTGGTGTTGAAGCCAGCCGAGGACACGCCGTTGTGCGCGAAGGCCGTGTTCGACGTGTTCATCGATGCTGGAATTCCGGCCGGTGTCATCAACATGGTGACGGCCCGCGATCCCCGCCCCATCGGTGATGTGTTCACCGACGATCCCCGGGTGCGCAAGATCACCTTCACCGGATCGACGCCGGTTGGACGGTTGCTCGCCGGACGCGCCTCGGCGAATCTCAAGCGGGTGTCGGTTGAGCTCGGCGGGCACGCCCCGTTCATCGTCTTCCCCGATGCCGATCCGGTGCGCGCCGCCAAGGGCGCAGCGGCGCTCAAGTTCTTGAACTCGGGCCAGGCGTGTATCAGCCCGAATCGCCTCTATGTGCCGTCACAGCACGCCGATGCCTTCACCGAGACCATGGTGGAGCGGGTGTCGAAGGTGCGCGCCGGCAACGGTTTCACCGAAGGCGTCGGTGTGGGACCGTTGGTCAATGAGGCAGCAGTGGCCAAGGTGGCTGCTCAGGTGGATGACGCGGTCTCCAAGGGTGCTGAGGCCCTCGTCGGAGGTCGTCGTCTGGACGAGGGCGAATTCGCCGCCGGCCACTTCTATGCGCCGACCTTGCTCGCTGGCGTTCGCGACGATATGGCGATCTACCGCGAGGAGACCTTCGGTCCGGTGGCGCCGATCATCGCGTACGGCGATGTCGATGAGGTGGTGGCGATGGCCAATGACACCGATTTCGGCTTGGCGGCCTACGTGTACACGAATGACGTCTCGACAGCCATCCGTACGGCTGAGGGACTGCGCTTCGGGATCATCGGCGTGAACGATGTCAACCCGACGTCTGCTTCGGTGCCCTTTGGCGGCATGAAGGACTCAGGTATCGGCCGCGAGGGATCGCACGAGGGGATTGCCGAGTACCTCGAGACCAAGGCCATCGGGTTCGCTGTCTAGGTCCCGCAGAAGGTCCGAAATCCGGGTGCTGCCGGTCCCGGCAGGGCCAGATCGTCGAGACCGTCCCGCTGGGTATATGGATCGGCGAGTTCACTCATCAGCCGATGAAATTCGGTCAGATCTCCGGCGACGGCGGTGTCGAGCGCTTGCTGGACGGCAAGGTTCCGAGGCACCACGAAGGGATTGACAAGGTCCATCTCGGCGGCGACGGTCATTGGTTCACGGCCCTCGGTGGCGAGTCGGGTCTCCCAGCGTTCCGTCCAGCCACCGAGATCGACTCTCGCGCCTCGCAGGTGTGTTGACAGCGAGCGCATGGTGGAAATCAGATCGAGTCCGCGCTCGTGCAGGGTGGCGATGAGGTCCTCGTTCAGCGTTTCATCGCCGTCTCGATGCTCGGTGAGTCCGAGCCGTGCGCGCATGCCGGCGTGCCAACGGGCGGAGAATCGCTCGCCGAAGGTCCCGAGCACCTCGGTAGCAGCACTGGCGGCCTGCTCGGGGTCGTCGTCGATGAGGCCGAGCAGGGTCTCGGCGAGCCGGGCGAGGTTCCATTGACCGATTGAGGGCTGACGGCCGAAGGCGTAGCGCCCACCTTGGTCGATGGAGGAGAACACCGTGAGCGGATCGACCCGTTCCATGAACGCGCACGGTCCGTAGTCGATGGTCTCACCTGAGATCGTCATGTTGTCGGTGTTCATGACGCCATGGATGAAGCCGACAAGCAGCCACTCGGCGATGAGCGCAGCCTGGGTCTCGACCACGGCGTCGAACAGGGCGAGGTATGGCTGGTCGGATTCGAGCGCCCGGGGGTGGTGACGTGCGATGGCGTGGTCGGCGAGAGCGCGCACGAGGTTGATGTCGCCCGTGGCGGCGGCGTACTGGAACGTGCCCACCCTGATGTGTGACGAGGCGACACGTACAAGGATCGCGCCAGGAAGCATGGTCTCGCGCCGCACCGAATCTCCGGTCTCGATCACCGCCAGTGACCGGGTGGTGGGAATGCCGAGGGCGTGCATCGCCTCACCCATGAGGTACTCGCGCAACATGGGGCCGAGGCTCGCCAGACCATCGCCGCCCCGCGCGAACGGGGTTCGGCCCGATCCCTTCAGGTGGAGGTCGAACCGACGGGAGTCATCGGTCACGATCTCGCCGAGGAGGAGCGCACGTCCGTCACCGAGCCTCGGTGAATACGAGCCGAACTGGTGCCCGGCGTAGAGGAGAGCGACTGGTTCGGTGCCATCGATCGCTTCAGCCCCCGACAGTGCTGCAACGGCTTCAGGCGTGCCGAGCCAGGCAGGGTCGATTCCGAGTTCGGTGGCGAGCGCTGGGTTGGTGAGCACCATTGATGGGTTGCTCGGCGTGGTTGCCCGCCAAGACTGGGCGAGCGCGGGGAGCGCTCTCGCATAGGTTGCCTCGAGGCGGAACGGCACCGTTACCACAACATCATGATGCCGCAGGTTTGGGGGTCCGGCCGATCGGACCCAGCAGGAACACGAGAACGGCACCGGCGGAGGCGACAGCGCCGGCGGCGAAGACGGTCGGTGCCCCAGAGGTGGAGAGCACGGCTCCGGCCAGCAGTGGCCCGGTGGTCTGCCCGAGCCGTGCGAAGCCGACCCATGTCGCAACCACAGCGCCGCGGTGTTCCGGTGGCGCAGCCGTCACCGCCACCTCCTGAAGATTCGGGATGAGAGCGCCCTCGCCGATTCCATAGGAGAGCGCGCCGATGATGAGCACGACGAGCGTTCCGGCGAGGCCGATGAGGGACATGCCGACAACCCAGCTGGCAGCGCTGAGTGCCAACACCCAGCGCACCGAGAACCGACCACGGATCCTCCCGAGGTTGAACCCCGTCAGCGCAGAGGTCAAGGCCGGCACACCGATGATCATCCCGCGCCACCCCGACGACAGGTCGAACTCGTTCTCAAGGTGGGTGGGCATCGCGGTGAGGAATACGCCGAAGATGATGGCGAAGGTGAGCGTGCCGACGCCGAGCGTCGTGGCGATCACCGGGTTTTTGAGTGCGATCCGGATTCCTCCGAGTTGAGATCTGACCGTCCTGGCCTCCCGGCGCTGTTCGCCGGCGAGTAGTCGCCATGCCCAGATCGCGGTCAGGAATCCGATCGTGTATCCCGTCGTTGCCAGTCTCCAGCCGACGAATTCAGCGATCACGCCCGAGGTCAGTGGAACCACCGCAACCCCGACGGTGAGCATCGCCGCGTTGCGGCCGATCCAGGTGGTTCGCTCAGGGCCGTCGAAGTGGTCGCCGATGAGCACGACGCCGAGGTTGATGAGACCGGCGGACCCCGTTCCCATGAGCAGCCGGGTGAGGATCAGCACGGTGAAGTTGGGGGCGAGCGCTGTCACGAGTCCCGCTGCACCGAAGATGGCAAGGCAGCCGGTGAGCACCGGGCGGCGTCCCCAACGGTCGGCGGCGATGCCGATCAAGGGTGCGAGGAAGATGCCGGGGAGCGATGCGGCGGCCACGAGGGGCCCGGCGGATGCGTCGGATCGTCCGAATGTGTCGAGGATGTCGGGGATGAGAGGAGACACCAGCGAATTGCCCATAATGCCCGTCAGCGTCACCGCGAACACGAGGGGAAGGATCCGGGTGCCGGGGCGGGAGGTCACGAAGGCACCCTAGGGTTTGGGACACGGTTCGCGCCGACTGGTAGCCTCGGCAGACGATGTCGCTCTTCCTGCGCGATTACCTCACCGTCGTCTGGTTCGGATTGGCGGCGATCGTCCTGGCTGGTCTCTTGCTGGGCATCGCCGCTGCGATCCGTCCATCCCGTCCGAGTGCCGAAAAACTCCTGGCTTACGAGTCAGGTGTTGATCCCGTTGGCATGGGCTGGTCGCAGAGCCAGGTGCGGTATTACGTGTTCGCCCTCCTGTTCGTGATTTTCGACGTGGAGGCTGTGTTCATCTTCCCGTGGGCAGCTGCCACCGAGCGATACGGGGTGTTCGGCCTCGTCACCATGCTCGCCTTCATCGTGCTGCTGCTCGACGGCCTGGTCTACGCCTGGAAGCGAGGACTCCTCCGATGGGTCTAGTCGATCGTGGCCGCCTGCCGGCCCCGCTCACCAAGTTGTTCAACCTGGGTCGCTCCTACTCGATGTGGGTGTACCAATGGGGTCTGGCGTGCTGTGCCATCGAGATGGGCGCAGCGTTCGGCTCTCCTCGATACGACGTGATGCGCCTCGGTGTGATCCCGCTGCCTGCCAGCCCCCGTCAGGCGGACCTGGTGGTCGTCTCAGGCACCGTCACGGACAAGATGGCGCCGGCGGTCAAGCGCCTGTACGAGCAGATGCCCGAACCGAAGTACGTGATCTCGATGGGGTCATGCGCCAACTGCGGGGGCCCGTATTGGGACTCGTATTCGGTCACGAAGGGCGTCGATCAGATCATTCCGGTCGATGTCTATGTGCCCGGATGCCCGCCGAGGCCTGAGGCACTGCTTGAGGGTGTGGTTCTGCTCCAGCAGCGCATCAAGAACGAGGACATGGCGGCGCGCTGGCGGGGTGAGGGTTTCACTCCGCTGCAACGAGCCGAGTCTGAGCCCATCGTGGTTGGGGGCGGTCCAATTGAGTGACACCCTGCGCGAGTCGGTGGTCGAGCGTTTGCGCGCCGATCTCGGGGATGACGTACTCGACGTCCATCTGATGTCCGAGGTCGACGTGTGGGTCAGAGTGTCGGTGGACGCATGGCGTCGGGCCGGTCAGGCATTGCGCGATCAGGGCTTCGACTACTTCTGTTTTCTGTCAGCGATCGACTGGATGCCGTCGCCGTACGGTCGAGGCGAGGACGACCCCTCGGCCGAACCAGCAGAGGACGATCCGTCGGCGTCGGAGATTCGTCAGGGATATGCCGGTGGGGAGTCCCGATTCCAGTTGCTCGCTCGGGTCAACGACATTCGGCGGCACGTCGCGGTGACGCTCAAGGCCGATCTCGTTCCCGATGCTGACGGCGTGATGACGGCACCGTCGTGGATTGCGGTGCATGCCGGTGCGAACTGGCATGAGCGCGAGACCCACGAGATGTTCGGGATCCACTTCGACGGTCATCCTGACCTGCGCAACATGTATCTGCCGGGAGATTTCGAGGGCTTTCCGCTTCGCAAGGACTTCCCACTGCTCGCCCGCATGGTGAAGCCATGGCCGGGCATCGTGGACGTCGAACCGATGCCGGCCGCTGCTGACGGAGGTGACGAGTCATGACCATGCTCTCGGAGCGCCAACAACTCTCGTACATCGCGGCCCAAGCCGCCGATGCCCGCCTCAACGTCGAACTCGAAACTGAGGGCATGACCCTCAACATCGGTCCTCAGCACCCCGCCACCCACGGCACCCTTCGGATCATCGCTCGCCTCGATGGCGAGCAGGTCGTCTGGGCTGAGCCCGTAGCGGGCTATATGCACCGTGGCTATGAGAAGCTCACCGAGGTCCGTACATACCCGCAGGTGACAGCGCTCATCAACCGCATCGACTGGCTCGGGTCGTTCGCCAACGAGGTGCCGTTCATCCTCGCTGCCGAGCAGTTGATGGAGGTGGAGGCCCCGCCTCGTGCCCAGCACATCCGCACGATCCTGTTCGAACTCTCGAGGATCGCCAACGTCAGCTTGTTCCTCGGCGATCTGGGCGTACAGATGGGCGCTGTGACGCCGGTGTTCATGGCGTTCCGTGACCGTGAATACGTGCTCAACCTCATCGAGGGGGCGACTGGCGGGCGGTTCCACCCGAACTTTGATCGCATCGGCGGGCTCAAGGACGATCTTCCCAAGGGCTGGATCGACGAGACGCGGCAGGTCATGAAGAAGTTGCGCAACTTCTGTGACGAGATCGAGGACCTCCTCTTCGGCAATGAGATCTTCCAGAGCCGAACCCGCGGCATCGGTGTCATCCCTGCTGAAGTCGCCAAGGAATACGGCCTGTCGGGTGCAAATCTTCGCGCCTCGGGCGTCGACTGGGACCTTCGCCGTGACCAGAAGCTCCCGCTTGCCTACGACAAGGTCGACTTCCGCGTGTGGACGCATCCCGACGGTGACTCTTGGGCTCGCTGTTGGATCCGACTGCAGGAAGTCCGCGAGGCGACCAAGATCGTCGATCAACTCATCGAGACCATCCCGGCCGGGCCGGTCATGGCCAAGGTCCCGCGCATCATCAAGGTGCCTGAGGGTGAGGCCTGGGTGTCGACGGAGAATCCGCTCGGCGAGATGGGCTATTACGTTGTCAGCAAGGGTGACCTCGGTCCGTTCCGGGTCAAGATCCGCTCGGCATCGTTCAACAACATCTCGATCACCCCGTGGGTACTCAAGGGTGTGTACGTGCCCGACATCATCACGATTCTGGCGAGCTTGTACTTCATCCTCGGAGATATCGATCGCTGATGCTTCACGTCGCCGTTGAGATCCCCTACTGGGGACAGTCACTTCTGCGGGTCCTCGGAGGGATCGCCGCCGTGCTCTTGCCGGCGGGAACCATCGTCTACCTGTTCTTGTTCAAGATGATGTCGTTCATGCAGAGTCGTCTCGGACCGATGGAGGCCGGACCGTTCGGTTCGATGCAGTTGTTCGCCGAGGTCGGCAAGTGGCTGCAGAAAGAAGACATCATCCCGGAGAACGCTGATGAGCGCATCTACAAGATGGCGCCGATCATCGTGCTCGTGTCGACGTTCCTTCTCGTCGTGGTTGTGCCCTTCGGTCCCGACGCATGGTTCACCAATTTCTCAGCGGGCGTTTTCTATGCCTTGGCCATCGGCTCGGTGTCGGTGATCGGCATCCTCGTCGCCGGCTGGTCGAGTGCCAACAAGTACTCGCTGCTCGGCGGTCTGCGTGCCGCCGGTCAGTTGATCGCGTATGAGTTGCCGATGGTGTTGGCTGTTGTCGGCGTGGTGATCCAGGCCGGCTC
This sequence comes from Actinomycetota bacterium, assembly GCA_027730505.1. GTDB lineage: Bacteria > Actinomycetota > Acidimicrobiia > Acidimicrobiales > Ilumatobacteraceae > Casp-actino5. The sequence continues at coordinate 11,673 of JAQCGT010000007.1, read as the reverse complement.
GATGAACCTGCAAGACATCGTCGTGGCACAGAACACCGGGTCGATCTTCGGTTGGGACGGCATCGGCTTTCCGTTCGTCATCACCCAGTTCCTCGGTTTTCTCATCTTCATGATCGCGGTGCAGGCCGAGTTGACTCAGGTGCCCTTCGACATGCCGATCGCTGAGTCGGAGTTGGTGTCGGGCTACATGACCGAGTACTCGGGTTTCCGTTTCCTCATCTTCTTCATTGGCGAGTTCGCCACCGCTGGCGTGTTCGCATTCATCGCCTCGGTGCTCTTCTTGGGAGGCTGGGGCGTTCCGTTCGCTTGGTTCGGCTGGGATTCACTCGACCAGGTCGACAATTGGATGAACATCGGCGGCCCACTGATCATGCTCACCAAGATGATGGTGCTGACCGGCATCATCATGTGGGTCCGCTTCTCGTATCCGCGCTTCCGCGAGGATCAACTCCAGCGATTCGCCTGGAAGGTGCTGATCCCGCTGTCCCTGGCGAACATCGCCGTCACCGCCATTGTGAAGGTTGCGATCTGATGCCCAAGGTTCCCGGACTTGTCAAAGGACTCGGCGTCACCATGGGGACGCTGTTCCGCACCGTGAAAGAGGGTGCGGACACCGTCCAGTACCCGCACGCCAAGGAGGCCCCGCCGGTCAGGGCCCGTGGCGTGATCGCCCTGCGCGAGGACAACTGCACAGCGTGCATGTTGTGCGCCCGTTCGTGTCCTGACTGGTGTATCTACATCGAGGGCCATAAGCAGTTGGCGCCGCCCCGGCGTGCCGGTGGCAAACCGCGTCAGGTCAATCATCTCGATCGCTTCGATATCGACTACGCGCTGTGCATGTATTGCGGTATCTGTGTCGAGGTCTGCCCCTTCGACGCGTTGTTCTGGAGCCCCGAGTACGAGTACTCAGAACCGAAGATCGCTGATCTGCTCCACGACAAGACGAAGCTCGGGGAGTGGATGGAGACGGTTCCCGAGGCCCCCGAACTCGAAGCCGGCGCGGAGAAGAAGAAGTGAGTGCGCTGTTCGCTGCCGACGTCAATGTGGCCCAGAACGTCGGCTTCTACATCATCGCTGCGGTCATGCTCTACGGTGCCGTGCGCATCGTTTCGACCCGCAACGTGGTGCATGCTGCCCTCTGGCTGGTCCTGGTGCTCGGTGGCGTTGCAGCGCAGTACGTGCTGGCAGCTGCTGAGTTCGTAGCGGTGTCGCAAGTGATGGTCTACATCGGTGCCGTGATGGTTCTGTTCCTCTTCGGCATCATGTTGACCCGGGCCACAATCGGATCCGAGGACGGGCTGAACAACCGCGGTTGGGGCCTCGGCATCCCGGTGGCTCTCCTGCTCGCTGGCACGATGATTTGGGTGATCGTCGATGAGTACGGCTCATCGGTGATCGAGTCTCCTGACGGTCCGATGCCGACGACGGCATTGTCCGATGTGTTCTTGCGCGAGGGCTTGGTGCCGTTCCTCGCCCTCTCGTTCGTGTTGCTGGCGGCCGCCATCGGCGCAATTGTGCTGGCGAGGAAGGACTGAGTCGTGTACGCCGTCAACTTCCTGATACTTGGAGCGCTGCTGTTCGCCCTCGGGGTGTTCGGAGTGATCGCTCGTCGTAATGCCGTGATGGTGCTGATGTCGATCGAGCTGATCCTCAACGCCGTGAATGTCAATCTCATCGCCTTTGCGCTCATGAACGACTCGGCGGAGGGCCATGTTTTTGCGCTGTACGTCATCGCCGTCGCTGCCGCCGAGGTCGGCGTCGGTCTGGCGATGGTGCTGATGATCTACCGCAATCGGCGTTCGATCGCCCTCGATGAACTCTCGGCACTGAAGGGCTGATGTCGATGCTCGCAGCAACCCTCTCATCAGGCTGGTTCCTCGAGAATGCATGGTTGATCCCGTTGATCCCGGCGATCGGTTTCGTGCTGATCATCCTGTTCGGCAAGCGGATGCCACAAGGTGGTAGCGAAGTCGGTCTGGTGTCGATGGCGGCATCGCTGGCGATTGCGATCGGAGCCACGGTCCAGTGGATTCAACGAGTGAACTCGGCATCGGCCGAGGGTGAGCATGCCCTCGGTGGTTTCTTCGGATTTGCCCGGGCGATCGTGCCGACGGCGACCGAGGAGGGTGGCCACTCAGCAGCGTTTGTCGAACCGGTGGTGCGCACCTGGACCTGGTGGCAGTCCGGTGGTCTCGAGTTCGGTGTCGGACAGCACATCGACGGCCTGGCGATCATGCTGTTGCTGCTCGTCACCTTCATCTCGTTGCTCGTGCAGATCTATTCCACCGAGTACGTGTCCGGCGATCGCCGGTTCACCCACTTCTTCGCCGCCCTCACTCTGTTCTCTGCGGGCATGCTCGTCATGGTCTTGGCCGAGAACATGATCCAGTTGATCCTCGGCTGGGAGATCATGGGTCTGTGCTCGTTCATGTTGATCGGGCACTGGTGGGAAGAGACGGCGAACTCGAAGGCAGCGCTCAAGGCGTTCTTCACGGTGCGTGTCGGCGACGTCGGACTACTCGTCGGTACTGCTGTGATCTTCTTCGGCGCCAACGACTGGGCCGTCGAGCGTGGCTCGAACGGGTTCTCGATTCGAGCGATCTCAGCGTGGGCGCTCTCGGGTGAGGCGTCGAACAGTGTCTTGTTCTGGGGTGGCGTCGCATTGTTCATTGCGGCGATTGGCAAGTCAGGTCAGTTCCCGCTGCACACGTGGCTTCCCGATGCCATGGCCGGCCCGACGCCGGTGTCGTCGCTGCTGCACTCGTCCACCATGGTTGTGGCGGGTGTGTTCTTGGTGGCGCGGGTCTATCCGGTGTTCTTCGTCGGCTTCGACATCCTCGACACCGCGGTCAACCTGATCACGATCATCGGCGGCATCACGATCATTGCGGCGGCTGCCCTCGCGTTCGTTCAGGACGACATCAAGAAGGTGTTGGCGTATTCCACGGTGTCGCAGCTCGGCTACATGATGTTGGGTCTCGGTGTTGGGGCGTGGCTCCCGGCCGTGTTCCACATTTTCACCCACGCATTCTTCAAGTGTGCGCTGTTCTTGGCGGCCGGATCGGTGAGCCACTCGGGTTCGCACCACTCCTTCGACATGAAGAAGGACATGGGTGGGCTCGCCCGAAAGATGCCGGTGACGGCGACGACCTGGATGATCTCTACGGCGGCGCTCTGCGGTATCCCGTTCTTCTCGGGCTTCTTCTCCAAGGACGAGATCATCGACAATGCGAGCCACAACGGCTACCAGTTCTTCTACTGGGTCGGTCTGATCGGTGCGGCGATGACCGCTGCTTACATGACCAGGGCGACCTATCTCACCTTCTTCGGCAAGGCCCGGGGCGCGGCGGCGGGGGAGCACCATGACGATCACGCCGACGATCACGCCGACGATCACGGTGCCGACCACGGCCACGATGCACATGGCCACGATGATCACCACGATGCCCATGCCGGGCCGCACGAGTCACCGTGGCGAATCACGGCTCCTCTGGTGATACTCGCAACACTTGCCATCTTCTCCGGCTATCTCAATGCCCCAGCCGTGGGAACCCATTACTTCACCGATTGGGTCGAGCCCGTCGGTGTCGCCGTGGAGGCTGACGCTTTGCACAGCGCCGGTGACGAGGGGCACGCCCTCGGTCTAGCCGCCGTGACCGCCGAGGAGGGTGGGTACTCCGAGGGATGTGGCTTCTCCGATCCGGCGGAGGGAACGGTCTGCTACGCGCCAAAGCTCAGCCACGCTGTGTTCTCGTGGTCGAAGGCGGCGCCCTCGATCCTGCTCGTGGCGTTCGGCATCTCTATCAGCGCATGGTTGTCGATGGGCGTGTTCGGTGATCGCCGCAACCCGCTGAAGGGACTGACCTCTCGTTCGGGGATCGCTCGCCGTGGGCACGCGTTCTTGGTCAACAAGTACTACCTCGACCATCTCTACGAAGGGGTCATCGTCCGAGCTGTGGCATATCCGATGGCGAAGGCCGCTTACTGGATCAACCAGAACATCCTCGACGGCATCGTCAACGGCGTCGGCCGGAGCGGTCGCTCAACCGGCGAGTGGGTGTACCGCAATCTCGACCAGCGGGTGGTCGATGGAGCGGTCAACGCATCGGGTTTCATCGCCAGCGAAACCGGTCACGCTCTTCAACCCGTCCAGTCAGGCAAGGTCAACCAGTACGGCGCGCTGCTCTTCGGCGCTGCGACGGTGGGGGCGATCGTCCTCATCCTCGTGAACATCTGAGTCAACACCCAGGGGTCTCATGAACATGGAAACCATCACCACCGACAACTGGATCCTCACGGTCGGCACATTCCTGCCGCTCGTGGGCGTCCTGCTCATGATGTTCGTTCCGGCATCCGAGGAGCGCACTCACAAGCAGATCGGCATCATCACCTCGGCGGTCACCGCTGCGGTTGGTGTGCTCACGCTGATCCGTTTCGACTTCGGCCGAAGCGAGTCACTCCAGTTCTTCGTCGACACCGAGTGGATTTCGGTCATTCGCTCGAATTACACGATCGGCCTCGACGGCATCAGCCTGCCGCTCTACTTCTTGTCGATGATCGTCACGTTGCTGGTGATGATCTACACCTGGGACAACATGCCCGACGCCGGTAACCCGAAGTCATTCATCATGTTGATGCTGGTCTTGCAGGTGGGTATGGCCGGGTCGTTCATTGCCCAAGACCTCATCTTGTTCTTCGTCTTCTTCGAGGTCGTGCTCTTGCCGATGTACTTCATGATCGGCGTATGGGGCGGCGAGCAGCGTCAGTACGCATCGCTCAAGTTCTTCCTCTACACGATGTTCGGATCGGCCCTCATGTTGGTGGCCTTCCTGGCGCTGTTCTTCCAGACCGGAGCCGAGTCGTTCTCATTTGCCCACCTGGCCGAGGCTGGGGCGTTGATCGACCGGGATGTGCAGATTTGGATCTTCGCCGGCATGTTCGTCGGTTTCGCGGTCAAGGTGCCGATGTTCCCCTTCCACACCTGGTTGCCCGATGCCCACACGCAGGCGCCCACACAGGGCTCAGTGATCCTGGCGGCCATCCTGCTCAAACTCGGTACCTACGGATTCGTCCGTATCGCTATTCCGATGCTGCCTCAGGGAGCAAAGGCGTGGGCGCCGGTGATCGGCATCCTCGCCGTGATCGGCATCATCTATGGTGCGCTCGGCTGTCTGGCACAGACCGACATGAAGCGTCTCATCGCGTTCTCGTCGGTGGCGCACATGGGCTTCGTGATGCTCGGTATCTCGACCCTGACCGAGTTCGGTATCAACGCTGCGCTGTTTGGCATGGTCGCCCACGGCCTCATCACCGGCATGCTCTTCTTCATCGCCGGTTCGGTGAAGCACCGCTACCACACCCTCGAGATCAACCGCCTGTCGGGCATGCTCATCCAGATGCCACGGCTCGGCTGGATCCTCGGCTTCTCGGCGATGGCGTCCCTGGGCCTGCCGGGTCTTGCCGGCTTCTGGGGTGAGTTCCCGGCCATCTTGTCGGCCTACAACCCCAACTTCGGTCTCGACGAGACGCTCTACCGGGTGCTCATGGTGATTGCGGCGCTTGGAACTGTTCTGGCTGCTGCGTACCTGCTGTGGCTGTACCAGCGCACAGCCTTTGGTCGTCCGAACCCTGAGTTCGACAGCCATGCCACCCATGCTGTCGGTGCCGGCGTCAACGACGACCACCATGGTGCCGACATCCACGATGTCACGCCGATCGAGTGGATCGCCTGGACGCCCTTCCTCATTGCCATCGTCGTCTTCGGCGTGTACCCGCAGTTGATGTTCGATGTGATGGATCCGGCGGTTTCCGCCCTCGTTGAGCGGGTGGGAGCGGGCATCCCGTGATCGCCTCCCTTCTCGCCCAGGCCTGGACGGCCCCGACCATCGACTGGCACGCCATCGCTCCCGAGTTGGTGCTCGTGGTCGGGATCAACCTCGTGCTCCTGGTCGACCTGTGGCTCGATGAGGCCAAGAAGTGGGCGATGGCCACGATCACCGGATTCGTGCTGCTCGGAGCGGTCATCCCGGTGGTCACCCTTGCCGTGCTTGGCGGCGATGTTCGTGACGCCATCTTCGACGGCCGTTATGTCGTGGACGAATACGCGCTGATCTTGAAGGCCTTGTTCCTGCTCGTCGGGTACGTGGTCGTACTGCTCAGTCAGAACGAACTCGAAGAAGGTGGTTACTACCAGGGCGAGTTCTATGTGCTGCTGCTCGTCAGCATTCTGGGCATGGTCATGATGGCGTCGAGTCGCGACCTCATGAGCGTGTTCGTCGCTCTTGAACTGCTTTCGATCCCGGCCTACATGATGGCGGCCTGGCGCAAGCGCGACGTTCGTAGCAATGAGGCTGGAGCGAAGTACTACCTGCTGGGCGTGTTCGCCTCAGCGATCCTGCTCTACGGCATGAGTTTCCTCTACGGCACCACGGGAACGACGAAGCTCACCGAGATCGGCGCTGCGCTGTCGGGCGATCTGTCGGCGATGCAGGTTTTCGCCGTGGTGTTCGTTATCGCCGGATTCGCCTTCAAGATCTCGGCCGTGCCGTTCCACACCTGGGCACCAGACACCTATGAGGGTGCGCCCACGCCGGTGACGGCGTTCTTGTCGGTGGCTTCCAAGGCAGCGGGTTTCGTGGCGCTCCTGACGATGCTCTACCTCGGCCTCCATGGTGCCGATGAAGTGCACTCGCCGATGATCTGGGTGATGGCGGCTTTGACGATGACGGTCGGCAATGTGGTCGCTCTGCGCCAGACGAACATCGTGCGCATGTTGGCGTACTCGTCGGTCAGCCAGGGCGGATTCATCTTGATGCCACTCGCGGTCATGGCGACGTCCGCAGCCGAGTCAGCACTTCGAGCAGTCGTGATCTACCTCTTGATCTACGCATTCTCGAACCTGGGTGCCTTCGCGGTGATCATCGCAGTGGCGCGCAAGACCCGTTCGGGCGAGATCTCATCGTTCGGCGGACTGATGTCGTACGCACCGGGCCTCGGCCTGCTCATGACGATCTTCTTGGCGTCACTCGCCGGTATCCCGCCGCTCGGCATCTGGATCGCGAAACTTCAGGCATTCCGTGCCCTGATCGACGCTGGGTCGACCTCGGCCTACGTGCTAGCGATCATCGCCGCGGTCAATACGGTGATCGCCGCCGGCTACTACATGCGGGTGCTCCGACAGATCTGGATGGCTCCGGTTCCCGACGGTGACACCACGCCGATCCGCCCGGCATCGTCGATCTGGTTGGCGCTCGGCATCACGGCCGGTGGCACACTGGTGCTCGGCATCCTGCCCAGCCTGGTTCTGCGCTTCGCCGACCTTCCCGATCTCACCGGTGCCCTCGGACGCTGACGCCCCGGTCGGTTTCGACCGGTTCGTGTTTGACGCCCTCTACGGGCCGCGCGGCTTCTACACAAGTGGGGGTGCGGCTGGTCGTCGGGGTGACTTCATCACATCGGCCGAGGTGGGACCGCTCTTTGCCGCTGTGGTGGCGCGATTTCTCGACTCAGAGTGGGAGCGAGCTGGTCGGCCCGATCGCTTTGCGGTCTTCGAGGTCGGTGCCGGTCCGGGCACTCTCGCCCGTGGCATCGGCGCCGCAGGTGCGGCGTGCGCGCCTGCCCTCGAATATCACGCCGTCGAGATCTCGGGTGTGCAACGCGAGCGACACCCCGATGGTGTGAAATCGCTGGCCTCGCTTCCAGAAGGCGAGTTGCGGGGAGTCGTGTTGGCGAATGAACTTCTCGACAATCTGCCGTTCCGGTTGGCGGTGTACGACGGCGGGTGGCGCGAGGCATTCGTGGCAGGAGGCACCGAGGTGCTCTCGGCACGTTTCGATCCTGTCCCATCGGTATTGCCTGTCGTCGCTGATCACGGGGCGCGTGCGCCGCTCGTCGATGCCGCGGCGCGGTGGGTTGGCGACGTGCTCGGGCGTCTGGCGGGCACCCTCGTGTTATTCGACTACTTCGCGCCGACGACGGCTGGGCTGGCGGCACGGCCATGGCGGGACTGGCTTCGCACCTACCGGGGTCACGAGCGCGGTGGGCACTACCTCGACGAGCCAGGCACTCAGGACATCACCTGCGAAGTGCCGATCGACCAGTTGCCGTCAGCGGACACCATTCGTTCGCAGGCACAGTGGCTGGCGTTGCACGGGATCGACGAACTGGTGGCCGAGGGTCGAGCAGTGTGGGCGGAGCAGGCGGCGCGTCCCGGACTCGAGGCGCTGCGCATGCGTTCACGGGTGTCCGAAGCCGAGGCGTTGTGCGACCAAGAGGGTCTGGGCGGGTTCACCGTCTGCGAATGGCGGCGATGAATCGGATGTGACCGATGTCCTAGAGTCGAGGACGATGTCCGAGAACAACGACACCATCGATGCCCTGTCGAACGAGAACCGCACGTTTGCTCCACCGCCCGAGTTCGTCGCCGGATCCCATGTGAGTGATGGTTCCCTCCACGCTGAGGCGGCTGCTGATCTCGAGGCGTTCTGGGCCCGCCAGGCGACTGAGCTCGTCACGTGGCAGGAGCCGTGGCACACCACGCTCGAGTGGGACCTGCCGTACGCGAAGTGGTTCGTGGGCGGCAAGCTCAACGTGGCGGAGAACTGCCTCGACCGTCATGTCGCTGCGGGATTCGGTTCAAAGGTCGCGATCCATTGGGAGGGCGAGCCCGGCGACACGCGCACGATCACGTACGGCGAACTTCTCGATGAGGTGCAGCGTTTCGCGAACGCGCTGCGAGGTCTCGGGGTCGGCAAGGGTGATCGAGTCAATATCTATCTGCCGATGATCCCGGAGGCGGCGGTGGCGATGTTGGCCTGTGCCCGCATCGGTGCCGCCCACTCGGTGGTCTTCGGGGGTTTCTCCGCACAGTCGTTGATCGACCGGATCAACGATGCCGAGGCGAAGGTGCTCATCACTGCCGACGGCGGGTATCGGCGCGGTGAGGTCTTCCCCCTCAAGCCGGCGGCTGATGAGGCCTTGGCGCACACGCCGTCGATCGAGCACGTGGTGGTGGTGCGTCGCGGCGAGAACCCGGTGTCGATGGTTGACGGTCGTGATCACTGGTACCACGACCTCATGGCGAGCGCCGACGCCGTGTGCCCCCCTGAGCCGATGGATTCTGAGGACCTGCTTTTTCTGCTCTACACCTCGGGTACGACCGGTAAGCCCAAGGGGATCATGCACACGACAGGCGGCTACCTGACCCACGTGGCCTACACCCACCGGAACGTGTTCGACCTGCATCGCGACCGCGACGTCTATTGGTGCACGGCCGATGTCGGCTGGATCACCGGGCATTCGTACATCGTCTACGGCCCGCTTGCGAACGGCGCCACGCAGGTCATGTACGAGGGGGTGCCGAACTATCCGGGCAACGACCGGTTCTGGGAGATCGTCGCCAAGTACGGCGTGACGATCTTCTACACGGCACCGACGGCGATCAGGACCTTCATGAAGTGGGGCGCCCACGAACCGGCCAAGCACGACCTCTCGTCATTGCGGCTCCTCGGCACGGTGGGGGAGCCCATCAACCCCGAGGCCTGGATGTGGTACCACACCAACATCGGCGGTGGACGCTGCCCGATTGTCGACACCTGGTGGCAGACCGAGACCGGTGGAATCATGATTTCGCCGTTGCCGGGTCACACGGTGACCAAGCCCGGCTCGGCAACCTTCGCGTTGCCCGGGGTGAACATCGAGGTGGTCGACGATGCAGCTCGTCCGGTCACCCGTGGCGGTGGCTATCTGACCCTGACTCAACCTTGGCCAGGCATGTTGCGCGGCATCTGGGGCGACCCGGAACGCTTCGTCGACACGTATTGGAGTCGATTCGAGGGCCGATATTTCGCAGGCGATGGTGCCCGGCTTGATGATGACGGGTACTTGTGGCTGCTCGGGCGTGTCGATGATGTGATGAACGTGTCGGGCCACCGAATCTCGACCACCGAGGTCGAATCGGCTCTGGTGTCGCATCCATGTGTCGCCGAGGCCGCCGTGGTGGGGGCCAACGATCCGACGACGGGACAAGCGATATTCGCCTACGTGACGCTGCGCGGTGGCGAGGACGTCGATGTGGCCACACTGCGCGACCATGTCGCTTCTGAGATCGGTGCCATCGCCAAACCCAAGGCGATCTTCTTCACTCCTGATCTGCCCAAGACGCGCTCGGGCAAGATCATGCGCCGGTTGCTGCGCGATGTCGCTGAGGGTCGCAATCTCGGCGACACCACCACCCTGGCCGATGCGAGCGTTGTCGACGAGTTGCAGCGCCGCGCCGCTGAGACTCCGTCGGAGGACTAGTCGCGGAAGTTGTTGAACTGCAGTGGGATGCCGAGGTCGGCACCCTTGAGCAGTGCGATGACGGCTTGAAGGTCGTCGCGCTTCTTGCTCTGTACCCGAACCGACTCGCCTTGGGTCTGACTCGAGATGCCCTTGGGGCCATCGGCCTTGATCAACTTGTTGATCTCCTTGGCCTTGTCGGAGGAGATGCCCACCTTGATGGTGACGACCTGCCGCACCGTGTTCTGCGTGGCGTCTTGAACATCGCCATAGTCGACGCCTTTCAATGAAACGCCACGCTTGACGAGGCGCTCCTCGAGGACGACGCGAAGCGCTGCGAGGCGGTCTTCGCTCACCGTGTGCAGGGTGATGACCATCCCGTTCTGCTCGATCGAGGAGTCGGTGTTCTTGAAGTCGAAGCGTGTGCTCACCTCTCGCTGCGCCTGGTCGACCGCATTGCGGACCTCCTGGGCGTCGACCTCTGAGACGATGTCGAAACTCGGCATGGGTGACACCGTACCGGTGCCGATAGCCTCCGAGGTCGACATAGGGGTCGGTGCCCGAGCGGCCAAAGGGAGCAGACTGTAAATCTGCCGGCATTGCCTACGGAGGTTCAAATCCTTCCCGGCCCACCAAAAACACAGATGTGACTGCTTCAGCACCAGCTGGATCAGCCCAACCCCGTCTCGAGCCGGTCGGAATCTCCGACCGGCTCGAGTCGTTCTCAGAACACCAGTTGCATGACAGCGACGTCGAGCCAGCGGTTGAACTTGCGGCCGACCTGTCGCTCAATGCCAACGAGCTCGAAGCCACAGGCGGCGTGCAGTCCCCTCGAGGCGGTGCCTTCAGCCTCAATTCGAGCGACCACGCTGTGGAATCCGCTGGCGCGAGCGATGCCGCAGACTTCGGTGAGCAGGAGTCGGCCGATACCGCGTCCGGCGTGGCCTCGGTCGACGTAGACCGAATCCTCGACCGTCGTCGAGTAGGCGGCCCGTTCCTTGTAGCGCGAGAGGGCGGCGAATCCGAGCACGCTGTGATCAATGGGATCGGTCGCAACGATCGCTGAGAATGCTCCGGAACGACTGGCCAGCCACTCTCGCTGCTCCTCGACCGACCGCGGGACGATGTCGAACGTCGATACCGTATGCAACACCTCGTGGTTGTAGATCTCCGCGATCTCAGCGGCGTCGTCGGGGGTCGCCTGGCGGATCTCGACGGGTCGGGGAGCGGGTGCGGCGGGCACGTCCGCCGAGCGTAGTCACTCCATGGTGGGAACGGCTGTGGCGCCGATACACTCACCGACCGGTCGCGGCACCGCCGCGCCCGACGCCCTCTTAGCTCAGTCGGCAGAGCACAGCCATGGTAAGGCTGGTGTCGTGGGTTCGATTCCCACAG
>JAQCGT010000085.1 GCA_027730505.1 Actinomycetota bacterium | reverse complement strand
TCGGTCCCGTACGAGGCAAGGTCTTGTGCCACTAAGACGATCTCACGGGCTTGCAGAGCCTCGACCTCGTCGAGAATCGACTGGACATCACGACTCCGTTGTGGACCTCGAAACGAGGGGATGGCACAGAAGCCGCATGATCGGTTGCAACCCTCTGCGACCTTCACATAAGCCCATGGGCGCGCCGAAGCGGGTCGTGGCAGGTTGAGCAGATCGAAAGTCGGGAGAGGGATTTCTGTGACGGGAATGGTGCGTCTCGGGGTCGGTCCAGCAACGGGTACGCCGAAGCCGGCGACGCTGTCAACCTCGGGCAGTGCGGCCGCAAGCTCGTCCCCGTATCGCTCGGCCATACATCCCGTGACGACCAGACGCGACCCATCTGCTCGTCGGTCGTCGAGGGCCAGAATCGTGTCGATCGACTCTCGCCGTGCCTCATCGATGAAGGCACATGTGTTGACGACAACCAGATCTGCTGCCGACGGGTCATCGGTCGGAGCCATTCCGTCGGCTAGGAGCGACCCAACGATCTTGTCGGAGTCGACCTGGTTCTTCGGACACCCGAGCGTCTCGAGGTAGAAGCGTCGGCCCGTTGTCACCGAAGTGAGGTTACCCGTCACTGGCACGGTCCTTGTTGTGCGACATTCTCAACGCCCTGACACACTGTCCGACCATGGCGAACAAGCACGATCCCGGCCAGATCGAATTCTGGGTCGACCCCGTGTGCCCTTGGTGTTGGGTGACCGCACGGTGGATGGTCGACGAGGTGATCCCAGCCAGAGGACTGTCCGTCAGATGGCAGCCGATCAGCCTCTTGTTCAAGAACCGGCCCGATCCGACGAGTGATTACTACGCGCCGGTTGCCGAAACGCATCGGATGCTGCGGGTGATGGAATCCGTTCGGGCGGCCGGATCCGACGACGATGCATTCGCTGTGTACTGGCATCTGGGTACCCGAATCCATCACGATCGCATCCTCGACTCTGGCGAACCAGTCGACCTCACAGCCGAATTGTCCACGCTTGGCCTTGATCCAGCTCTGGCCGACGCAGGTGACGACGAGTCGTGGGATGCCGTGATCTCCGAACGTATGCAACGCGGCCTTGACCTGGTCGGCAACGACGTCGGCACCCCCATCATCGCCTTCGACGATCCCGACGGAGTCCGACGCGGCGTGTTCGGGCCGGTGATCACTCGGGTTCCCGATCGGACTCGATCACTCGCGCTCTGGGATGCCGTCCTCACGCTCGGCGGAATCGACGGATTCTGGGAACTGAAGCGAACCCGCACAGAACGACCTGACTTCGGTCAGCACCCCGCGCCTCGCGGCTGACGCGTCAGATCTGACCGTTCTGCCTGAGGAGCTCAAACTCCTCGACCGACATCAGCACTTCGCGGGCCTTCGAGCCTTCGCTCGGGCCGACAACACCGCGTTGTTCGAGCAGGTCCATGATGCGACCGGCGCGGGCAAACCCGACCTTGAGTTTGCGCTGCAGCATCGACGTGGAACCCAGTTGGCTGCGAACGACCAGTTCGATGGCTTGTCGCATGATCGCCGTGTCCTCGTCGTCATCTCCAGCGGAGAATGCGTTGGCGTCGGAGGTGACGTCAAGGTCGGAGGCAAACCCTGGCGGCGTCGCCGATCCCCCACTCGCCGCTCCTGGATCAGCCTCCACGTTCTCGGAGTAGATCGGCTCCGGGGCCTGCGCCCGCCAGTGATCGACGACTTTGCGAACCTCCTCCTCACCCACCCAGGAGCCTTGGATTCGGTTCGCAACCGATGAATTTCCCGGCAGGAGCAACATGTCGCCCTTACCGACCAACTTCTCCGCGCCCGGCTGGTCGAGAATGACTCGAGAGTCGGTCAGGCTCGACACGGCAAAGGCCATTCGGGCTGGCACGTTGGCCTTGATGACACCGGTGATGACGTTGACCGAAGGCCGCTGGGTGGCGACGATCAGGTGGATGCCCACAGCACGCGCCTTTTGAGCGATCCGGGTGATCGACTCCTCGACGTCACGGGCCGCCACCATCATGAGATCGTTCAACTCGTCGACCACCAAGACGATGTAGGGCATGTGCTCGTACTCGGATGCTTCACGGCCGGCAGGGACGCTGAGGCTGCCGCCCAGTACCGCGGCGTTGTATCCCGTGATGTCTCGGTACCCACACTCGGAGAGAACGTCATAGCGCTTCTCCATCTCCTTGACCGCCCAACCGAGGGCATTCGCCGCCTTCTTCGGATTGGTGACGGGTTGAGTGAGCAGATGCGGCAGCCGCTGATACTGACCCATCTCGACCTGTTTGGGGTCGATGAGGATCAGCCGCACCTGCTCCGGGGTCGTTCGCATGAGGAGCGACGTGATGATGCAATTGATACCGCTTGACTTTCCGGCTCCGGTGGCCCCAGCGATCAGCAGGTGCGGGGTGGTGGCCAGGTTGAGGAAGACGGCTCGGCCAGCAATGTCCTTGCCAATCGCGACTTCGAGCGGGTGGGTGGCCGATCCCGCCTCCGCCGAGACCAGAAGGTCTCCGAGGGCGACGAGTTGACGCTTCGCATTGGGCACTTCGACGCCGATTGCTGAGCGACCCGGGATAGGAGCGAGAATGCGCACGTCGGTGGCGGCCATGGCGTAAGCGATGTCACGCTGCAGGCTTGTGACTTTCGCAACTTTGACCCCCGGCCCGAGTTCGAGTTCGAAGCGGGTCACGGTGGGGCCCACCGTAGAGCCGACCAGCTGCGTCTCGACCCCGTGCTGGGCAAGAGACTCCTGCAGTGTGCGACCTCGCTCCTCCACGCCTTTCATGTCAACGGTCTGCACACCTGTCTGTTCCAGATATCCGATCGGCGGCAACACCCACTGGCCGGGGGTGACCTGCGTCGCTGGCGCGACGGGTGCCGCCGGCTTGGAGACCGCTGGATCCTTCTTCCGCCGAGACGTCTTGGCCTGCGGTGGCACCGTGCCCTCGGCGAATTCATCATCGGCGGCCAAGTCGTAGAGAGTGGGGGGCGTTGCGAGTGGGTCGATGCTCGGAGCCAGGCCTGACGTCGCCTGACCGAGCTCGAGGTCATCGTCGGCGTCGGCCGCCCGCCGGCGACGGATCTCGGCTCGCTCGCTCTGAAGCGTCGAAAGCTCACTGACCGACCGTCGGACATACCGGCCAAGCGGTCGCAATACGGCCCCCACTCCCTGGCCGGTCTGCAACGCCATAGTTCGCAGCGTCGTGCGGGTGATGATCGCAATACCGCCGATGAGAAGTGCGCTGAGCAGGACCCCAGCGCCAGCGGGCGCGAGTAGACGTTCGCTCGGCTCACCGACGACGACACCGAGCAGCCCCCCGGCATCTCCAAGAGCATCGAGGTCGCTGAGCGCCGAGGGCGTGTTGATGACATGCACCAGTCCGAGAAACGCCAGTGTCACCATGGTCCAGCCGGCACCGAGGCGCGCTGGCGACGAGGTCTCCCCTTCCCGAACGAGCGCGACGCCTCCTGCGACCAGGGCGAGCGGAAGGAATCGGCGACCGACTCCGAGCAGCCACGCCAGCACCGTGTCTGCGCCGTCGCCGAGAGGACCCGCCAACCCGAACCAGAGCGCCAGGGCGAACAGCACACCGACGGCGATGAGGATCACCCCGATGAACCCGGAATCACGGCCGTGGGCCGGCACCGACGAGCGCCCTCGGCCCGATGGCGATCCCTTCGATCCCGACGCTCGCGAACCCTTCGCCGGAGCGCGGTTGGGCGATGTTGACTTCTTCGGACGCTGAGCCATGACATGGCCACGGTACCAATGCGGTGCGACCCTCTCGGGGCATTCGCTCGAACTCAGGACGCCTGGACGCCGAGTACCCGCCCCTCGGGGTTCACGAGCACGAGCAGGCGCCCACCTTTGGAGTTCTCCACGGTCACATCGATGATGATCCCCGATTCGGAACCTTGGACCGCTAGGTCGATGAACGATGGATCCACGAGTTCGGACTCGATTCCAGTGAAGATCGTCGATGGATCGAGATTCAGTGCCGAGCCGAGAAATGTTGCACCCTCGGCCTGCATCGTCTCGCTCGTGCGGGTGAGCGTTCCGCCCTCCCACCGATACGGCGTCGCAAACATTCCGCTGGTGGTCCCGGTGGAGTCAACCTCACGCTCAGCGAGCACAACGGTCACGCCGTCGAGGTCGGCCGATACCTCGAAATACTCGAGTTCAGCGCCGCCGAACTGCGCCTCAACAGCGTCGACGGCGGCCGACATCTCCGACACCAGCGGACGAGGTCCCTCCGAGCTCGACCCCGAGCACCCGACGAGGACAGCAAGGGCGAGCACCCACCTTGCCATCACGTCTCCATGACAACAGGCACGATCATCGGCCGTCGCTTCGTCCGTTCGTTCACGAACCGTCCAGCGGCGCGACGGACCTCACGTTCGAGAGCCTCCACGTCGCGAACACCCTTCGACAACGCAGTCACCAGCGCAGATTCGACCGTGTCGCACGCTTCATCGAGCAGATCCTCTGCTTCAGGCGCGTACACCCATCCCCTCGTAATGATCTCCGGCCCGGTGATCACCGTTCCGGAGGGCACATCGACGGTGGCCACCACCACAACAACACCCTCTTCGGCGAGCACCCGTCGGTCACGGATAACCCCGTGACCGACATCGCCGATGATGCCATCGACGTAGACATAGCCAGCAGGCACTCGATCTGAAGTGCGAAGGCCCTCGTCATCGAGTTCGAGCACATCGCCGTCTTCGCACACGATCACGCGCTCAGACGGCACCCCCATCACTTCGCCGAGGGCGGCGTTAGCGATCAGATGTCGATACTCGCCATGGATCGGCACGTACCAGGTCGGTCGCACAATGGAGAGGTACGTCTTGATGTCGTCGGCCTGGGCGTGACCCGTTGCGTGGACGTCCGCCACACCTGAATGCACGACCCGTGCACCACGGCGGAGAAGACCGTCGATGACACGATTGACATTGTTCTCGTTGCCCGGGATCGCGTGGCTCGAGAGGATCACTGTGTCGTGCTCGTCGACCTCGATGAACCGGTTCTCTCCCCTCGCCAGCAGCGACAGCGCCGACATCGGCTCGCCCTGGCTTCCAGTCGAGATCACACAGACCTGACCAGGGAGCAGGCGGTCCACCTCTTCGATGTCAACGAGGGCATCGTCGGGCACGGTCAGCACCCCGAGGTCACGGCCGAGTCGTACGTTCTTTCGCATGCTCAGTCCGAGGGTGGCCACCTTGCGTCCCGACGCGACAGCAGCATCGATGATCTGCTGGATGCGATGCAGGTGACTGGCAAAACTCGCCGTGATGATTCGCCGGTCCGAATGCTCAGCGAACAACCGGGTGAGCACCGCCCCGACCGACGTCTCGCTCGGAGCGAACCCCACCTCTTCAGCGTTGGTCGAATCAGCGAGCAGCACTCGGATACCCTCCGCCGAGGCGATCTGCCCGAGCCTCGCAAGGTCACATCGCCGAGAGTCCACCGGGGTGAGATCGAGTTTGTAGTCGCCTGAATGAAGCACCACGCCCTGCGAGGTACGAACGACGATCGCATGAGCGTGAGGCACCGAGTGCGTGACGGGTACGAACTCGACGCTGAAGGGCCCGATGTCGACAATGTCGCCATCGTTCACGGGCATCGCCGTCATCCGACCGAGCAGACCCGCCTCCTCGACCCGATTGCGAGCCAGACCCAATGTGAGTGCAGATCCGTAGACCGGCAACGGTCCCGTGCGGCGATCGCCGATCCCGGTCTCATCACGAAGAAGGAACTGGATACCGCCAACGTGGTCCTCATGGCCGTGAGTCGCCACCAGTCCGGCGATGCGCTCCGCGTTCTCACGCAGGTAGGTGAAATCGGGCAACACGAGATCGATTCCATGCAACTCGGCGGATGGGAACATGATCCCGCAGTCGATGAGCACAATCGACCGACTGGCGCCACTCCCCTGTTCAATCGCCATGCAGTTGCGGCCGATCTCGCCGAGACCGCCGAGCAAGACGATCCGTACTGGATCAGCCACGAGACGCCACCAACTCGGCGTAGACATCGCGTGCCCGATCCTCGAGCC
Source organism: Actinomycetota bacterium (assembly GCA_027730505.1). GTDB lineage: Bacteria > Actinomycetota > Acidimicrobiia > Acidimicrobiales > Ilumatobacteraceae > Casp-actino5. The sequence goes on along the minus strand of JAQCGT010000085.1, from coordinate 2,960 downwards.
CATCTGGAGCCGCTCCGAGCGGCAAACGACACTGCCCAACCGAGAACCCGAGCGTACGCAACATCGCCTTGGACGGAATCGGATTCGGGGCGTCGTCACCGGTCTCAAACGAGAAACTGGGAAGCATTCGTTGGTTCACACGGCGCGCCTCGGCAAGGTCGCCCGAGGCGAGGGCGTTGAACATCTCGACATGATCGGGCGCTGTCCAATGGGTGGCGACACCGATTGTTCCCACGGCCCCGACGGCGAGCAACGGGAGGGTCAGCGCGTCGTCGCCGCTGTAGACCTCGAAGTCACCCGGCGCGGATGAGATCACTCGGGCGGTCTCGGCCGGGCTGCCCGCAGCGTCTTTCAATGCGACGATGTTCGGAACCTCGCTGGCAAGCCGGACGAGCACCTCAGACGAGACCTTCCGTCCAGTGCGCACCGGGATGTCGTAGATGATCTGCGGCAGATCAACCGCCTCGGCGATCGCCCGGAAATGAGCCTCGATCCCCGCCTGTGAGGGGCGGCTGTAATAGGGACAGAGCGTCAAGACCCCGTGGACACCGATGCCGGCAGCCCGCCGAGTGAGTTCGATCGAATGAGCGGTGTCGTTGCCGACCGTGCCAGCCACCACCGGCACGTCGACGGCTTCGACTATCGCTGCGAACATCGAGAGCTTCTCGTCATCGGTCAGCGTCGGTGATTCCCCTGTCGTACCGCAGACGATGAACCCCTCATTTCCCTCGGCGACGAGATGCCGAGCAAGACGCTGCGCCTCGTCGAGATCGACGCGACCGTTCGCATCGAACGGGGTGACGAGTGCGGTGAGGATGCGGCCGAAGCGGGGCGAGGAACTCATGCGACCACGAGACTAGCCATCGCCCCGCTCGGCGAGCCGGGTGTCAGGATTCGGCACCCTCGAGTTCGAACTTCACGTACTCGCTGCCCGTGTCCTCCCAGTCTTCGAACTGGATCACGTTCATCTCCTCGAATCGACGACGCAACCACGAATCGTTGCGGTCGAGCAGACCGAGCTTCTTGCAGTTGGGCACGATCTTCGAAAAGAGCATCTGCTGGAAGACGTCACGGGTCGGGTCGCGCAGCACGAGGGGAACCACATCTTTCGGGTTCACGCCGTGCTTCTCCCAGACCTCCTGCGAGAGGAAACGATCGCGCATGCGGATGGCCGCTTCGAAGGCGAACTCCTGGCGGTCCTTCATTTCGGCATCGGTCATTCCGTCGTACACCTCTTTGAGCGACAGCACGCCGAAGGCCACGTGGCGAGCCTCATCGCTCATCACATAACGCAGGAGCTGCTTGAGCAGCGGTTCCTCGGTCATCTGGTGCATGAAGCCAAATGCCGCTAGGGCCAGACCTTCGACCATGACCTGCATGCCGAGATAGGTCATGTCCCAACGGGAGTCCTCAATGATGTCGTCGAGGAGCATGCGCAGGTGGGCGTTCACCTGGAAGCCACCGTCGAGTTTCTCATCGAGATACCGGGCGAAAACCTCGACGTGGCGGGCCTCGTCGACCACTTGCGTGGCGGCGTACAGCTTGGCGTCGTACCACGGCACAGTCTCGGTGATCTTCGCCGTGCACAACAGTGCCCCCTGCTCACCGTGAAGGAACTGCGACAGTGTCCAGCGGCGCTGGTCGATGCCAAACTCGAGCCACTCTTTGTCGCCCCACTTCTCGACGACCGTGCCTGCGTAGTGGTCAGGGCTGAGACCGGCGGCGAAGGCAGCCTGATCGGCCGTAACGACCTCATCGAGCTCCACCTCGGTGTCCCACGGTAGGTCGGTGGTGGCGTTCCACTGACCGGTTTTCGCCTTTTCGTACAACTTGCGCAGCTGGGGGCGGGCGAGCGAGTAATCCCACGTGAAGATCGTGTCGGCGTTGTTGCGCACCACATGCTCGACTTCGTCGACATCGACGTTCGACACTGAGAGGATCGCCTCAATGTCGTCGATGTCGTCGCGTCCAATGATCTCGGCGTTGGTGGCATGGGATTCGGTGGTGCTCATCGGCTGCTCCTGTCGGGGGTGATGGGATGTTCGGACCCGGCTCCCGCCGCGACGGCGAGAACAGGGGCGAGGAACCGACGAGCATCGGCTTCGTCGGTGAGGTCGACGTCCTCGCTCGGCGCAAGGAAGTACGAGATCGTGAGGCGGGCAAGCAGATCGATCACCCGAGATGCATCATGGGGAGCCATAAATGGTCGGGCCAGCGGGATGAGTGTCATCGATGCCATTCGGATGATCCGCGGCAGTCCGTCGACGGTCAACTGCCCAAGGGCTTCACCGGGTTCGCTTGCGAGCATCGACGCCAAGTGGGCGTCATTGCGTAGGCAGCGCGTGGCAGTGACGACACTGCGCACCATCAAGTCCTCGAGCGACTCGCTTGCTGCCACCTCGGTTCGCAACTCGGTGAAGAAGGCCTCGAGTTCGCGCACACGAAGCGATTCGAACAACACTTCCTTTCCTCCGGGGAAGAACCGGTAGATGCTCGCCCGGGATACACCTGAGGACCGAGCGATGTCGTCGATCGTCACACGGGCGAACCCCCAACGGGCGCTGCATTCGAGGGCGGCATCGAGCACGCGCTGCTCAATCGCAGAGAGCGGTGCCGGCGTGTCGGACGTCACATCTGAGACGATAAGACACACTGTGTCTCAGCGTCAAGCCGACACAGTTAATTCCATAGGCCATCGCAACCCGCAAGATTGCCGACACCGTCTGCTTTCTCCGTGAAGGTGTGATACTCGAGACAGCACCGCTGGGGCGAACGTCAAAGCGCTGCGGGCAGAACGGACGAAGGCGTTCCTCCGGCAAGTGATCGATGCCGGACGGATGTGACCGGACGCTGAGAGGCTGCGTCAGTTCACCACTGAACAGGGCAGGTTTCGATTGATGCAGTGGCGAACCTCGCGTTCGAGTTTCGCTGGGTCCCATGCGTTCCAGAAATCCGCATGT
>JAQCGT010000084.1 GCA_027730505.1 Actinomycetota bacterium | reverse complement strand
CACGCCAGACACCCCCACGATCGACTCGCTCGTCGCCTTGCTCAACGACCGACCGGACTTGGTCCGAGCCGAGCGTCCATGGCGGGCCGCTGACACGCTCAAGAACGTGGTTCTCAACTTGGTGCACCCGGATGGCTCGGTCGAGCCGCTGGCCATCGGGATACCCGGCGATCGCGATGTCGACATGAAACGCGTCGAGGCCCAGGTTGCTCCGGCGGAGCCGGTTCCGTTCACCGAGGCCGACTTTGCCTCACACCCCGCACTCGTGAAGGGGTACATCGGACCGGGCGCGCTCGGCACGAACTCTCTCTCGGGGATCCGATACCTGGTGGACCCTCGGGTGGCGAGCGGTACGGCCTGGGTCACGGGGGCGAACAGCCGAGGACAGCATGTGATCGACCTCGTCGCCGGCCGTGACTTCACTGCCGATGGCACCATCGAAGCTGCCGAAGTGCTCGACGGTGACCCGTGCCCAGAATGCGGAGCCGGTCTCGAATCGGCGAAGGGCATTGAGATCGGCCACATCTTCCAACTGGGCCGGAAGTACGCCGAGGCGCTCGATCTCAAGGTGCTCGACGCCGACGGTGCACTCGTGACGGTCACGATGGGGTCATATGGAATCGGCGTATCCCGGGCCGTCGCTGCGATCGCTGAGACGAGCCACGATGAATCGGGGCTGTGCTGGCCACGGGCAGTCTCGCCGGCTGATGTGCACCTCGTGATTGCCGGCAAAGAAGGAGGGCCACAGCGACCTGCGGCTGAGGCGCTCGCCGCCGACTTCGAGGCCGCTGGTATCAGCGTGTTGTTCGACGACCGTGAGGGCGTCTCACCAGGCGTGCGGTTTAAGGACGCGGAACTGATCGGTGTGCCGACGATCGTGGTGGTCGGCCGCGGCATCGATGACGGCCTTGTCGAGGTGAAGGATCGCCAATCGGGTGAGCGCTCGGATATCGCCGTCGGCGACGTTGTCGCTCACCTCGCCAACATCATCCGCCCCTAGGTCAGCGAGATATCAGGCAAGCGCCTGGGCGAGTCTCGCCGCAGCCCAGTCGATCGCTTCTCCTCCATCGGGGATCGCCGCCCGGAGGCCGAAGAACGCATGTATCTGTCCTTCGAAGCGCCGAAGTTCGGTCGCGACCCCTGCGGCCGTCAGCGCATCGGAATAGTCCTCGCCCTCATCGCGCAACGGATCGAATTCTGCAGTGATCACCGATGCCGACGCCGAGCAGCCGAGTCGAGCCTGCGTCGCATAGATCGGCGATACCGACGGATCCGCCGGCGAGATTCCTGTACCGGTCAAGTAATGGTCCACGAACCATCGCATGCCTGCCGCGGTCAACAGAAAGCCCTCGCCGTTCTCAGAGATCGACGGGCGTGAGAGCGTGAGATCGGTGGCCGGGTACACGAGTAACTGATGCTTGAGTTTCTCGCCCAGTTCGAGCGCGACAAGGGCGGCCAGATTGCCCCCGGCCGAGTCACCGCCCACCGCCACCCGGGTGGGATCGAGCCCGATCTCACGGCCGTGTTCAAGCACCCAAGCGGTCACCCCGAGACAGTCGACCATCGCTGCCGGGGCTGGGTGTTCCGGGGCAAGGCGGTAGTCGACCGAGACCACGGCACATCGAGCCCCTGCGGCCAGGTCACGACAGATCGCCACCGATGACTCAGCCGAGCCGATCACCCACCCGCCGCCGTGAAACCACACGAGCGTCGGATACGGGCCAGGAGCATCAGGAAGTACCACTTCACAGCGAACACCATCGATGTGGTGCGTCTCAACCGAAGCGACTTTCGCGCCCTCGCCGGCGAACACCGCCATCGCTGCTGAACCAACACGTGCCTCGTCTGGGGTGTTCTGCTCGAGTGGGGGCCGACCGGCCTCAACGAGGAACTTCAGGAACTGTTCGGCAGCTGGATCGAGCGGCATCGCGTGATCCTGTCACACTCGCCACTCGACGAGATCCCGATCGATCTCCTCGATGCTTCGACGACCTGACAACGCCATCGTTCGGAGCATGCCGTCGCGGAAGAAGTCGAGGAGGTGATCCACCCCGCGCTCACCCGCAGCGCCCATTGCATAGAGATACGGCCGGCCGATTGAACACATGTCGGCCCCGAGGGCGAGCGCCTTCACGATGTCGCTGCCCCGACGGATACCCCCATCGCAGATGACGTTCGCCCGACCCTGAACCGCCTGGGCGACCGGCTCGATGAGTTCGACAGGGCTCGGTGCATCATCGAGCTGTCGACCCCCGTGGTTCGAGAGCGCAATGCCCTCGACGCCGGCATCGACCGCCCGCAACGCATCGTCAACTCGCTGGATGCCCTTCAGAATGATCGGACCATCCCAAAGCGATCGCAGCCACTCCACGTCGTCCCACGACAGCCGCTGGTCAAAGCTGCGCATCACGTGCTCGGCGAGAGAGATCGGGTCGGTTCCATCCTCATCGTGGCCGTCGTGCCCGACGACGTTGGCGAACATGATCGGTGGGTTCGTAATGAAGTCCAGTGTCCACCCGGGATGAAGAATGCCGTCGACAATCGTTCCGGGACCGATCTTCGGCGGAATCGTGTACCCGCGCCGCACGTCACGCTCGCGTCGTCCGAGCACAGCGGTGTCAACGGTGAGCCACAGTCCGCGATACCCGGCAGCTTTCGCCCGGGCGACAAGTTCGGCGACGAGCCCCCGATCGCGCCATGTATAGACCTGGAACCACAGGTCGCCGTCGGGCGAAGCGCTGCGCACCTCTTCGATCGAGCGAGTGGCCATCGTCGACAATGAGTACGGAACTCCGGCCCGAGCCGCGGCGCGAGCAACAGCCAGTTCACCTTGGGCGTTAGTGATCCTCGTGTAACCGGTGGGCGACAACATCAGCGGCATCGGCAATCTGCGACCGAGAAAGTCCACCGACGGATCGAGCTCGCTCACATCGCGCAGCACATTCGGGCGGAAACCGATCCGACCAAACGCCGATGAATTACGGGCGAGCGTGCGCTCATCCTCCGCTCCACCATCGATGTAATCGAACACCCCCCGCGGCAACCGCCGGCGAGCGATACGACGCAAGTCGTCCACCGTCGCGCACGACGAAAGTCGTCGCTCGACTGGATCGAGTTCGATCGGCTTGAACCGAACCACCGACCGAAATGTGCGGTACATCGACCGCGGATCGATTGACATCGAGTCTCCTATGAGTGGCGCAGGAGCCCCTGGTCGATGACCGTGCGGTCTCCGACCGAGGTGGTGAACAGGGTCTCTCCCGAACCGACGCTCCACATGCGGACATCGAGGGTGTCACCAGGGATTACGGGCGACGCAAATCGCGCCTCGATGTGATTGAAGCGGGCGGGGTCTGATCCGCACACCGAGTGGAGCAGAGCCCGACCGGTGAAGCCATACGAACAGAGTCCGTGCAGGATTGGCGTCGGAAAGCCGCCGCGCGCGGCGAAGGTCGGATCGGTATGAAGCGGGTTGCGGTCACCCGACAACCGATAGACGAACGCCTGGTCCCTGGCCGTGGTGTACGACACGAGGTGATCCGGATCGCGGTCGGGGGGAACGTTGACCGAACCCGATGGCCCGCGGTCGCCTCCCCAACCTCCGGCACCACGGATGAATGCCGATGAGCGCAGACTGCACAGGAGCCCATCGTCATCGGTCAGCGACGTCTCGGTGACCACCACAGCCGCCTTGCCTTTGTCGTACATGGCGACGATCTCGGCCTGCATCACGGCTCGCCCCTCAACCGGCAGTGCGCGCTCAAGCGTCACGGCCTGCTGTCCGTGGACAAGCAGCGCCGGATCGAACTCGCCAACCGACCGCATCGGAGATCCCTTACCCCATCCGAGCACCACCGGGAAGGTCGGAAACACGCGCTGGGTCAGACCTTCAGAGTTCTCGGTGGTGAAGACCAGATCATCGGCGCCGGCACCGATGCCAACGGCGTAGAGCAAGCAGTCCTTCGAGTCCCAGGAGATCTCAACCGAGTCCCCTTTCGCTCCGACTGCACTTGGGTCGAGTGGCATGTCAGCCTCCTGCCTGTGGTTGGGGTGGACCGCCTGGAACACCGTTCATTCCAGAATTGAGACGGGCCTTCGCCATGAGCGTCTCGACGATGGGGCCGAGTGCCTCAGGGTCGTCTATCGGACTTGTCGACGGGCCACGCACCCAACCCTCGGCGACTGCCAAGAACTCCCCGGACGCCTCGAAGACTCGACCGGTGACACCGCTGGATTCCTCAGACGCCAGCCACGTCACAATCGGCGCTATCCACCGTGGGGACCGCATATCGGCCTCCTCGGGCGTCTCCGGCGCGGGTCCGAGGTTCTCAGTCATGCGCGTCAACGCGACCGGTGCCACCGCATTCACCGTCACCCCGTAACGCGCCATCTCAAGAGCGGCGATCACGGTGAACGCTGCAATGCCGGCCTTGGCTGCCCCGTAGTTGGTCTGACCCGGGTTGCCGTAGATACCCGACACCGACGACGTGTTGATGATGCGTCCGCTCACTGCGTCGCCAGCCTTGGACCGGTCGCGCCAGAACCCAACGGCATGTCGAGCCGGGGCAAATGTGCCCTTCAGGTGCACGTTGATCACGGCGTCCCACTCGGCTTCGGTCATGTTCACCAACATTCGGTCGCGCAGGATCCCAGCATTGTTGACGACCGCATGAAGGTCGCCAAAGGTGTCGATGGCCTGGGCGATGAGACGTCCGGCCCCATCGAAATCGGCAACGTTGTCGCCGTTCACGACTGCCTCGCCGCCCATAGCGATGATCTCTTCGACCACCGTCTGCGCCGGGCTGAGATCGCCACCCTCGCCGTTGACGTCGCCACCGAGGTCATTCACGACGACCTTGGCGCCATGCCGAGCCAAGCTCAGGGCATGCTCACGGCCGATTCCTCGGCCAGCGCCGGTGACAATGGCAACCCGACCTTCGCACAACCGTGCCATGGGTCCTCCGTTCGAGATTCGAGAGTTGTGACATCCGACTTGATGTCCGGTCTCCACATTACGGATCGGGAGTGCCGCAGGCCAACGCTGGGACTCGCTACAGGATCGTGCTCCGCATCACAGCCACACGGCCCGGCCCCTAGCCTGCCGGGAATGATCCCAGAGCCCGACCACCGCTGTGACGTCCTCGTCGTCGGTGGTGGACCGGCTGGCTCGGCGGCTGCGTCTGTTCTGGCCAAAAGCGGCTCGTCGGTGATCGTCACCGACAAAGCGGTGTTCCCGCGAGACAAGTGCTGCGGTGATGGACTCACCACCCTCGCTCTGCGCGAACTCGAATTCCTCGGACTCGACCCAACGACTGTGCCCAGCATGAATCCTGTCGGCTCGGCCTGGCTCAGATCACCAAGCGGCCGCGAGTTCGAGATTCCTCTTCCCGGTGACGGCGTGTACGCCGCCGTTGCGACACGACTCGACCTTGATGCTGCGCTGATCGAACTTGCCGCAGCGTGTGGAGCCACGGTCCATCAGGGCGTGACGGCTTCTGGGGTCCACCGCCGAGCCGACGCAATCGATGTGGTTGTCGATGGTCTTGGTGTCGTGCGCGCCGACGCCGTGATCGCGGCTGATGGCATGTGGTCGCCCATCCGCAGGATGCTCGGCGCCGGGGTCGCCGGGTATCGCGGCGAATGGCACGCCTTCCGCCAGTACGTAGAGCATGTGACGGGCCCCGCCGCTGAACGCCTCATCGTCTGGTTCGAACCCGACCTGCTGCCCGGATACGCCTGGTCGTTTCCGCTCCCGGGCGGTCGGGCGAACATCGGTTTTGGTGTGTTGCGCGACGGTCGGCTGTCGGGGCGTGACCTCGCTGAAACGTGGCGTGACCTCCTGCGCCGTGAGCACGTGGTGGACGCTCTCGGTCCGGGGGCAGAGCCGATCGGAAGACACACGGCGTGGCCTATCCCGGCCCGCATCGATGCCATGCCGTTGTCGAGTGGGCGAGTTCTCTTCGTCGGTGATGCTGCTGCCGCCACCGACGTCCTCACCGGTGAGGGCATCGGACAGGCCCTGCTCACCGGACGGGTTGCTGCCGAGTCGATCTTGGCTGGCACCGATCCGGCCGACCGCGCGGCGAAGTACGAACAAGCGGTGCGGCATCATCTCTTCGCTGACCATCGGATGTCGAACCGATTGAGCAAAGTGCTCGCATCGCGTCGGGGCGCCGACATCGCCCTCAACATCGTTGAACGAAGTGGTTCGTGGGGGCGCCGAAACTTCGCCCGATGGATGTTCGAGGATGAACCGCGGGCCATCGCGTTGACACCCTCGAGATGGCACCGCTCGGTGCTGCGACGCCCTGGTGTGTGGAGGGATCACCACTGGCCCGCCGACTCCGCGGAGCCGTCGGCGCTGTGACACCATCGGAGCCATGAGGACCGGAATCTTCCTGTTCGGCGGCGTCGAGATGGATGATGCTGGCGCTGGTCCGCCCGCGCCGACGGATCGCCGCTATGGCGCCGCCGAGGTATGGAGGGCGACCGAGCAGATTCTCGATATGGGAGTGCTCGCTGATCGCCTCGGCTTCGACTCGTTCTGGCTCACCGAACATCATTTCCAGCACGAGGGATACGAGATCGTTCCCAATGGTCTCCTGATAGGGGCGATTCTCGCTGAGCGCACCGAGCGCATTCGCATCGGCATGGCGTTCAACATCGTGCCGCAATGGCACCCGCTCAAGTTGGCCGAGGACTTCGCGACGTTGCACAACGTCTCCGGTGGACGCGGCATCCTCGGCGTCGGCCGCGGCACCGTGCCTCGGGAGGCCGAGACCCTCGGCACGAAGATCGGCAGCCACGACAATCCCGATCGCAAAGACGCCGACGACTTGAACCGTGCGATGTTCGATGAAGCCATGCAGGTCATCCGCTTGGCGCTCGACAACGAATCGTTCTCGTTCCACGGCGATGTCTACGACTTCCCTCCCGTCGGGATACCTGACCGGGGCGGATTCGTTGAAGAGTTGAGCCTGTTGCCCCGACCGCTCTATCCATATGAGATCTGGCAGGCGATCACGTCACCTCCCACGCTCGACCAGGTGGCGCAAGCGGGGTGGGGTGGAGTGTTCTGGAACAACCACCACTCCTTCACGAAGATGCGGTGGGAACGCTTCGCTGAGGTCCACGCCGAGAGCCATGGTCGTGACCTCTCCCGGGGCGAACTGCGAACGCTGGTGCTGTGCACCTGTGTCGAAGACAACCGCGAGAAAGCCATTGCGTCAGTGCGCAACGGACACGACGAGTTCTGGAAGTTCCTCGGGCCCTACGGATGGTCGAAGGGCTATATGGGCGACGATGGCAAACCGTCCCCGCCCGGTCTGATCCCCACCCTCGAAGACTCGATGGACAGGCAGCGGACGTGGGCGGTGGGGTCACCTGACGATGTGGCGGAGATCATCGGGACCTACCGGGACGAGCTAGGGCTTGAGAACTTGATCCTCTTCCCCGGCATGCCCGGTGACCCGTATTCGAAGGTCGCTGAACAAATGCACCGACTCGCCACCGACGTGCTTCCACTCGTCCAATGAACCAGGTCGTGAACTATGGATTCTGACGATCGGGCTCACAGAGTCGGTCGACTCCGCGCCGTCACCGAACATGAGCTCGACGACGCGCAGCGGCGGCTCTGGGATCTGGTGGTTGACGGGCCACGCGGCTCTGCAGCCTGGATGGTCGCTAACGGTGTCCTTGCCGGGCCCTTCAATGCTTGGTTGCAGGTCCCCGAGATCGGCAAGGCGCTCGCCGAGGCCGGAGAACGGCTCAGATTCTCATCACAACTCGATCCGATCATGCGCGAGTTGGTGATTCTCACCGTTGGCGCCCATTGGCGAAGCGAGTTCGAGTTCTGGGCCCATTCGGGCATCGCGACCGCCGAGGGTATGTCGACTGACCTCATCGAAGCCATCGCGACGGTTGACTCCGCTGCGGTCAACCAATACGGAGGGGCGACGAATGGCGCCGTGTATGAACTAGTCAGAGCGCTGCTGGAGCAGGGTCATCCTTCAGAGGAACAGATCATGCGGGTCTGCGAATTGATTGGTGAGTCGGCTGCAGTCGAAGCAGTCACGTTGGCCGGCTACTACACCACGGTGTCCTTCACGCTCAACGCATTCGACGTCCCCCTACCGGCCGGGGTTGCTCACCGCTGGTCGCTGTCGTGAGGAGTTCAGACTACGGTCGTGCGGGTGGCTGACCTGCTTGACCTCTCCGCTCGCATCATCGACACCGGGAACGTGGACCAGCCGGTCAACCGTGTCAACAACGAGCTGTCGGAGCTTGCCGACGGCGTGGCGATTGTGGAGAGTTTCAGTCACTCGGTAGTGGTCGATACCGGAGAGGAACTCGTCGCCTTCGACGCCTCAGGTGGCCGTTCGGGCCGCGATGTCGCCGCCGCCATCGCAGGTTGGTCAAGTCAGCCGGTTCGCCACCTTGTCTATACGCACGGCCATGCGGACCATGTCGGTGGGAGTCGTGATTTCGCTGCACGCTGGGGAACGCCAACGGTGATTGGACACCGTCGAGTGGCAGACCGACTTGCTCGCTACCGAGCAACCAACGACTGGAATATCCTGATCAACGTCCGCCAGTTCGGTGGAATCAACGGCGACCTCAAAGTGGGCCTCTCACCCGAGGAGGACGGCGCAGAGGCCCGCAATGCTTCGGACTGGCAGAGTTTCATCCCGTTGGGCACGCTTGAACCCGATCTCGTGGTCGACGACCATCACACCGAGGTCATCGGCGACACCGAGATCGAATTCGTCCATGACCGAGGTGAGACCGACGACCATCTCTGGGCGTGGATTCCAAGCCAGCGGGCTGTCGTCACGGGTGACTTTCTGTGCTGGACCTTTCCGAACGCCGGAAATCCGCAGAAGGTGCAGCGCTACCCGGGCGAGTGGGCGGCCGCATTGCGCTCGATCGCAGCGCGCGAGCCTGAACTCCTCCTTCCCGCTCATGGGCTTCCAATCGCTGGCCGGGAGCGAATCGCACGGGTGCTTGACGAGGTTGCCAGCGCGCTCGAAGGTCTAGTGGCCGGGGTTATGGCAGCGA